>PBHQ01000019.1 GCA_002719475.1 Methanobacteriota archaeon | reverse complement strand
TAATCTGCGCGTCTGTATATCGGAAAGGGATGATCGAATCTGAAAGATAGTTCTCCAGGTAATAATCATCATCATCAAACTTCGAAATTATGGCACCATTTGATTCGTCAATTCCAATGTTTAAACACTCACCTAGAGATATATCAGAATCAACTTGAATCAATCTTATTTCAGGTCTGTTTCCAACTATTTCCTTGCACTCTTCAAATCTCTCATCATTTGCTTCAACAACAATCACGAGTTCCTTATTTTGGTAATTTTGTCGAGCGAAATTTTCAAGCACAAATGGAAGAAAATCTACCCTTTTGGTACAAGTGATACAAGAAATAAGTGCATTGAATCCACTCTTGTTCTCAAAACCAATCTGTTGTAACATATCCTCTATTCTTACCTCATATGTATGATTGTTCATCACGTGCCGATATGCAGCATGTGCTGTTTTTGTAGACTCGAATTCATCAGAAAATATCTTTCCAAGTATTGATTTCGCTTGAATAATATCATGAGCAACATCAACATGTTGAGCTAACATCTTTTCCATTCCAATAGAAGGTGAAGACAGTACTCTAGTACTTGATGCCAGAATTTCAAAAACTCTGCGAGAAAACATTGTCATTGAATCTCTAACCGAATTCACATTCAAAAAAACCTTGTATGACCGATAAGCCATGCAGACTTCCTCATAGGACAGGCTACCTCTGATATAATCAAGGTATTTACTTGGAAACCTATTCTTGTCGTCCGTCCCAAAAAAACGGTCATAAATATCAAGTCCAAATTCTGTGGACGCCTCAACCAGCATTTTCGTGTCTTCTTTTCTAGTCCCATGCTCTCGATAGTACCAAGAGCCTGCAAAACAAACTGACAAGCTGGGCAGGGTATTTCTAACCGGATTGTGAATACGTTGTTGTGCAGCAAATGGCATAGAATATACTCTTTGATGCCCAATTTTCCTGATATAGTTCTCGATTGAGCCTTCATCTGTTGTGAAAATGTAATCGAAATAGGATGCAACCTCAATGAATGATTCAAAGTTTGTAGGGTCCTCTTTATTCCAAAAAACTGTCTTCAAGTTGTTTTCCCTGCAATACTCCAACATTTCTCTTAATTGAGTTCCTGCTGGAGTATTGAATGAAGTCATAGCGAAAATCCATCCCTCATCGTGTCCCTTCCAGATTGATTCTGCAAGGAAAAAATCGATGTCATCCCGCTGTAATACACTTCTCCAGTTTCTCTTTGTAACGGGAATCAAATCTAATTCATAAGATAAACAATCAAATGAAAAACGGTCCAGAAGACAAGCCACTTTGAGATCGGAACGTCTTGGGCCCCCAGATGAAGGGGCTATAATGTTGAAGCGACGTGAAGGATCTGACCTTTTCAACAATAATTCTTCTTGGCTTTTAAGCCGTCTTTGCACGATTTCTCTAAATCTATTTGCCCACTCATCATCATCAGAAAAACCCTTCAGAAGGTGTAAGGCAGAACCGAAGTTGTTCGCCCGCATATTAAATGTCACTAATGCCCTTCTGGCCTTGCGTAATTCTATCAAATCTAGATTTTGTTCGCCGAATCTTAGAGCAAGCGGCATATCCAACTCGGAAATCAACCTAATGCTGGCAACAAACAAATCCTCTGCAATAACTCTACCATTATTCATATTGAATAATTCAGATATCAGATGAGAAATGGCCAATACCTGTTCATCCAAATTCTCTTTGTCAATCACTTTTGAAAGATTTCTTTGTAATCTTGCTAGATTGGTAAACCTCTTGGAAGAAACTTCAGCAACCTCTAACAAAAAATCCTCTTGATCCATCAAATCTTTCGGTATTGTAATTTCCGAGAGTTTCGGACCCGAGCGGAAGATACGCATACAAATTCCTCAGACCATCCTACGATAAGCCTCGATTGCAGATTCAACACTCCCATCGCTTACCATCCTACCTTTGCGCATACAATAGGCATTGTCAGCGATCGATTTGACCAATTCCATATTGTGCGAAACAAGAATAACGGTCGTATCACTTAGAATAATCTCAGCGATTTTTTCCCTAGACTTCTTGTTGAATTGATAATCGCCAACTCCAAACACCTCATCGATGAGAAGTATTTCCGGCTTGATATGAGTTGAAATTGAAAAACCGAGACGAGCCTTCATCCCAGATGAATATGTTCGAACCGGCTGGTCAATGAATTCCTCAATACCTGAGAACTCGATTATAGACTCCACCTTATTCTCTATTTGTTCTTTACTTAATCCATGAATTGACCCACTCAACAAGATGTTTTCCATGCCACTGAGATTGCCTTGCATCCCTGCTCCGACTCCGGCTAACAAGTCCACTTTGCCACGAGTCCAAATCTCTCCTTCATCTGGTGGATGTATTCCTGCAATCAATCTCAACAGAGTACTCTTTCCAGCACCATTGGGTCCAATCAAAGCGGTAACTTCACCTTTCTTGACTCGTAAAGAAACTCCATCAAGTGCACGATATGTGCCTGAATTCAATTTAAACCTACTCGTAACCCTTTCTTTAGCAAAATTCTTGCCTCTATGTAAGAATGGGAAATCAAGCACCACATCATGTGCTACGACTGCCTCGATATCTTCGATCATAGAAACTTCACCACCCTCGCTTCATATTTTTTGAAAATAGACATTCCAAGTAATAGAACGACAAATGAAGAAACCAAAGAAACTGAAATATGTTTCAAGCTGAGTGCCCCCATATCTCCTAATACGGCACTCCGAGCCAACTCAATATTTGTAGCAACTGGATTCAATAAATGCAGGTCTAACCATTCTTCAGGAACATGTTCAGCACCATAAAAAACCCCAGAAAGGAAGAAACCAGCTCGTAATATGATTGAGACAAATTGTGAAAGATCTCTAACTCTAACTTGAATCACTGATGTTATGAATCCCAAACCAAGTGCCAACATTGAGACCCCTAATGATGCAAGCAATAGCAACATCATATAGGGTGTAGGTGCAATTTTCCACCAAAACATCATCGGGATGATAACAAACAAACTCATTAGCAACCTTAACAACTGATACCCAATGATACTCACATGGAATATCTCTCTTGGAAAATAGACTTGATTTATCAGAGAAGTATTAGCAACCAAGGAATTAGTGCACGAAGAAACGGTTCTAGAAAAGCAAGTGTAAAACAATATTCCAAGCATCACTTTCAACGCCAAAAACTCATCTGCTCCACCCCTCAAGATGTGAAATAGAACATAAAATATCAAAGTCAAGAATATCGGTTCCAACAAAGTCCATGCATAACCAAGAAAAGTACCATGATAAGCTAATTTCAAATCTTTTGAAATCATATGTTTAGTCAAGTTTCTATGTGCAACAACGTTACGAAAAATTTCAGACATACCACTGAAAAAAGATGGTGCACCAGCCTTTCCACCTCGGTTAACTCTGATGACCATGCTATTGCGTTTAGCATGGGGTTCTCAAACCATTCGCAACTGCAATTCATTATTTGTCGAATCAAGCACTCAGTATGGCAATCATTCTAAACCTTAAGCAACCCACACGACCCGAGACAAATGCGTATCGCCATATCCAGCAACGACGGGTTCATCGCGCCATACCTGTTGGACCTTCTGGGTGACGATGCAGGATTACTTCCTGAAGATGCTATGGAAGACCCTAGATTATTGGATGCTGCACTTGCTAGTGCAGAGGTGCTAATCCATTTTCAAGGACACCCACCAGAGGGAAAAGATAGGAATGACCGCGAGATTCCTCGCATGATGAAAGATGTCTCAAGGCGTATCGTCGATGCCAAGAAGCGCCACCAAGGGTTGTTTCTGATACTGGTTGGTTCTTTGCGCGTGCATCCAGAAGCCGATGAGGATGGTTTCCATGGCAAGTCCACTCTTTCTCCAAGAGATGCCACCGCTGAAGGGCAACTCTGGCTAGAGGAAAGAGCATTGGAGAATGCTACCGAAGACAGCCCGGTCTCAATTCTACGTCTCGGTAATGTGCATGGTATGCCACTTGAAGGTGGAAAGGGGCGCGGCTATCTGCATGACTTCGCAGGACAAGCATTGGTTGGGTGGATTAGTGTTCCAGGAGATGGAACCGGTATGAAGGACATCATCCATGTCAAGGATGTTTGTTTGATCATTGCCGAAATCGCGCATAATCCTCCCCCTACTAGAGAGGCGTTAGCTGTGGGGAATGGTTGGTCATTCCCTATCTCTGAACTGGCTGAGACAATGGCTGGACAGATGGGGGCAGAAGTTCAATTGTGGGCAGATGAGCGCGACGAATTGTGGGGTGTTGTTGAAGCCATGCACCTACAAGACAGAATCGAATATCAACCAATGGTCAGTATTGAAGAAATTCTAGGTGAAGCCATTAGTAATGCTTCATTCTAATCAGAGATATTCTGTCCAGGTTTCATCTGCATTCTGGTACCAGTTCACACCGTCGTTATCTCGATACCAATTAGTGCCATGCTCATCCATCGGCAGGTATTCTCCCCCTGGGAGTTGTTGCCATGATGGAACGGTACGCGGGCGCTGCTCAACTTGCTCAACTTCGGCCTCCAATGCCATTTGATTATCCAAGGAAGAGGTTTGATCCATCGACTCAACCATCTCTTCAGGTTCAGCAGAGTCTCGGTTTGGCCTCTTCTTTGGCTTAGTTCCAGACTTTAGCAAATTGATGACGACAAATATCAGAACAAGAACGATGACTCCTCCTGAGCCGGCTGCAACGTAAAGGAAGGTGTTAGACTCTCCACTAGATGTATTCTCAATGATTTCATCTTCCTCATCGTCTGGAAGAACAAAACCTAGCATGCCTGCAGGACAACCTGGATATTCACCAGCAAATCCAGAATGCAGTGGGCATTCGTCAACCTTCTGTGCATTCAAGAACCACTGACCTGGCCAGCTGTTATTGCGAGTATCATTCCACAATTCATTAGCCCAATTATCGCCGAAACCATCCCCGTCGCTATCATTCCATTGGCTGGGGGTTGTTGGGAAGGCATCTGCACCGTCAGCAACCTTCCATGTTGGACCTCCAAAGGAGCCACTATCGCTGTAACCATCTCCGTCACTATCTGGACAACCCATTCTATCGTACATCGAATAGCCCTTGAAACCAGGGCACATATCACCATTGTTTCCAAATGGATCATCACCATAACCGTCCTCATCATCATCTATCCATTGGGTCGGGTCATCGGGAAGAGCATCTGCACCGTCTTCGGGTAACCAATCCGCATCAGGATCTGAATAACCGTCTAAATCGCTATCTACACAACCAAATCTGTCAATGCTGGATGTTCCCGCTACCAAAGGACAACTATCTGGATTTGTTGCTGGTGCTGGATTATCCCCATAGCCATCTTGATCTCCATCCTCCCATTGACTAGGATCTTGAGGAAATGCATCAGCAGTATCTCCCCAACCATCTTCATCGAAATCAGGACAACCTCTCAATCCTCCGAGGTAGGCACTTCCCTGAACCTTGGGGCAATCATCCTCGATATCCAAGTAATCATCGTTGTCATCATTATCGTCTTCGCCATCATCCCTACAGCCATCATTATCGACATCTGTTGTTCCATCACGAGTCCAATTCAATTCACCTGTCTTGCAGGAATCGAATTGATTGATTAATCCATCATCATCGTTATCCGAATCCTCCGAATCATTTCTGCACCCGTCGCCATCTAAATCTGTTTCAGGACTCGAAGTCCATCCAGTCTCTCCCGAAGGACATAGGTCATCCACATCTAGTAGACCGTCATTATCATCATCATAATCTTCGACGTCATCCTTACAACCATCTCCATCGTTGTCGTTCTGAGAATCCGAGACCCAACCTGTACTATTCAGCGGGCAATCATCTACATCATCGTTGATGAAGTCCCCATCATCATCCAAATCACAAACATCGCCAAAGGAATCTCCATCCCAATTCTCCTGTCCGTTATTCACCATAGTAGGGCAATTGTCATCTACATCCAATATCAGGTCATCATCGTCATCTAGATCTTCATCACTATCGCGGCAACCATCTCCGTCCATATCCGTGTCATTGTTGGAAGTCCATTCCTTCATACCCAATGGACATGCGTCGTCAACATCCAATACGCCATCAGAATCATCGTCTAAATCTTCATCGATGTCGCGACAACCATCTTCATCATAATCCAACGCCAAATCCGAACTATTCCAATTCAATGCCCCGTATTGGCAGTCATCGATGGCATCGTGTTTGCCATCATTATCATCATCGGTCTCACAAGCATCGCCTAGTTCATCTGCATCGTGATTCGCTTGGTCGCTGTTGTTGGCATGGTCGCAGTTATCGGTAAAATCGTGCACTCCATCACCGTCACTATCCCACTTAAATTTCCAGACGAAAATGTCCTCATCGGTTGCCGAATGAGGCATGTCTCCAAAATCGACTGTCCCTGAAAAGTAACCTCCTGCGATATAGGAACCATCTGATAATCCCAAGAGCGCGTGGGTGGTATCATCTCCAGAACCACCCATCTTAACTGCCCAATCCCAAGTTCCATCAGTATACAATTGTGCAATGAAAAAATCACTGTCGCCAGTTACATTAGAAAGGAGGTATGAACCGAATTGAGCAGAACCACCAAGCCACCCACCAACCACGGGGCGATCTTGAGGGTTGACCGCCAAGGCCTGGACCCTGTCATCCCTACTGCTGCCAGTCACTGCCCACCAATCGTGAGTCCCATCAGCCTGCCAGCGAGATACCGCTATGTCCCAATTTCCAATGCCCTGATGACCGCCGTCTATTGCAACATCTCCAATTTGGTTTCCGCCTACAATGATTCTTTGTTGACTATCAATGACCACGTTGTTGAAGTAAACGCCACAACTGGTTCCAAAACAGGAGTTAGTGCCTACGGCCTTACCCCATTGGAAGGATCCAGAAGTATTGTATTTGAGAAGGAATCCATTCCAATTTCCTGTAGCAGTGGAAGAGAAACTATTCTGATGCCATCTGACTGTACCAGTATTATATCCAACCACGTAGATGTTATCTTGATCATCCAATACCAATTGGAATCCTACCGATAGGTCTTCCCCCACTGCAGTATATGCCCACAACCAAGGCTCTGGTGCAGTATTATTGTACTTGGCAATGAAGAACTTTTCATTAGAAGATGGGTTTCCACCTTGAAGGATATGTGGGCCAAAAACGGTGTTGTTCTGATAAAACCCTGTAACATATACATTCTCATCGGAGTCAACAACAAGATCCCAACCTACATCGACATCAAAACCACCGTAATTGATTGCATATATCCAGTTACCATTGCTTCCGTTCATCTTCGCAAAATATCCATCAAAGCCATTTGATTCAAGAGTAGTGTCACCAAATTCCACGGTTCCATTGATGTAGCCGGTAATGTAGACATCTCCATCATCATCCAGAGCCACCCCTCTGGCTTCATCGTATGCTATTGCGGTTCCCGTAGATTTAGCCCACAGCCAAGTTCCATTGCGATCCAATTTCGCTACGATAATATCGCCCAATCCTTTGGTCTGGACGACAATACTGCCTAACCAGCAATCGACGAATACACTACCTGCAATGATGATGCTTCCATCATCTGCCTCAACCATCTCGTAAATGAAATCCCTATCCTCAGAACCACCTGCGGCAGACCAACTAGGGTCAGCACTACGTGCGAGATTGGTAGACGAAAGTGCAGATTCCTGAGCATCATTGAGTTCTATTCCATTGTCTTCATGATTCCACATTTCACGAGAAAGGATATCGTATTCCTCAGAAACTTCATTTTCCACGAGTATAGGAACAGGTGGCAGAATATTCACAAGACTACTGACAAGCAAGAAAAAGCAGACCAAAGTGACCTTGCGGCAAGACTTCGCCATGACATGCCGTACAATCGCTACCTCATCAATCCACTCCTCAAAGGATAGAGGAAAATACTGGGCTCAAATGAATGGGGGGCGTACGATTTCAGCTTCGACTCGACCTCTTGGGCTGGCTTGAACGAATACCTTGTCGCCTTCAGATGCACCCTCGAGATAGGCCATTCCGATTCCACAGTTACCTAGGCTAGGACTTGGGCCACCTGAAGTCATCCAACCGATTTCATCTCCACCTTCTGAATCGGAAAATACTGCCTTACCAGGCCGCGGCAGTGGACCCTTTCCAAGATAACGCAGCCCCCACCATCGCGGAGTGTCTGTCTTCATCGATTCCTCAACCCTGTGTTTGCCGATGAAATCGTGCTCCATATCCAAGCCGAATGGCACATTGGTCTGCCAAGAATCCCTGTCGAGAAACCCTTCAGGCAATGTTGAATCTCCTGAATCCAGTTGAGGCCAAATGAAATCCTGTCCAGAGAGCAAGTATCCCTTCTCCAGCCTCAAAGTATCCCTAGCACCCAATCCCACGGGAACAAGACCGTGACTCGCACCTTTGTCTAACAGAGTTCTCCACAATCTTGGTGCTTCTTCATTCAGAATAAAAATCTCAAAGCCTCTCTCTCCTGTGTAACCCGTTCCTTGAATCCAACCCTTTAGCCCCATATCATTGTCCTCAATCGCTTGTGCTCTGAAAGGTGCAACCACATTATTGTCTCCGAGCACTTCACTGAGAATCGCTTCTGAGGCGGGTCCCTGAAGTGCAAAGATGGAAGTTGAATCGGATAGATCTTCGAGAGTGATTACACCTGATTCTGGCAGATATTTGTTGAACCATTCTTTCATCACTCCAATCATACTTGCATTAGGCACTCCTAAGATAACGGTTTCAGAGTGATTATTCCAATGCCAGCACTGACTCTTGATGACCGATTGACGGTCTGCGACTGAGAAAATCATGTCATCGATTATTGAGCCTTGTTCGTCAAGGAAGTGAGTATACGCACAACGGCCAGAAGTAATGCCTGACACTTTCTGTGTCGCCAATCCCTGTAACCATTGTAACACATCAGGTCCCGAAAATCGAAAGAACCCCATGTGCGAGACATCAAACAAACCGGCTTTGGAGCGGGTAGCAAGGTGCTCCTCCTTGATGCTGGAATACCAGATTGGCAATTCAAATCCATGGAAATCCACTATTTTGCCACCACAAGAGACATGCTCATCGAAACATGCAGTACGTTGCAACCCACCGTCCATGACTTCTGGATAGTGCACTCAGCCTTGAATACTATTATTCAATCACCTCTTAATACAGAGGTGATGGATTCGCAATCATGAATAACAGCCTTCTTTGAGCAGGATGCATGACCACAACCAATCGAATCGCCCGCCCTCCTGTTCCGGTAAACGAACCGGTCAAGGGCTACCTACCAGGTTCTCCCGAAAAGATTGCCTTGAAGGCGGAATTGGAAAGACAATCTTCAGTGGTTGTAGAAATTCCATGTTACATAGATGGAGAAGAAGTCTATACTGGTAATACGGTGGATCAGGTTATGCCGCACGACCATGGTCATGTCATTGCAAAAGTGCACCTTGCCGGCCCTGAGGAGGTAGCAAGAGCATGCGCTGCGGCAGTTGAAGCTCAAGCAAATTGGGCAAGAATGGATTGGGAACAAAGAGCGGCAATATTTCTCAGAGCAGCAGAACTGTTGGCCGGGAGACGCCGAGCAGAGGTTAATGCTGCAACCATGCTCAACCAGTCTAAGACCTGCCATCAAGCAGAGATTGACAGCGCTTGCGAATTGATNGATTTCTTTCGCTTCAATGTCGATTATGCACGCGATATCTACCAGGACTTACAACCGCCAATCAGTGGTCCAGGAATGTGGAATACCAGTGAGGTGCGCCCACTAGAAGGTTTCGTACTTGCAGTGACTCCCTTCAACTTCACCAGCATTGCAGGTAATCTTCCCTGCGCTCCTGCTTTGATGGGGAACACCCTAGTTTGGAAGCCATCGCGTGCCTCATATCTTTCAAATTGGAAGNTCATGCAACTTCTCATCGATTCGGGATTACCCGCAGGGGTCATCAACTTCCTTCCTGGTAAGCCACAGATGATTGTTGATGGAGCATTGGCGAACAAGGATTTTGCAGGACTTCACTTCACCGGTTCNACCAGTATCTTCCAAGGTTTGTGGAAGCAGATTGCTGAAGCACTACCTAGACTCAGATCATATCCTCGAATCGTAGGCGAAACCGGAGGTAAGGACTTCATCGTCGCCCACAGTAGTTCCGACCGCAAGGGACTGTTAGTTGCCTTGCTACGTGGCGGATTCGAATATCAAGGACAGAAGTGTAGTGCTGCTAGCCGTGCATACATTGCTAATAGCGTCTGGAAGGACATTGAACAAGACCTGATTGACGAGGTGAATTCNNTCAAAATGGGAGACCCACGGGATTTCACCAATCTGATGAGTGCTGTAATTCATCAGGCATCCTTTGACAAGTGTGTTGATTATATTGAACATGCGAAAGCCGATGNTAGTTGCAAAATAATTGTTGGAGGGGGATATGACGACAGCAAGGGATGGTTCGTTGAGCCTACCATTATCCTAACTACAGATCCTAATTACCGTTCGATAGAGGAAGAAATTTTTGGACCCATATTGACCATAATGGTCTATGATGATGATGACTTTGAAGGAATAATGGACATCTGTGACCGCACCAGCCCATATGCCCTAACAGGATCTATTTTTGCTGATGATAGGGNCGCCGTCGATCTCGCCATGGATGCACTTCGCTACAGTGCCGGAAATTTCTACATCAACGACAAGCCGACTGGGGCAGTAGTNGGGCAACAGCCCTTTGGAGGAGGTAGATGGAGTGGAACAAACGACAAGGCAGGAAGTCCACTGAATTTGCTTCGATGGGTATCTCCCCGTTCGATAAAGGAAACTTTTGTTCCACCTCAGGACTGGCGCTATGGATTCCTAGACGAATCCTGATTACTTTCGAGTTTGNAGATATGCCAGAGTAATGTATTCTGACTTAGTTAAACCTTTAATCTTCTTAGCATTAATTGCTGATTTCATCCAGCGATCTTCAAAGACACCTTCCATCCAATCCTCAATGATAGCGGGGTGGATATACGATGAGCGACAAACTGCAGGAGTATTTCCAAGATGGTCNGACACTGCTGAAACAACCACCTGTTCCAATTTTTTGCGNTCCTTCTTGGTCTCGGGGGTATCGAATTCGGAAAAACCAGCTGCTGCAGTCCAAGTTGCTCTCCAAGTTCGGAAATCCTTGGCTGTATAAGACCCATCGCTTGCCGCGTTAAGATATTCATTGATGTGTTCAGCCTTCAGGTCTCGGGCTTCACCATTCTCATCTTCAAACATGAACAAATCTTGATCNTCGTCCTTACCGCCAACCTCGCCTGAAGCAAGAATCAATCTGCAAATGTCATCATCTTCTACAGTACGTTTCCATTCCTTACCAGACTTGCCGACGAATTTCAGTTCAATATCGAGNTCNCCCTCTGCCTTGCTGCCGGTTATCTCGGTCATGTGCCCTTCAGTCAGTGTCGACAAACCGTAGGTCTGATTCTTCTGCGCATATTCGTCACTACCAACTCTGATACTGTATGAATTCATCAACCAGATAACCAATGCGACAACTTTGCTTTTCGGCATTCCCTCTAAAGCCAGATCTCTTTTGACCGAAGCGCGTATTGTGGGAAGAACCTCAGCAAAGCCTTGGATAGAATCGAACTTCATCTCGGCGACAGTCTTAGTCCAATCAGCATGGTATCGATACTGTTTACGGCCCTTGGAATCAACTCCCAAAGCCTGCAGGAAACCTCGTTCATCAGAACAAATCCAAACATCTGTCCATGCTGGAGGAATTGCTAAAGAATTAATTCTGGCAACGATTTCTTCATCCTTTATTCGATTAGAATCGGTATCGAAATAATGCCAATTCAATACAGGTTTGCCCTTTGGACCCTTTTTCTTTGGTCCTTTCTTGCGGGTAAATCCGGGTTCCTTNGAGTCGGTTAAGTTCAGCCCAGCCCGGCGTGCAACAACTTCGCGTTTGGGTTTCATGAAACGCCACCAAGGCCAATAGTGATTAGATTTGTCCGGACAAAAGGTGTTCTANACATTCCTCACATTCATCTAGAAGACCATCCAAGGTGGCCTCATCAACATCCATGTTTGTTATGACGGGCCTCAAAATCTGTTTGCCCTCGATAATGGATTTNCTAATCATATAATTCCCGCGATTCAGCATTAATTGTCTCAATCGCGAATTGAAATCGTCTAATTCATCTTCTGGNACCTTCTCAGGAGTTACTCTGAAACAAACATTCGCCCACACTCTNGATGACATCATCTGCATATCTTGGNGTTCNTTGATCTTCTGCNCAAGTGAATCTGCCATGGAAACGTATTGTTCNACCATTCTTGCCCATCCAGCGTCACCGATTTCCCGCCAAGCTAACCATAACTTGAGAGCGTCTACTCTACGACCACATTGCAAAGACAATCGCCCTGGATCAATTTCCTCATTCTCTTCATGGAACAAATAATGGGCACCAATAGTATGGTTACATACCGACCTGAGAATCTTGGGGTCTTTGATTAAGAATGCCGAGCAAACCAATGGGACCCCCATCATCTTGTGTGCATCCCAACACACTGAATCAGCCTTGTTTATGCCTTTGATTAAGTTTGCATACTTGGAACTGAATATACTGGCGCCTCCCCAAGCAGCATCAACGTGTAACCACAACCCCTCAGCATGTGCTACCTCTGCTATCTCATCAAGGGGATCAAAAGCACCTCTTACTGTAGTTCCTGATGTTGCGATTATGCATAGAGGTTGCAAATCTGCTCGGCGCGCCATTGCAATCTCTTCTGCCAACGAATCTGGGCGCATTCTACCATCNTTATCGCAAGCGACCTTAATCAGGTTGGAAAGTCCAAGTCCCATGACATTAGCCGCCATAGAAACGGAATAATGTGATTCAGCGGAAACGAAAAGAACGTGTTTCCGCCCATCTAAGCCCTTGTGCAGACTCATTGGGTCGAATGAATGGCGCGCGCATAGAACTCCCAGAAGATTACCATTTGATCCACCGGTAGTTAATATTCCAGAACCATCTGCAAATCCCATCAACTCATTCATTCGTCTGATAATTGCCTGTTCAACCATAGCTGCAAATGGTGCCAACTCGAACGTGTACATCGAGCTCTGAGCTAATGAAGTCAAGACTTCACCTGCAAACGCGCTAGCATTGAATCCACTCCACAACGGATTCATGAACCTCCTGTTATTAGTACGCACACTGTACTTGAGGAAATCATCCATGCCTTCCAAAACACCCTCGATACCCTCTCCTTCCAAAGGAGGGCTCAACCTACTACGCATTCGCATCTCAGCAGGCGTGGGGGCAATAGTGACCCGGCCATCTCCCTCTGACTCCTTCAACCAAGCCTTGATGTGGCTTGTCAATTGGTCGAGAAGACGCTCAATATCCTCGCTCTGCACATAACGTTGTGTACTGACACGGCACATTGAGTATGCGGTTACAATTCATCTGTAAACAATGAGAATTTCAGGGTCGATTTTATTGATGCAGCCTGCATAGGTTTTGAGCAATATTGAATAAGTACCTCGCAGTGGCCACTTCATGCTGGGCGAAGTCGGAGACGGATGGTTAGTCAGACTACATATGCAGATTGCTAAGACATTGAATGGTGCAGGCTGGAGTCAGAACCAGATTGCCGCAATTCTTGGTTCAACACAAAGTACAGTTTCACGCCAATTACTTCGTACGCCTCCTAAATTACCCAGCTCCGATGCAGACGCTGTTGATTCATGGGCCAATGAACTATCCAGATACCTCATCATCCAAGGTCCAAAGACTAAAGTTGAGAGGCAGCGGATTATCATGGAGATCCAATTCAGTGGTGGACATTCCTTCCAGTCAAACAAGACACTAACTGGAGTGGAGTTAGAAGGTGGAGCGAAGGAGGCAGGACTACTGAGACAACTAGAATGGTCCTGTTCTAGACTCGACCCAAATAGAATCGAAAATTGGACATCAGGAGTTGGAATGAACTTCGCTTCATGTCTTCCGGAAGCGATTAGTAAGGAAGATGTTGCAGCATTTCCCGGGAGATTATCGGTGATTGATGGGCGCATCAGACATCATGAAAAAGCAACCATGGGTGCTAGTTCCAGCCTATCCAAGGTATTGCTAAAAGCAAGAGGTTCTGGAATTGGAGGGTCAATTATCAACTTAAAAGCGCCCCTGAATAAAAATTCCAGCGATATCAATAGCAGGTTAATCGACCGCTGTATCAAGAAAATGAAATGGAACTTAGCCCATTGGGATGGTAAGAATATCGACTGCGAAGAAGACGGTTACCAAGTGATTCTAGGAGCAGGAGGGTTTGGTTGGGAACCGCATCTATTCGTCATTGGGTCAAGTGCAGGTGAAGTTGTTGACAGAACTCATGCACTTATCGACGCCTTAGAAGAGGAAGTGAATGCATGATTTTGCGAGTATTGCATTCGCTATTTCTCGTACTTATCATTGGAACTGCAAGTATTTCTGGGTGCTTGGGTAGCGTCGAGCCAAAGGTCGATTCAAGTACTGTGAGAATACTTACCTACGATGTGTACGCATTGTCCGAAGAAATGATTGAACAATTTGAGAAAGAGAGTGGTTATGAGGTAGTATTCACCAAAGTAGGAGATGGGGGAGAAGTCTTGGAGAATGCTCTACGCACTCAGGAATTACCCGTAGCAGATCTAATCATTGGCATAGACAACAGTTTCCTACAGGTCGCACTAGACCATTCTCTATTCCGTAGCCATGGTATAGAACTTGCAGGTTTGCATCCTCAAGCGCTTGCGCCATATGATGGTAGTATGGCGGTTCCATTTGATTGGGGCAGAGTGTGCATCAACGTTGACAGCAGCTATGCTGATGGTGAAAATGTCAGTATGCCGGACGACCTTTGGGATTTCACGGAAGATGCTTGGAAAGGAAAGGTAGCCGTCCAGAATCCTCGCAGCAGCACACCTGGTAGAGCATTTTTAGCGGCAACTATTGACTACTTTGAGAATGATATTGATGCAAATACTGACTACCGAGATTGGTGGCATGCAATGTCCAGCAACGATGTAATTGTCACCAGCGGTTGGAGTGAATCATATCTGAATCATTACGAAGCAGGCTATGGGATTTGGGAAGACTCGTTCATCGGTGGTGCACATGCAGTAGTTTCGTATTGCCATTCACCAGGTGCAGAAGCATACTGGGGGGGAGGGGAAACCGATAGTGTTGCATTGAACATCTCGGGTGCTTCATTCCTGCAGGTTGAATATGCTGGAATCGCCTCAGGACCAGAAGTGAACATCGAAGGAGCGCAAGCCTTTCTGGAATTCCTGTTAAGTCCGGAACTTCAGGCAACCATCCCAGATACTAACGTCATGTATCCCGCATCTTCTGAGCACAGTCTTCCATCGGGACCGTATAGCGAACATACTGCTGTACCCGCCGCTGATGCTGATATCAGCATGCAAAGAATAGGTTCGGAGATGGATGAATGGTTGTTAGCCTGGGATGAGGCAATGGCATGAGTACAAAGGCCAAACCGTGGGAGGGCATTCCTGCATTAGTTCTCATTTTAGCCATGGTTATTCCCTTTTTGATGGCCTGGCAAAGATTGTACGAAGTCTCCGAACTTGGACTACTAGATGCTGTTTCAAATCTCGACTCTAGAAGACAAACCAAGGATGCATTCTCATTCTCACTAATGATTGGACTTTCTTCCGCTGTTGCGACCGCATTGATTGGAACTCCTCTTGCATTCCTATTGGGGCGCTGGAAATGGCCAGCCCACAATCTGATCAAAACACTGAGTACACTACCGTTCATTGTTCCAAGTATAGTTGCCGCAATGGGATTCATCGAGTTGACTAGACCACAGGGGCTTTTGCATAGCCTTGTTGGACTGGATCTCATTGGAGAAAGTGGAACGATAGGATGGATGAATTCCCTGCTTGGTTTTGACCACGGCGGCTGGTTACTCGCAATTCTTCTAGCACACATCTGGTTCAATCTAGCCCTGTTCACTAGATTGGTAGAACCCGTGGTCTCCCGATTGGATGAAGACATGGTTGAACAGATCAAACTGCTGCCCGGAGGCCAGACAAAAATCTCCAGAATACGCAACCTTTGGTATCCACTTCTTTGGCCATACATCGCCTCTGCGATGATTCTAACTTTCGTATTCTGCTTCACCTCCTTTGCCATAATCTTGCATCTTGGCGGCTTTGAATACCACACTATGGAAAGAGCAATGGCTGAATTAGGGGGAGCTGCCGGAATCTGTGCATCTGGCGCAAACACCTGCTATGGCGCCTCGGCCAGCGAAGTAGTACTTGCCCTGTCCAGCATACAATTGTTGGTCATTCTCTCTGCTCTATGGCTACAATCTCGACTGGCAAGAAGACGTTCAGATGTATGGCCTCTAGCCGATGAACAAACTCGGCCTCGCATTGGACTGAAACAGAAAGGTGCCGTGCTTTCAGGTTCGTTCATCGCCCTTACCATGATCTTCCTTGTCACTCCCATGATTCTAATTTTCAGATCTAGCCTAAAAGTCAGAGGCTCATTCTCAACAGAAGCATGGATTCAAGCCTTTTCGGGGGAGGCGATTATCGGTGGCATGTCATTGGTGGACCACCTTGCTAACTCAATTCTTTATGCGATGTTCGCTGCACTTCTAGTAATCCCTTTCGCCCTATTGGTATCCGAAGTTTGCATAAGGGCTGAAAAGAGAGCAAAAGAAGATCAAAATAGCAGGGTATGGAATCTACGTTGGTCATCGTTCAATGAGAATCTAGCATTAGCTCCTTTGGCACTTTCTAGCGTCATGATTGGTTATGGCGTATTACTTGGCATCATGAGTCTAGATTCGAGTTTGATTCGTTCTTGGTGGCTACCACTCATCGGACATTGTATGGTCGCGCTCCCTTTCGCAGTACGAAGCCTGTTGCAACCGATGCGAAACCTTGATCCACAGCATGAAGAGATCGCTGCCACTCTAGGACTAAGTCCTATGCAATCTTGGTGGAGAGTTAGAATGAGATTGCTTAGAGCTCCAATCATCATTGCAATGTCCTTAGTTCTCGCTATTTCACTTGGCGAATTCGGGGCCGGTTGGGTCATGCTAAAAGCATCGGAAAATGCTACTCTTCCAATGTTTATAGATGCCGCGATTGCTAGACCATTCGACCGCCTTGCACGTCCACTTGCGATGGTTGCTGCATCTATTCTACTAGCCTGTTGCACAATCTTGCATTTAGCGGTGGAAAGACTGAGAAGTCCTGAACACTCAGGAGGGCTGTGAATATGCCTGCCGCTCTTGAGATAAGAGAATTGAACGTCTCTTTCAATGATTTCAAGGTGCTAAAGAATCTCAATCTCGTAGTTGAAGAAGGAGAAATTGTCTGTATCATTGGTAGGAATGGTTCTGGCAAGACCACACTGCTAAGAAGTATCTGTGGATTGCAGAAAGTGGATTCTGGAAAAGTCATCGTCGCTGGAAATGAAGTAACCAGTACACCGACCTCACTACGGGGAATCGGGATGATCTTCCAACGAACCCTACTGATGCCACAACTGGATGTCGCAGGCAACCTTGGCCTAGGTATCCCGCGAACCACTCCCCGCGTAGAAGTTGCAGGAATCATTGACAATGCATTGAAAGACCTCAATCTAGCCGGATATCAAAAGAGAAATATCAACACCTTGTCAGGTGGTGAACAACAGAGAATCTCAATCATGAGGGCACTATTAGCACAACCCCAGTTTTTGTTATTGGATGAACCGCTTGTCAGCCAAGACAGTTGGGCGCGTGAAAAATTCGGAGTAAGTATCAGAAGTCTGTTGAAGAAGCGAGGCATGGCCGCCCTATTGGTATCCCACGATGCACAAGAGGCAAAGAGAATCTCGGATCGAGTAATCGGCATTGAAGAAATCCAATCAGAGGAGGAGGAAGAATGAGCAAGAAACCCCTGCCGAGAATACTCAAACCTTGGCCATTCTGGAGAAAGGTCTGGCAAAAAAGAGAGGAGATGAATGGCTGGTACATGTCGATATGGATGTGGGGTGTAATGATTCTCTTAATCGCCATACCATACATGGTAATCAACGACATGATGAGTTCGATTGGAATCTCTCTCTTGGACCCTGTAATCGCTCTGGATGATGCGATTCCATTCATCGGACCTTCTATACTGTTCTACATCACTCTGTATCTCTATTATCCAGCAGGTGCATTATTTGCGCCAAAGAGTGATTTGGGTAGAAGACAGATGTTGGTCTTGCACCAAGTTCTCTTTCTGATGAGTTGGATGATTTTCGTCATCTTCATCCTCTGTCCAACCTTCATCCACGTCACCGAACAAGTTCCACAATCATATCAGGATGGAGATGGTTTCTGGGCAATGTTCTATGCTGATTTTCTCTATCAACTCGATGTTCCATGGAATTCCTGGCCTAGCCTACACATCGTTCATAGCATGATTATCGTATTTGCATTGCAACACTGGATGACTCAGAACGAAACATCACGTTTCTGGAAGATTTCTCTTTGGATGGCCTGGACAGGTTTGGCAATCTCAATCTTGACTACTAAGCAACATTTCGTGTTTGATTTGGTAACCGGTATCGCCGCAGGACTAGCCGCATGGTGGTTGATGCTCAAGCCTGCCCTTGCATGGTGTGAAAGCGAGGAGGCAGAAACTCATTTTGAAGATATTCAAGCCAATTGAAGACCTGCCGCAGATAGATAATACAGAAGACCGATTCCAGCGAAAGTCATCATCCATGCTCCAAC
>PBHQ01000018.1 GCA_002719475.1 Methanobacteriota archaeon | reverse complement strand
ATGGCTAGACAATTGCATTTCTATCGTTTGGCTAACGAGTTGCGTAGTGAGTTGGGTTTACCAGCCCTACCTCCGGACAGAAGCGATACTCTCGAGGGAGATGAAGAGATTGTTCGTACAGCAGTTAACGCAGCTTTGCCATTAGAGATTCATGATGTTACTGAGGTTTTTGAATCCTCAACCTCCAATATGATTCAAACTACTTTGGCATCAAATGGAAAAATTCTGTTGCTGCCCTTACCATACCTTGCAGGTCGTCTTGGCTCCAAGGTTCTCGATACTCAAGGCTCCCAACTTCCTAGACTTGGGAGAGAATTAGCAGGAGCCGCACGATTGGCAGGGGTGAAAGGAATCTTCCACTCAGATGAGTTACCAGCATATGGGATAGAATCTTCAGATATTGAAGCAATACAAAGATTGACCTCTTTGTCTGAAAATACAGCATTTGTTCTTTGTGCAGCCCCTCATTGGCAGGCAGAATTAGCACTTGAATCAGTACATGAAAGAGCCCTCCTAGCTTGGCATCGTATACCCCAGGAAGTCAGGAATGTAGTGGTGAAGAAAGGTGAGCCAGAGGATGGAACCACTGCGCCGCTGCGCCCACTTCCCGGTGGGGCAAGGATGTACCCCGAGACAGATGTTCCTCCCTTCGTATTACCATTAGAAAGGTGGGAGAGAGCGGCATCGAATCCACCATTGACTTCAGAGCAAAGGAACGCGAGGTTACAGAATACGGATTTGAGTGCAGATCAAAGTAAACAGATCTTGGCCCGGGAGTTAGATGATGAATTATTGTCTGGAATTGAGGGCTACCTTGGCTTGGAAGGAGTTTCAGGCAAAGCCCTTGCAACATTGTTGTTGACTTCTCCGGCTAACGTTCCGCCAGCTTTGTGTATCGCCATGCAATATCTGAGAGAACAGGGTTTGTTAGCTAGAGAGGCAGAATTCGAACTTGCTGAGGACCTCGTACAAGGGGGTGCTTGGAGGAATGCGATGAATGAAGCGGCGCTCTCAGTATTTCTCGATATAGCAGCACAGAGGGCTGGCGAATTAGGATTGGAACCTGCTGATGCTGGGGCATTAAGGGAGATGATTGAGGAGATAGTCAATGACAGAATTGATTTCGTTAAGGAACGAGGGGTGGCAGCTATTGGACCATTGATGGGTATCGTTATGTCTCAATCTAAGGGAGTCGACGGCAAAGAAGTCAGCCAAATCCTTCGGGAATTGATTCAACAACATGTCTGAGGATTGAGAATGAAACGATTCATTCCATTACTTATCGTTGCGTTATTCTTCATCCCTTCTCAGATTTCATCCGCTGAAGAATCAGAGAGAATCAGTATCGACCTAGGCGGGGGTATGATATCCACGGCACCATTGGTCATAGGCGAGCAGGTTTTCATCAAATCAATTGGTCAACTAAGCGTATTGAATGCAACAACTGGAGAATTAAATTGGCAGGTCAAGCACCCCACTCCTCATTTGTTTGAAACATCACCACTTCTTCACTATTCTACGGAGATTGCTGATTCAGTATTGACTGGCTGGACAGATGGAATAATCTGTGCTTATGATGCATTGAGTGGTAAGGAGATATGGAACCATAGCACAGAATCTAAGCAATACGGAATTACTGGGAGGCTGATTCTGAATGAAGACGAATTAGTTGCGCCATTCGATCATGGCCTCATCGTTCTTAATCCGGGCAACGGACAATTGATCTGGCAAGCAGCAGTGGCTGAAGAGAGATTTTACCGAAGTTCACCATTTGCATCGGAGGGTGGATTTTTGCTGGGTTCAGAAAGCGGTAAAGTATGGTCATTCGAACAAGGTAATCCCCCTGTTGAGATATTCCATTCTCCAGAATCGATATCATCTCCCAAGATAAGGGGGCCAGTAGTCGAAATCAATAATCGTTTATTGGTTCCAGTTCAGGGAACTACAAACAGCAGTTTGGTGGAGACAGATGGAAACACCACAGTACTCCACCAATTAGGAGGTTCGCTTGCATTAATGGCCGTCTCAGGCAACGATGTGTTGATGTCATCTTCAAGGTCTAGCAAATTGTTTGATTGTACAACATGGTGTGTGGAGTTTCAAACATTGACAGATGAACCAGTTGTAGGCGAAGTACTCTTCGATAATGGCAATATAATCTTACCAGTCAATTCTGGTGAAGGTAAATGGCTAAGATTTGTTGAAGATTGTGATAGTGGTGATTGCGATTGGATTAGTTTGTCGCCATTGTATCACAGTCACCCCCAGTATCTCACAGCAGCGCCAGCTTATTTTGGCGATGCAATTATCATGGTAAATGATGCAGGGTGGGTAGACATTAGCAAAAACGAGCCACTGAAGGCCTATTCTCCGCAAGCAAAAACCAAAAATCCCGCCCCCAACAGTAGCATCATCGCCCTATTCTTTTTGATACCGGGCGGTTTGTTAATCATCTTTGGAGTAGGTAAAGAAGGCTTCAACAATTTCCTCCCAGCCCTGGGAGCTAGCTTGATTCTACTTGGTGCAGCCTATTACATCCCAACTTTACAGAACTTAGTGGCTGTAATTGAATCAGAGTCGGTAGACCCATTGAGGGAGGGGGTGCCAGAGCAATGGATTGGCAGCCAAGTTGTGGTATTCGAACTTTCTCATGGCCTGAATGCAAGCCATCAAGGCAATGATACATTCATTGATCACAGAGGTATTGAGATCGCTAAAGCACAGTCAAGTGATACTGATGGGCGATTATATGTCGGTGGCCTAAGTGGGTATCAAGATGTCCGTTCATTAACAATGGCGGCAGCCGATATTGCTGGCCTTTTGTATGTTGACCATCCAGAGGAATTGGGATATCGTGTTGATAGAATCGGGGGAATCAATGATGGTGAAAATGGCCAATGGCTGATTTATTATGAGGACGGAAATGTTGGATTGCTAGCCGTTGATGCAAACAGCATAAGAGATGATGCAACAATCATATGGAAGATAGAGGACTATTGAGATCTTTTCAATATCATTTTTTGAGCATCACATTGATGAGTTGACTACTTGTCGTGAATACATGCTTGGACCTCACCCGGCTGCTCTTGGTGAAGCAGCCTTTTGGCTTGTGCACATGATTCTGTTATGCGTTCTGATGGTTCTGGTTTGGTCTACTTTGCGAAAACCTGTTGGTAAAGAGATGGGTTTGTTCGTTGCATATGGCGCTACGGCAATAGGTGGTAGAATATTGATGGAAGGGGCCCCAAATATCCAACCGGTTACTATACTGATGCTATTGGCTGGTGCTCATCTTGGTGCTAGAAGAGGTATGGCTTTGGCATTACTCACTACATTGGCTTCTAATGTTGCATTGGGTTCTGGTTTGTGGAGCGTTTATCAGGCATCGGGCTGGGCTTTGGTGGCATTTGCAGGCTCATTGTTGAGTAATTGGTTGGTGGTTGAGCAGCGCATAATGATGTGGCGTCTTGCAACTTTGGGTATTTTCGTTGCATTTGCTTTTGATTGGTGGGTTTCATTGTACATATTCCATGGTGGAGCGGGGATTGGAACTTATTTCCGGTATCTTGTAAGCGGCCTTTCTTTCGACATTATGCACGCTATTGGTAATTTGACATTCGCATTGTGGTTAGCTCCAACGCTAAATCGCTTCCCAGAAATCAATGTCAAGACTGAATCTACTCAGCATACCGATTCACTCATGGAAGCGTGATCAAATGGCTGAAGGGCCTACTATGGTGATTGTTGGTCGAGCAGATTTATCATTGTCTAAGGGTAAATTTGCTGCACAGGTTGCTCACGCTGCGGTAAAATGTGCCTTGACTGCAAAACGTACAGACCCTCGCATTCTCGATAAATGGAATGAATCAGGTGCAAGGAAAGTAATCTGTGAGGCTTCCAACCTTGATGCTCTCAAGCGTCTTTATGGAGAAGCTAGGGCTGATGGGTTGGTTGCAGAGTTGATTTCAGATGCAGGACATACAGAAATACCAGCGGGTACAGTTACTTGCCTTGGGATTGGCCCTGGGCCTAGAGGCACAGTTGATTCCTTGACCGCGCGTTTGCCTTTGATGAAATGATTATTCCATCAGCATACGCATTTCTTCTACGCTTCTTATTTCTGCGAAGTAAATCGCTTCAACTGAATCATACAACTCTTTGTCTCCATCATCTTCAATCATTTCTAATAGTTCTCCGTAGAGTTTGGCGGCCCCCATTTCTGTTTGTAGGGACTGCTCTAGCATTACTTCGTAGTCAGTAGTGTGAATGATTGCAGTAGGATCACGGTCGGTTGTGGCAATTCCGCCCATTTTGACGATTGCGGTACGAATCGTTTCTGCATGCATCAGGGATTCGCTGGCTTCAGTCTTGAAGTGGTCTGCTAGATGTAATCGATGAATTCCTTTAACGTATGCCGAATAATGTGAATACATTGTAATGGCTCTTAATTCCCAGCTCAAGGCCAGATTCATTTTGTCGTTCAATTCGTTGACTTCCATGTTATCATCCTAAGGTCTCCCGAAACTTTGCCTTCGTTTTTTCCTCGTAATTGCAGAAGAGTATTGGTATTTCAAACCTGATGTTGACCGCTGGATTCATTTTCTTAAGGCTCGGGGCACAGATTATGGGGCTGAAGGCTTGGATACATGCACTGACTGCTCCTTCTGTACCTTCATCTTCAAATGCACAGGGGCAGTTCAAGTTGGTATGCATAGTAAATCAATCTTTGAAGATGGGTAAAGGGAAAATTGCGGCACAAGTGGGGCATGCATCTGTTGAGGCTTGCTTATTTTGCATTCAGAAGCACTCTCTCGCCTTTGAAGCGTGGAAGCGTCAGGGACAACGCAAGGTTGTTGTTAAGGCTAGAGATGCTGAAGAAATTGAAGCGATATTGTTAGCAGCAATAGATGCAGGTTTAGCTACAACTAGAATCAGAGATGCAGGTAAGACTCAGATTCCTTCAGGTTCATTGACAGTTGGAGCAATAGGTCCAGCAAGAGAAGAAGAATTGGATGAACTTACTGGCCATCTCAAATTACTTTGAATGCAAGAGGCTATGCAGGAATGGCTGCTGCGGGCATCATGGTCGACCTCAGAAGCGACACTGTGACGCGCCCCACCGAGGCAATGCGTCAGGTCATGAAAGAAGCAGAAGTAGGAGATGATGTGCTTGGAGATGATCAAACTGTCATAGCATTGCAGGAATTGGCTGCAAAAATGTTGGGCAAGGAGGCAGCATTGTTCGTACCTAGTGGGACTATGTCTAATGCGATTGCAATTCGAGCACATACTAATCCTGGAGATGAGATAATTACTGAAGCAGAGAGCCATATCTATGTCTATGAAGGGGGAGGATTTGCCGCATTATCTGGTTGTTCAGTAGCATTAGTGCCGGGAGAAAACGGAATCATGGCTACAGAGAATGTAAAGAAGGCAATTCGAAAGAGCGCGGGAAGTCTTGGGCACTATCCAGATGGAACTTTGGTATGTGTTGAGAATACTTCTAATCGGGGCGGTGGTACATGCTACCCAGTACAAAGATTGGATGAAATTGCTGAAGTATCTCATGAGAATGATTGTGCTGCACATATGGACGGTGCAAGATTGTTTAACGCGGCAATCGCTACCGATACATCACCCGATAGACTGGTCAAAGAATATGACTCTGTTTCGATTTGTTTGTCGAAAGGACTTGGAGCGCCGGTCGGGAGTTTGTTGGTTGGAGATGAGGATTTCATTTCCAAGGCTTACAGATGGAGGAAGATGTTCGGAGGAGGTATGCGCCAATCAGGATTGGTTGCGGCTGCAGGAATTCACGCACTTGAAAATCACATAGGTCGTTTACAAGATGATCACGTGAGAATCAAGAAGTTAGCTCAGTCGCTCAATAGTTTATCTTCATTCTCAGTAAATATGGATACTGTACAGAGCAATATGATTTACGTGGATATTGACAAGAACAAATTCACTGCAGACCAAGTAGTGCAGGAATTAGCATTGAGAGATGTTCACCTGTTTGACACAGGGCCACAGAGAATACGAGCAGTTGCCCATCTAGATGTAGATGATGCCGGAATTGAACAAGCTATCAAGGCATTTGCTGAAATTGATTGACTTGAGATTGCTGCCCTATGGGTTGCTGTTGTACCACAGGTTGTTGGGCCATGTTTTCTGGCGGCCAATTTGATTGTACTGGCATGTTCCCCCCCTTCTTCTTTCGCAGAATCAATATCAATAATATCAGAATTACAACCGCTCCACCAATTGCAGCATAGATTACTGAAATGGACTGTGAATCAGCAGTTTTAGGTTCAGCGACCTGTTCTTCAGCAGGCAAAACTAATTCCATTACGAGATAGGCATGAAGATCGTCTTCATCGTAAGCCTGAGGCAGAGTAATTGTTTCCTTGCCCTGCAAATCAGTCCCTAAGTCTGTGATTTGACTGACTATATGCGAATAATTTTCCATCCCATTACTTCCATCTGGGAAATATGCAATATATTCAATGATGAATAAGTGAAATGAGAACGAGTACCCTTCTTCCAATAATTCGTTATCTTCATTAACTCCCCAAGATACTTCGCCTCCAGAACCATTTGGAGTCCAAGAATACTGCAATTCTCCCATCATCTCAAATTTGGAAGAGACGGAAGTCAGATAGTCATCAGTCAATGTATCTCCAATCTTTGCTGTAGAACCAAGATGAATCCATTTTCCATCAAAGACGATTGTTGGTGCCCTTCTTTCACCATACCTTCTTTCCCACCATTGATCACCTTCAGCAGTTCCGAATGGATCTTGTCCATCTATTTCGGGATGGAAATGGAATTGGATGACATTATTATTCTCTGCTACTTCATTTAACGAGTTTTCTGCGTATACACAATTCTCACACCAGGTGGCGGTGTAGTCCTCAGCAAGAATTGGCCTTTCAGAATCTTCCAGTTGCAAGGTACTAGAATTTTGAATAGACACGTTGTTTCCACCTATGACGACTAATGGTCCAGCAATTTCTACTGATGGTGCATTTTCCTGTGCAGACACTGGTAGCATCAATAGGCAGAGTACGCACATGACAGAAAGCAGGTGGCGCATGTTAAGCCGGCAATGGCCTGAGTTATTGAATATGAGCAGTTTTCGTCTCAAAATAGCATCTCATTCCTCTTCTGGGTCGAGTAATGGGAGGAGGCGCTTGTGCCGTTGACAAATACCTCCAGTTGATAGGTCCAAGCTTTCGGCTATGCAAGTGTTGACTCCATTGACGTTCAAACCGCTGACAGCCTGCTTGGCAACTATGGCGACCAGCATATCTGCTCTTTCGTTAGGTGTAGAACTCTCTACCTCTGGCTCTCCAAGATTATGCAGAATTTGCATACATTTTCCAATAACCCCTTTCACTTGTTCTCTACTCATTGAAGTATTATTATCCAAGCCATCTCTAACTTTGTCCAATGCTTCGTTAATCTTGATTCTGCGCTTCAATGATGGCCTCATGGCAACATCGATATTGACTCTACCCAGTCTCTTCATTCGCTGGATACGAAGTTTCATTCTCTTCATCATCTCCTCGCAGTGTACCCTTTTCAGACCCCATCTTTTGATGATTGGAGTAAGCCTCAATGGACTGATTAAGCCGAATTCTGCAGCGCACATGAGAGCGCCGATTGCGGCCACCCTTTCTCTATCATAGCGCTCCGATTCCTCCACGAGTCGTATTTCATTGAGAGGTAAACTACCTAGAACATTTTTCATTTCCTTTTCATCGGTTTGGGCGATTAATGTTGCATTGACAACCATCTTTGCTGCCACTATTACTTCCCTCCCCAATCCGAGGGATTTGATTTGTTCAATCACATCGTCAGCGAATACTTTGCGTTCACGTTTAGCTCTAGATTGGTGCCTACTGGCCCTCCTCCAGTACTGCCGTGCTTTACCGCATTTAACATCACGAACATCGAAGGTAGTGCCTTCCATTCCTTGGCTTTTCAATCTAGTACGAATATCGGATTCAGATTGTGCCTGCTCACCGCAGACCATTCCTCCACCATCTTGTTCGATTGGTAAATCGTTCATCACAAGCCCGCAATCGTTACATTCCAATTCACCAGAAACTGGATCTTCAAACACTTCTCCTCCACATTCATTACACTTCTTTTCCATTTTATCAACGTCCTTCCTTGAGCCAATGTACAAGAGAGCAACTTCAGTTGGTAATGTTGAGACAATTGCCTATTCAGATGATGTCATTCTGAACGGCTGCCTCTCCATCTCCACTTGCTCTCAGTCCC
This sequence comes from Methanobacteriota archaeon, assembly GCA_002719475.1. The sequence goes on along the minus strand of PBHQ01000018.1, from coordinate 44,699 downwards.
TCGGTCCGCAAGGAATTAGTTCACGTGGCCGGCGACACTTAAATCTTTCGGTCCCAGGACTGATTTTCTTACACAATTTAGTCACTTGATCGTAAAATTCGAAGATTGTCCGACTACTTGAACGCGTAACATTCTGATTAGAATGTTACACGCCAGTCACTTACTAGACTGCGCATAATTGTAATAATCAAACAAGAATAAATAACTTCAAAACCCCTCCTCAGAGAAGGGTTCAAGAACCCCTGCTGTCAGGTCAGAAACTCGGTGAGCCTGTGTATATGGATGAGCAATCCAACCTAGAGGGGATGCATCTCTCTATCGAGCATTCTCCGACTGGAGTTTGTTTGCCACCATGGTTGAAGCAACATCTATTGGAGCAGACTGAAGTTTCCCCGCAATTGCTTCTCATTCACCCTTCGTCTGCTGCACGTAAACAGGCGATTCTTGAATTAACTAAAGGACGGAGAGGTAAAGGCTTCACATTGAATCCGGATAACCATCAAACATTGAACAGCCTAGTTGAAACATTGATTGCTGACCTTCGAGTTGCCAGACCATTCAGCGATGATGGAGTATTGGTATTGATCGAACATGAAGCAGTTTCAGTACATGCAAGAAAACTTGGCTTTCCTCTGTTGCATGCCGACCCTGAAAGGCAGTGGCATCTACCTAAAACCGAGAGGTTGTCTAAGTTACATTCAACCCTACAGGAAGCCGGAGCATTACATTCTTGGCAAGGTGATCCTGGAGGTCGGGAGTTTGATTCCATCCTCAAGGAAATTGAGAACAAGTATGGACGTTCACACCCTCGCCTCATTAAGCGAGAATTGATTTCTTTGCTCAATGAGTGTAACGAACCTCCTTTCACACTGAGCCGATTCAAAGGAGCAATAATGTTGAACCACGATCCTACCTTGAGTGTACTTGACAGAGAATTGTTAACCGCGATATCTAAGCATCTCCCCATCCATCAATTAATCACTCCAGGTTCATACAGATTAGGCCATCATGGGGCCTTGATTGAGGACCTTCAACCTTGTAAGAATCCAGAAGAGTTACCCCCTTGGATCCCTCCTCACAATCCTGTTTCCGCCTTTACTCTAGAGTCAGATGTATCTCGAATAATTCTTGAAGAAGGAAGCGACGAAGTATCTGCCGTGCTATCAATTTTGAATGCCAAAGAATCACGCTCATCAGAGCGAATTGGTGAGCAGATATTGATTATCGATGCAGATTCCAAACGGGATTTTGGTTCTTGGAAGGAAGTACTATCCGAAGCTGGGTGGGAAGTGCAAGCTCCTCCACTTGGGATTATTGAATTGCCATTGATTCATTCATTGCGCAGGATGCTAATTCTTGGGCAAGGAGACGATGCTTGGTCACCTGAAGAGTTGCTTTCCTTTGCAGAGAACGGTTTCCCAATGATTGCAAATTGGTATGATATCGAATCTCATCCGGCGAACCCTGAGTGGCGCCCGAGACCACACCCGGAGTTGTTGGCTGAAGTAGCACATGGCTTGCACATACGTGGGGGTCCACATGCGTTGAGACAATGGCGCAGGGCACTTTCTGAGCCACGATTTGAACATCCTTGGGTGCCAATTGAACAAAGGAGACAAGCAAGAGAAGAGACGCAATGGTGGTTGCTTTGTCTATCTAGAAGGTTGTTTCCATGGATTCAGGGCTCGCAACGTGTAATTTTGGAGGACTTGCCAGACATTGGTTGTTCAAGCAACCAGCAACTACCGTTACCCGAAGTTACTTCAGACATGTATTCATGGTTCGATGAGCTCATTCAAAACATTGATTGGCAAACCATAGCCTCCACTTCTTCTACTTCTGTTGGTGCCTTGAGGAGTCTTTTCGAGGTAGTAAACAGGGCCAAAGAATTGGTTGATCATTCACAGCCTTTGCAGGGAAGAGAAGCCCTTGAATCATTAGACAGATTAATTGCAGGAATCACACAGGTTTCTTCTCGAGTTGAAGATGCTCATCTTCGAGTCCTTTCTCCTTCTCAAGCACTGGGTTGCGACGCCGATTTGGCAATTATTGTTGGAACTTCCAGCGAGGCATGGTCGGTTTCTTCTCCTACTATTCCGTGGTTGGAATTGAGCGATCGTCTTCTTCTTGGAATTGAGCGACCCGATGCTCCAATACGTTCAGCTAGACATCTTCTCCAACATATGCTGAATTGCGCTACAGAAGTTTTGGTTATGGATACAAGTCTGAGTGAAAACCCACCTTGTAGCCCTTGGGCAGAAGTTCTTGATGAATTACGAGAAGAAGGCCGTAATGCTTGGTTAAGCCCTCCAGAATATCTGCTTGACAAAGGTGATGCAATTACTGGTTGGAAACTTCTTGAATTTGGCGAAGACCTGTTTGGAATTACTCCCGCCCCAGTCAGGATAAGCACTCAAGATGGCCAATTAGAGATGGAACTTGAAGGGCCGCGAATACGTGACTCCCGACAGGCTGCGGGATTATTGGCAATAACCGGCAAAGGTGCGAATCAAGTTACAACAGGATCTGCTTTGACTCGTTGGGAATCTATGATTATGGAAGAGAGAAGCGGTCGTATACCTGCCATGCCAGAGGGTGACTATCTCAATGATAGCGAGAGGGGAGCCCTTGTTTCCACCGAAGACCTTTCACTACTAAATCGTTGGAATATTCCCGAAGGTGTGCCCATTCCACGTTTAAATGAACGCTGGCCGGTTATTGGGCGTTCTCATCCGAAGAAAAAGAGAACTCCCAGCGTTGACATGAGACCGATTATTCTACCTCCTGTAGGCATTGCAGCCATCGATAAGCGCAATGGTCACGATCTACAAGAACCAACAGAGATTAGGTGGTCGGCATCACGTCTACATGATTGGTTGGATTGTCCGCGTAAAGGATGGTTGAAGCATCGACTCAAGGCAGCAGAACCTGAGTCATTTGATACCGATATGGATGGTAAATTACGCGGAATTCTGGTACATGATGTATTGGCTTTGACCATGGCGGAGGTAATGGGCTTCCAATTAGGAGATATCAATGACCACCAGAAGTGCCCCAATCTGGCGAGCGCAGGTTTATCGTTACCGGAGATAATGTCGATTGCTCTCAGACATTCTCTACAGATTGCACCATGGTTGGCACGAGAAGATGCTGTTGCTTCGCATAGGCGTAGGAGCATGTTAGGATTGACATTGGAAGAGTTGAACGAATGGGAAGATGGAGATGGAGAGTCGCCAATCATTCTCTCTGGTAGATTGGGTGCAATGTTGACCCGAGAGATGGGGCTGACTGGTAGTGGAGTTCTCAGCATGGAATGGGAATTGAAATCTATCAAAGGAGGTCCTTCAATCATTAATGTCGAACCTTCAATTGAATTTCCAGAAGACTCCTGGAGTTTCGGACTTTCTGGAAGAATCGATAGAGTTGAGGTCTTACCTCAGAAAGATGGTTGGCAAAGAATTGACGGTAAGGCTGAGGTTGTACCACTGGATCTCGATATAGGGGACGAAGATCCCTCATTACGTCATATTATCATCCGTGAAATCAAGAGCATTACTGGCCCGGACAAAGGAGATTCGGGCAAACGTCATCGTAAGGCATTGTTACAAGAAGTACAGTTGGCACTCTATGCCAGAGCATGGGAGTTAGCAAATCCTGGAGATAGAGTTGTTGCAGTTGGAGTGTCAGAGGTTGGGGAAGGGACCAAACATTTACTTGAGATTGATACATCTGTATTATCGGAATTTGGAGAAGAACTGACGGATGAGTCAACCGAGTTAGTAGCCCCTCTTCACCGTAGACGTGGTGAATCGCATAAGGATCCTAGAAGTGTTCCTTTCAGAGCATGGTTGCGACACCGTTTGGAAGTTTCAGGAAGAATGGCTGATGCCGCCTCTTCAGGTCAAGTCAACCCCACACCATCTGCAAAAATGTGCGGATATTGCCCTGTGAAGATGTCATGTGGTCTCGACTCAGCATTCAAAGGAGGGTTTGCATGACTACTTTGAATCGAAGTCAATGTCACGGTCTTGATCTTGATCGTCATCTGATTATCGATGCTGGTGCTGGAACAGGGAAGACCACTGTCATGTCGATACGATACATCCAACATCTACTGTGCGAAGATCAACGCGCAAGCCGCCTCTTGCCAAAAGGTCCTAGAGAACCACAATCAGGACAAGGGGCATTAAGAATTCCTAAGAGGCAACAACAGGATGTTCAGGAATGGAATGGCCTGCTTCCAGCAGAATGTGTAGCTATTACTTTCACAGTGAAGGCTGCTGCTGAGTTGAAGGAGAAGATACGTTCGAAATTATCAGATTTAGCGGCAACACCAGATGGAGATAGCAGCAAGAGAGTTGACCCAAGATTGCGTAAAGAGGGTTTTGTTGAGCAATTGACCTCAATGTTGGAAAGCGCTCCAATTGGAACCATTGATAGTTTCCTTTCACGTTTGGTAGCACCCCATATGTCTCTAGTCAAGGAGATACCAGCTTCCGAGAATATGTCTGAAGAGGAAGGATTCTTGCTGAACGAAGCAGCGATCAATCTATTGTGGTCTCTACAAAGTGAATCAGATGCACTTGATGCAGGCCTTGTCGGCGACGTACTGGGACTAATTCAGGCTAGAGATAGACTGGCGATGGCTATGGGTTCTCGAAATACTGCTGGTACGATAATCAATGGGCTAATCAAACAATCATTGTTCGTTGAAGAGGCTGAAAAATCTTGGCTGAGAAATCGAAGGCGAAATGGTGGAGACCCTTCACTAGCAATATCTGAGTTACTACTTTCTATGGTTCCAGATTTATTCAGATTGAGTAATTCACTCTTTGATCATGCTAGTGCTTGGCTCAATGTTCTAAGAACTCAGCAAGCAGCCTTAGAATTAGCTGCAGGTTTAGCCGCAGATACACGTTTGCGCGCAATTGATGAACTATTGCAGATGGGTCCGAGTGACGATGCTTGGCACTGTTTACTATGGTGTCATCATCTAGTTATGGCCATGTGTTCTCATAAGCAATACGATGAGACAAGACCTACTGTTCTTCCGAAAGGTATGACACCGAAAGGCAACCAAACGGGAGGCTGGGATAGCGGAATTGGCAGGTGGTCAAGTATTGACAAAGAAATCAGAGAAGATGTCAAGAAAAATGCATTTGACCAGATTAAAGAACTCGAGAGATTGTTGTCAACTTCGGTAGGTAACCGATTGCGTTTAGTCGCCCGAGCCGCAGCATTATATGATGATTCAGCGCTTCCAAATCCAGCACCTCTCGGCACAAAGATGAATCCTCAAGCAGTCGACGAAATTCCGCTTTTAGCTCCACAGGAGAGCCCAAGAATGTCAGCAGAATTGCAAGTGGGAATGATGGAAGATCTGTTTGCAGTATTAACAGCAGTTAGTATGATTCGTGTGCAATTGAAGCGTCAATCAGGAGTGCATGATCATTCGGATATGCAAAGAATGGCTGAAGATTTGTTGTTGACAAGGTGTCCTGATATATGCAGGACATGGTATCCTAGAGAGATGGTTTCAGCCTTGGATGATTTGCCAGATGAACCGTGGAAGGATACGCATGTAGCGAGGGCTCTTTCCTGTACAGAGGATGAGAGAGCTGTTGTCGATCTTAGTATGCGTTGGCATCTTGTTCAGAATATTCGCAGAAGGTTCCGCGCATTTATCATCGATGAATTCCAAGATACCAATCCCCAACAATGGAGATTGTTGGCTAGACTTTGGGGTAGACGTGGGCTCGAATCCGGAGAAATAGCCGCTCCCGAAGGCCCTTGGGACCCAACCATATGCCTAGTTGGAGATGTAAAGCAGAGCATCTACCGATTCAGACAAGCACAAGTGACCGTGATGCGAAATGCGATTACTTCAATTCGAGATGCGAATAGAAAGGAATGGGGCGATGAACCGAGAATTCATGATCTTCGACCTCTTGAGATGAGCAGAGATCCAAGGCCATCAGGAGGCGGGGGTGGAGAGAAATCAACATTTGTTGCAGCCGACAAATATGATCGCACCAAATACGAACAGGAGCACTCTTGGTGGAGATTTGATTTGGAAGACGATGGTAGTATTTCGGAACACGAGATGAGTCAAGCTAGGTCCGAAGGCCACATTGATCTCTCAACAANTCATAGAACTGATGAGGGCTTGCTACTCACNATCAATTCATTATGTGAGGATGTTTTCTCGGAAAGGCACCGGGGATTAGAAGGCTCTTGGTATGCAATCCCACAGCACCTTCGTCCATTCCATGTTGAGAAGCGTGGTCATCTAGAATGGTTGTTACCAGTACGCAGAAAGGCAGAAGATCCCGGTTCAAACCTTGCTCAATCTTTGGACCCATTTTCATTACCAAAAGCCAAGGATGCTCATCTAGAGAATGAGATGATTGCTCAACGATTGTATTGCCTAATCAACGGATTATCAACTCAGATTTCCACCCATTCAGAATCTGAACCATCTTGGGTGCAAATTCCTACTGTGGAAAGAGTTGCTCCAGAGGACATCATGGTTTTGTTGCCNACCAGGACTCATATTGACGATTTGATGAAGCGTCTAGAGGCATGGGGAATCCCTGCTACTGCAGACAAGTTAGGACCATTGCTCAATAGGCCGGTGTGTAGAGCATTGCGTAGTCTCATCGGGGCCTTATCGAATCCTGGAAGAAGAGATTTGGTTGTATCTTTGGCGCGTTCCTGCTTACTAGGNTGGACAGATTCGAGATTGACGGAGACCTTGTCACAACTTGACAAGCATCCATTTGAGGCACTAATCGAAAACGCGAGGACAGATATTGAGAGGAACCTATTGCAGAGGTGGTATAGACATTCGATACAAGGTGATGTACTGAAAGCGGTTGAAGAAACTGTCAACCATTCGGACTTGTTGCTTGCTTGGCCCGAGCCTTCAGCGAGAAATGAGGTTGAGATGTTTATCGATTTACTCAAGAACCTCGTATCAAGGAATGGAGGAGATCTGGCAAGAATCCATGAAAGACTGGAGATGTTGAGTGCATTAGGCAAAGATGGACCTGCGGCAAAGGCTCCTGCGCTAGGTGGTTGTGTAAGGTTAATGACAATCCATGCAGCGAAAGGTCTCCAGTCCAAAGTGGTGGTACTCGCTGGACTATTCCAAGCAGGNCGAAGNTCAGTGGCCAACACCACAAGAGACCACCTCATTGTNACTCCTGAATTGATAGCAGGTCGNGCAAAGCCATGGAAAACAGGTGAATTGTCANCACATGGGTTGTGGCTATTGGCAGAATCATTGTTNGAGGCTCAGAGNGAAGCAGAAACNCGCAGATTGTTGTATGTTTCAATGACTCGTGTCAAGAGTCATTTGATACTTGTTGGCAGTCCCGGCAAAGNCGCGAAATTAGTGAATGGTGTGATACAAGTTCAGCACCGCCCCGGCTCGCGAAGAAGTATGGGGACAATGTTGCTGGATTCAATGAGGGCTTCAGCAATATGCAATCAACAGGAGCATTCCCCTTGGCTGATTAACTCTGTTGATGGAGAAATGAATCCTCCAGAAGATGGTTCACCTAATCGAACTTTGTATCTTGATCCTGCAGTACTGCGTTCGGATTCAGGATTGGGATTGACGGGAGGTCCGCGCCTCAGTATATTCCACGATCCCGCTTGTTTCATGACAGGATCAATTGAGGCTCAAAGTCTGATGCAGAGAATGACCAACCATCAGCAGGGNCTAATCTCAGAGCCCCCTTCTTCTCAATCTCCGGTCGTTGCCAAAAGAAGNCGTCGTATTCGGTTCGCNCCATCATCGATTGATACNGCATCTTCCTGTTTGCGTAGGCATTGGTTAGAGACTCACCAGGGATGGCCCAGTGAACCACTGGGGGTTGTTGATTTCATAGAGGAGAATAATGGGTTACCAGATGCNGCAACTCTTGGGACTCTATTNCATAGATTAGTCGANGTAGGATTGCCCAATCCAGTAAACAAGGTTGCGTCAAGTCCTGATTTACCCCAAGACTGGTCGCTATATTCTAGTGGAACTATGTTGGATAGAGATGTCATCAAACAAGTAGTTGAAGAATACAAAATGCCCGATATCAATGANGATGCAACCATAGAGAGATTATACGAACTCGCGAAGATATTGATGGATGGAGAATTGGGACAGGCTTGTTTATCGGGGAAGTACAGAGGATGGAATGTTGAAGGGTTACGTACTGAAGTTCCATTCGATCTTGGTTTGTTGACAGCTGAGAACCTTCCATTGAATATCTGGNCTCCATTTGGCGATACACCCGTCGCGGAGATAGAATCTGTTGTAACCAGCATGACTGGCCGCATCGATTTGGTTTTGGCTTTGGCTAATGACAATGGTGAGGTAGCATACCTTGTTATCGATTTGAAGACTAGAGGNTGTGGCGCTTCGTTCAACCCGCTAGATAGAGAGAAAGGNCACCCTCTACAGGCGGTTTCTAGTTCAGATTCTCTTATTCATCAAGAACAGGAATTACTAGCTGAACATAGGATGCAGTTGGCACTNTATTGCCTCGCTTTGGAATATCAGCAAGCNTCGAGTTCTGTAGTTCGCCGCTTGCTTCCACCAGCNATCTATGTCGCNGCGAATGGTCGTTTNGTNGATGAGGGAGAGGAANTGATGNCACAGTCTCAATCTCAACTTGAAGANTTGCTCTCAACNTTGTCGAGAATGAGAGTGTTGGGNCCTACAGATGAACAGATAGNACCCTTGTCAAGNAAAGACGCAGCAATATGCAATGCTTGCCCACATCATAGGGGANCNATCAAATTNTGNNGTCCNCNGTAATTANTTGCGACCTGCAATTACCAATGTACCNGGCCACCCTTCCTTTGGNGCAGCNCTCCAAGATTTGACATCTGAGAGNCCAGCAGTNCTGAATGANTCAATCCATTNGGATTCGCTCAGAGTCGTCATCCTTGTCCTCACTTTNTCAGGCCAANCAAGNCTTTGTGCATTCTCAGCATANTGGTCTACTCCAATGACCAANACCCCATCTTNTTTCAGCCATTCAGATAACCTTTGAATNCCTTTGACAGGATCCTCNAGNTAGTACATNGTCTCCATACTGTGAATCAAATCAAAGGAGTGTTCTGTAGTCCANTGCATAATNTCTACCAAATGATACTGGTTTTCTGAATCCAANTTCTTGGCTTTGTCAATCATTGAAGGAGCGGCATCGATTCCAACAGCAAGCGAGCAATGTGGATGNCCAGCCATCTTTCGAACAACCCAACCATTTCCGCATCCTACATCCAAAGCAGTGAATGTGTTTCCTCGGCTAGAAGCAATTGCCAAAGCGTGGCTCAACATTTCTTCTACGGCTGCGGCATGTCCCTTTTCCATGCCTTCGTCCTTTCCAATGAGGGCCCATTCATGGAATACCTCAGGTGCGCTTCTCCATCCGTCCCCAGCTTCTGCCATGGAGAGGGGTCAAGCGAATTGGCTTTCAATAATGCCTCTACTCGGTATCCTATCAAGGAGCGATTTGTATGCTAAACACTTCCGTGAAATTGAGTGAAGTACTTTATCCACCTATTGAACCATTTGCCAAAGGTATGCTAGAGGTTTCTTCTTTGCATACTATTGCTTGGGAACAAAGTGGCAATCCAGAAGGCATCCCGGTTTTAGTTATCCACGGAGGCCCCGGAGGAGGAAGTCAGCCATCATATCGTCAGTATTTCAATCCTGAATCATTTAACATTGTTCAGTTTGATCAAAGAGGTTGTGGGAATTCAGTTCCATATGCTGAACTTGAAGACAACAACACTCAGGCTTCGGTTAGAGATATCGAAACTTTACGAACCCATTTAAGCATAGAAAAATGGCATGTTTTTGGAGGTTCTTGGGGTTCCACTCTTTCTCTTATCTATGCACAAAATCATCCTGAAAGTGTTCTGAGTCTAGTGCTTCGCGGGATATTTATGTGCAGAAAATCTGAATTGTATTGGTTTTATCAAGATGGGGCAAGCCACATCTTTCCAGATGCTTTTGAGCCTTATCAGCAACATATTCCTATGGATGAACAAGATAATCTCATAGAAGCATATTATCGTCGTCTAACTAGTGATGATGTAGCAGTTCGCCGTGGAGCGGCTAAAGAATGGACTCGCTGGGAGATGGCTACTAGCCGTTTGTTTCCCGATCCGGAGTATCTTGATAAAGCGGAGGACTTGGATTTCGCTGTTGCATTTGCACGTATTGAATGTCATTACTTCACAAATGCAATATTTGTCGAAGAAAGCTATATTTTGAACCATATTCAAAGAATTCAGCACATTCCGACAGTCATTGTCCAAGGTCGTTATGACATGGTTTGTCCTACCAGAAGTGCGTGGGAGTTACATCAAGCAATGCCCAATAGCAACTTGGTTATTGTTCCAGATGCAGGCCATTCGATGGGTGAAGTTAGTATTGCACGTGAATTGGTAATTGCTACAGATTCTATTGTGAATGGTCTAACACACCAAGGGTAGCAAAAATAGTGGCCTTTGAAGCGTCGGCTTGATAATGCCTAGGTGAGTGGGGGTAGATGGAGGATAGACCTCCGGTGTTGTCAATGTCCGGTGATGATGAAGACGGTGAGAAGACTCCAGTGGTGCAGGTCAGCGATTTAGAAGACCGTTTGGGAGAAGAGACCGAACGGCTCTTGAAGCTATATGATGCCTATGAGGCACAGGAAAAAGAACTGGTCAATTTGAAGGCTGAAATCGAGGTTCTTGAGAAGGAAATCGTTGAACGAGAGATTGAGAAAGAAAGTCTTGAGGCTTTGTTGTCAGAAAAGGATAATCGCATCAGAGACTTGGAGTTAAAAGCAACCAAGTCCACTAAGCAAGTTGATTTCCTCGAGCCAGAATTACAAAAGATGGAAGAGAAATACACTCGTGAAAAGGAGCGATTGGGTAAGGTCTTCGGTATCGCAGAGGAATTGGATAATGACCTCAAGTTGGCTGTTGTCGAGATGAAGGCAAGAGATGATTGGTATGTTGATCACATGGCTTTGTTTGAAGATTTGAACAAGGCTATCAAAGAGCGTTATGAATTGATTGAGCGCGCTGTCGAGTCTGAGAGACAAAGCCAACACATGCAGAGGGCNATTACAGATCGCATGGATGATCTAATNGAGGCCAGGGCTGCAGAGATGACGCTTGAAGAGGCTGAATCTATTGAAGCCTCTCAATCCGAAGAATCCAGTGAAGAAACTCCTGNAGAAGAGGAGAACGAAGAGGAATCAGTCGAAGAGGCGCCAGCGGAAGAAGGCGAAGAGGTTGCTGAGGCTGAGGAAGAATCCGAAGAAGAAAATGAGGAAGAATCTGAAGAGGAGCCCGCTGAAGAAGAGGAGCCCGCTGAAGAAGAGGAGCCTGCTGAACCTCGTGAAGTGAAGGAAGCCGCNACTTGGGACGATGATGTTGACCCATGGGCAGATCACGACAACAAAGAGTGAGGTGAGCCAGTGGGCCTGTTTGCCCGAGGTGGAACGCTTCCAGTATTGNTGACTTCTTCGATGGGTATTGCCGCATTGTTGGTTGCCGTGTATGTTGACCCAGTCATGCACCTAGTAACCTTGACTGGAGTTTTGACATTGATGCTGTCCGCCTTTCTTGCAAATTTCTTCCGAGATCCAGACCGCCCAATTCCCAAGGACGAGGGAGTATTGGTCTCTCCTGCAGATGGGCATGTTATGTTCGTGATACGTGAAATGGCTAATGGAAGAAGACCTTCCAAAGAGGAGTTATCTTCTGGAGATTGTGAAGAGGACCCATTGACTGGAACATGGTATCCTGAAGCCTTAGCAGAACCTTTGACATTTGAAAATGAGCAACGATGGTCCAAGGTTGACAAAGGCGAAGAGAGTTCAAACGATGTATGGAGAATAGCGATTTTCATGTCTCCATTGGATGTACACGTGAACAGAGTTCCTGAGGCGGGAAAGATTGTAAGAATGGAACATCGTACCGGTAAAGGTAAGAGAAGAGGGCCTTTTCTTCCCGCCTTCAAGAAAGAAAGTGAATTCAATGAGCGAGTTCGAACAGTATTGGAATGTGCAACTTCGTCTAAGTCCACTGGGAAAATGAGGGTTGAAGTAACTCAAATCGCTGGAGCACTTGCTCGTACAATTGTTCCTTGGAGTGGAGAGGGAGACATCATGCGAAGGGGTCAGAGATATGGGATGATCAGGGTTGGTAGCCGCGTTGACCTTAGGGTTCCTGCAGACAAATTTGAACCTCAGGTGATTGGCGCGGATTCTATGAATCCAGATTTCCCTAAGGGGCAATTCGTTAATGCAGGGTCGACTATTCTATTCCACTCAACAGGAGTTTCTGAGGAAGAATGAGCAAGCGTTGCCTTCTTCAATACAGTTCCCAGCCCACGTGATGGTACACATGTCTCTGAGCCAACGGTTGAACTTGGTCGGCAACGATGAGCCGGCTTTGCGCATCCATGATTTGATTAAAGCACCAGAGAATACCGAATGGTCTCAGGAGAAGAAGCATTCGTGGGATGCTAGCGAACCAGCTACTGTTTATCACACCCCTGAAATGATGCCTGATGGGACTCCAACCACCGCCGCAACTGTCATCCTCAGGACGAAGGGTTGTCATTGGTGGTGGAGTAGCGGTTGTACATTTTGCGGATATTTTAACGATACAAGAGACGATGTCGAAAGTGCAGATTTACACGCTCAATGGGAATTTGCTAAAAAGAAATTATCCGGGTTTGAAGGAATGGACATGGTAAAGGTGTATACTTCAGGCTCATTACTCGAAGATAGAGAGATACCTGTTGATTTTCAAGAAACTGTTCTTAGGGAATGCCATGAGATGAATAAGCATCTAGTGATTGAAAGCCGGACCGAACAATGTACGGAAAAGAAATTGACTTGGGCGAAATCAATCAATCCTGAATTCACTGTAGCGATTGGTTTGGAGGCCCATGATGAAGAGGTTTTGAAATTCCACATCAACAAGGGTTTTACTCTAAAATCCTGGAAGAGGGCAGTCGTTAATCTTCAGAATGCGGGCCTACGTGTCAAGACATACCTGATGTTTAAGCCACCATTCATGAGTGAAGGAGACGCGTTGGAACATTGTGTTAAGTGGATTGCAGATGTTGCCGAAGTGAGTGATGAGATTTCGGTCAATCCAATGAATATTCAGCGTGGTACGATTATCGATCGTTTGTTTAGAGCCAAAGAATACCGCCCACCTTGGCTGTGGTCATTAGTCGAGTTAATCGAGAGAGTCAATTCAATTATTCATCCAAAAGGTGGAGTCAATGGTGAAGGAGATCAGATATCCCGTTTGCTGATTCACCCAACTGCAGGCGGAAGGATTCGCGGCTCCCATAATTGTGGTAAGTGCGACAAGCATGTGGTTGCAGCTATTGAGAGATATTCAGTTAGCGGAGATATGCGCGAATTTGCAGGGTTAGATTGTACCTGCAAGAAGGCTTGGAGAACGGAGATTGAACTCGACGTTTCATTGCCCGCTGTATTGGGAGTTGGCATAGATCGGAGAGGCGACCCAATGATGCATTTGCGCTCACCCTGATGTATTCTGCAAGTTGCGGGAAAGTGAATTACCGTGGTCAATGTTTATCATCGTTCCACAGGTGGACATACTGACCCCTATGGGGTCAGAGTTGATTGAATGAGCGATGTTGAAATCCTTCCTGAAGTAACACAAGGAGTGGCCGAACCTGAGGCTAGTCGCGTGATACTCGCGATTCTCGGGTTAGGAGTACTCGGTTTAGTGGGTATGTTTTCAGTCATTTTTGGTTGGGATGGTTTCCCGCTTTTGTCCGAACTCATACCTCTATTCGATGCTCTTGGTTCTAGTGGAATATGGTATTATCTTGTGGGAATAATTCTCGGATTTTCCTTCATGGTTCTAAATTTGTTGGGCGAGGTATTCCGCGATTGAGGCGATGTCATGTTTTCGATACTTCTTCCCGCCCTGCTTCTGCTTCTATTGGCTATGGTTTTGACAGCTTATTGGGCTAGCAATGGTCTTGCAGATCTTCGTCGTCCGATTCGTCAACTCTCGATGTTCTTTTTGGATAAGGCACCTGCTGGCGTCATAGATTTATTTTCCAAAGAGAAGGGTACAGGTGCCCGAACTTGGTTGATTTTTGGTGCAATCTGGGCAACTTTGGCTTCGACGATTACCTTCCTTATGATTTGGCTAACGTATGATGCCAAGGCTCTCGATTCATTTTCTTCCGTCGGATGGAGTTATGATGCAGGAGTTATGGACAGATTGGCTGAACAATCTTTGGTTTGGGGTTTCCTTGGAATGACCCTGATTGGCGCGGGGCTGCACATCAATGGAAGAAACAATGGTTCGGGTATTGGTAGTGAAGCAAATGCTTCGATGATGGCATTTGGCTGGTTTGGATTGACTTTGGTAGCTATGATTCTTCCTTTGGCTATCGAGATGAAAGATCTGTATTCTGCCATTATTGAGTTAGCATATGCAATGATTGTTGCCGCCCTCCTCCTCAATCATCTTCTCTCTCTTGGTGGACGTGGCGATTCTCCCATTCAAGTATCCTCTTGGTTCATCGTCTTCGCTCATTTGTCGATGATATGGGCCTTGGTGTTCAGAGGTGCGAATCTGATTCTAGAGGGTGATTTGGCATCTGATTTGGAGATTGCAGACGTTGCTTGGTTTGCAGATAGAGTAGTTATGGGTTGGTTCCCATTAGCTATGTTCCTAGCGATCATGTATCACATAATTCCCAAGGTCAGTGGAACTCCGATTTGGAGCCAGTCCCTAACTACCGCTTCGTACACTGTTCTATTCATCAGCATCCCTGTGTTGGGTATGTCGGAGAGCGCCGCGGTTTCTGGAGACACGATGTTGAGTATTACCGCAGTTATGATTGTAGTAGGTCTAGTTCCTTTGTTAGCAGCATCATCCAATTTGATTTCCACGATGCAGAATCGTTGGCAACAGGTCATTACTAGTCCAGGTGGAGTAGCGGCAGCTAGTGCGACATTATTGCTACCAATTTTCGCTTTGTTGGGATTCTTCTCAGCTCTAGATGCTCTGAATGGTGCCAATAATATGGGCGGAGTTCAGGCTACAGTGAACCATGGTATTCTTTGGACAGTAGGAGGACTACTCGCTCTATCTGTGTGGGGCAACCTCTTCCCTGAGATTACCGGACGTCGCCTGTCTAGTACCTCAAAAGCACGTTGGGCATTCTGGTTGATGTTCTTGGGCGGTTTCGGGTCAACGGTGACATTGTTGATGGCAGATTTCGCAGCCTTATCATTGACTGACGCAGTAGTTGAAGCACCGGGAGATTATCTCGGTGGCTATTACCTCACGGCTGCAGCTATATTCTACGGTGTTGTTATTGCAACTTTCATTGGTTCGGTCAACATGATCGCTACCCTGTTTTCTCCTGAAGTAGAAGAAAAAGAAGCAATAGTTAGCGTTGGTATGGCATCGTACAATCTCCATCCAGGAACAACCAGTATCAGAGAGTTAGTTTCCAGAGGAGTTGGAGTTGATACAGAGATTAGAGTGTCTGCACCCGATGAAGAAGATGATGCAGGACCAACAGAGATTGGAGTTTCTGCAGCACTGCATACCGATGACGGTATTGTGGCGGCAAAGCCAGAGCCAGCGCCTGTAGAAGAGATATCTTCCTTCGAATCAGAATTGGTAGATTTGGCACGCTGGTTGAAGAGTAGTGGTACCAGTACAATTGAGCTGTTCCAGAAAATGGATATCGATAGTGATGGGCAGATATCGCCCTTTGAGATTCGAGAAGGTCTAGCATCTTTGGATATTGCAGACCTTCCTCCGTGGGATGTAGAGAAAATGGTCTCTGCGATGGACCTTGACGGTGATGGCCAAGTGAATATTCCAGAACTGGATATACACATGCTGCGAATCATGAATTCTTTGGCAGCAGAACCCGATGAAGAGGAGTGAAATCCTGAATCACCGGTAGTCGGTTCTAAGTTCGATGGCTCTCTAGAAGTGAGTGGGTATCAATATGAGAATTGGCTTGGTCGGCAAACCAAATGTGGGTAAATCGACTTTTTTTTCTGCAGCTACTCAATCTAAAGTTGATATTGCAAACTACCCTTTCTGTACGATAGATCCAAATGTTGGTGTTGCTTTTCTTCCAGCACCTCTTCCTTGCCCATGTGCAGAATTACGTAGCATGAAAGAAGCGGATGGGAGATTATCGCCCTCTACTTCAGATGATCAAAGAGAAGGAAGTCTCTGCCAACCAAGAACGGGATCTTGCACGGGGCACAAGCGCCTGATTCCAGTATTCATGGTGGATGTCGCAGGTTTGGTTCCAGGTGCTCATGCAGGTCGTGGAAGAGGGAATGAATTCCTATCTGACCTTGCGCGCTGTGATGCATTGATTCAGGTGGTTGATGCAGCAGGAACCACCGATACTGAAGGCAACCCTATCGGTGTATCAGAAGATGTTGATGCTTGCACAGAATCCATTCTCGAAGAACACAGTTTTCTGATTGAAGAATTGAGTGCATGGATTCATGGGATAATTGAGGATGGGTGGTTGAGAGGAGCGCGCCGAGTGCAGGCCGAAGGCGACAAAGGGCTAGAACTTCATTTGCACGAGAAACTCAGTGGTTTAGGGGCGAACCCGAAACAAATCAAGTTGGCTCTTGATTCATTCAGAGAAGCAGAAGGTGAACTTGGACAACCTTGGGAATGGGGTTTGGGTTTGAAGCGTTCTTTGGCAGAATGTATTCGCAGAGTCATGTTCCCCATTCATGTTGCTGCAAATAAGGCAGAGATTGCACCGGGTGAAACTTGGAGCCAATTGCAGATTAAATTAGAAGAAGAGGGTGCAATTTTGATGCCAACGATGGCAGATGCAGAATTGGGATTGCGTAGAGCAGGGCAGATGGGGTTCATCGAGTATGGTCCTGGTGATATTGATTTTGAAATGACCAAGGTTGGAGAACAACGCTTGAAAGATGCGCAGGTAGCAGCATTGAATGGAATGAAGGAAACCATGTCGAAATTCGGTGGAACAGGAGTATCAACTCTGATTTCGAAGGTTTTGCACGAGTCTTTGGGCCACATAGTGGCATATCCAGTTCAAGATGAAAGTCATTGGACTGATGGAGAAGGCAAGATTTTGCCTGACGCTTTAGTTGTTCCAGGTGATTCTACTGCTAAGGAATTAGCATATGCTGTACATACAGATCTCGGTGATGGTTTCATCAAGGCGGTTGATGCAAAGAGTAAGAGAATAATCGGTGCTGACCAACAACTCTCTGACGGCGATGTAATCAAGATTCACGCCAAATCGTGAATCAATGTCCGGGAGGACGCTCATGTTCCGGTGTCAGCCTGAGAAGCATGGCTTCAAACCGAGGCTTTCCAAACATATGGAAGACCAACAATCCAGCTGTGATGAAAATTAGTACAGCCAAAGATATCCAGATGTTGATTTGGCTCAGTAAGGTGAACCATAAGAACCAGATAGCGAGAATCCACAACCAGATTGACAACCTGCGTGATAGAAGATTCAGTCGTGAGTTGGCAAGGCCGGAATCAAAAATCATCGTCGATTCAGATTCTTCGATCAATCCCTTTTCCAATCCGCAACGTTGACAGACATCTTTACGAGGGCCAATACCGTGAATAAAATACTCGCGTGGGTAAGTTGCATGACATAATCTGCAAGCAGGCACGCGTCTTCCTCATACCTTCGAACGCAACGCCGTTCTTCAATTTCACCTCGCGGCAAAGAGAAGCAATCATCAATTGATGTTTTCAGATTCAATTGAAATATAAACCGAATCTTGGAGGAATGAAGAGAGTAATTCCAGACCCAACTCCGAAGCACATGATTCAGGATGGAACTGAATTCCAACCACTGGTAGTTCTGGATGTCTTATCGCCATGATATTGTTATGCTCATCCCGAGCTGTAATCAGTAGTGAAGAATCTCCATCTTCTAGACACAGGCTGTTGTATCTTGCCATTGTTAATGATGAAGAAAAGGCTCTGAAGATTCCTTGACCATCATGAAGAATTTCGCACGCTGTACCGTGTACGGCCCCAGAGGGGCAGCGTGAAAGATTCAACCCTGATGCAACTCCTATGGCTTGATGCCCTAGACAGATTCCAAGTAAAGGAGGACATTTTCCGTTCAGTGCCCGCCTAGCGATTTCCATACTCAATGGACTGATGTTTGGTTCATCGGGCCCAGGTCCAAGTACGATGTGAGTAGGTTTGCAAGTATTCAGGATCTCATCCAACATAGCGGCTTTTTCCAATCTACCGTGGCAGTAGAAGACTTCAGCCTGTAATTCACAGAGTGCATGCATTATATTCCAAGAAAATGAATCTAGATTATCTATGAACAACACGCGCAGTTCGGCATCTAGGAAATTTTCAGCATCTTTCCATTCATGTATTGAACCGATCAGTGTTTTATTCGATAAACTTCGTTTGGTTATGGATTGTGGATAAATCGAATGTGGTGACGAAAAACTAACAGATGATTCACCAGAAGATATCCATCCTGCGGCTTGACGTAAGGCTTTAGCCTTCCATTTTGCTTCTTCGACTTCTTGCTCCGGTATCGAATCCATGACAAGACCACCACCGGCTTGAACAGTCGCTTTCCAAGTACCATCTTCCATTCTAGCTTCCAAAGTTCGAATCAAGATATTCCACATCGAATAACCTGTTCGCGGGTCAACAAGGCCGATTGAACCGGTCCAGAATGAACGAGGATGCATCTCCAATTGATCAATAGCAGCAATTGTTGCAGTTTTGGGACAACCGGTTATACTGCCACCAGGAAACATCGCCTGTAGTGCGCTCCACACATCTTCATTCGGTTTGAGTTCACCATTGACTTCACTCACAAGATGTTGTACCTGAGAATATCCTTCAACCTGAAACAGATTGTGACGCACACTACCAGTCCGACTAACCATTCCGATGTCATTTCTTTCAAGATCAACCAACATCATATGTTCGGCCAATTCCTTTGTGCAACTCAACAATTCAATTCGAAGCCTTTCGTCTTCGATTGGGTTTTCGTCTCTTGGTCTCGTTCCTTTAATCGGGCGAGTCCGAATCTTTTCGTTTTCAGTTGCTAACAACAGTTCCGGAGAGCACGAACATAGTGCAATATCTAGGTCAGGAGCATGAAGCCACGAAGACATTGGTGCAGGGTTATCTTTAGTCAACCTGACCATTGTTTTCCAAGGATGCTCGCTGAGACTTCCCATCCAACGTCTACCGAAATTCAATTGGTATAATTCTCCATCTAGTATTGCTTCTTTCACCTGTTGAACGATTTCGGCATGTTTTTTGTCGCTATGACTCGTGTTTTCTGAATCGTTCACTGGCAACTCATTGAGAGTTTGATGAGAAATTCCAATCGGCAATGGCAATATTGACAATAGATCTTCCACTTCTTTAGCCCATACATCATCTTCTTCAGAAATCAAAGATAGCGTTGAGGCATTTCGGTCATGAATCAGCCATCTATCGACTCTGTAGAGTATCAACAGCACCTCTCCTTCTTCCGGCGGCGCGAACAACTTCCATGGTTGAGTCCATTGTACCAAATCGTATGCCAGTCCTCCAGCCCAACTACCTATGCTAATTCGATTAGCATCATTCTTTTCAGGTTGTAATGCATTCAAAGTGCGGAGAGTTTCAGCCAGATTGGTACCTACATGCTGTGCAGAAACCATCCAAGATTCACCATTCCATTCTTGAATCTCTAGTTGCATGGCGCATGGCGTGGGGCTGAGGGGGATTTCTCCCTTCAATGGAGAAACATTGTCATCTCTAGGGCCAAGAAATTCTCTCCTTGGCTGTCGAACAATGGCTCTTATTCTTGGTGGGCCCATCAACAAACTGGTAGAGGAAGAATCACTTTGAGGCCCTCCCGAAATCAATAGCAATTCGTCATTTCCACCCCATGAAGAATCATCAAGCAATGACTCTTCCCGGAGCATTTCACTGAGCCCAAGTAACAGATTCTCGTCTTGATTGCAAGGCCAAAATCTCTCCCTCGTCATGACTTATCCCCACCCCATGATTCCAATAATGCTCTGTGTAGCGAGTCTTTTGCAATTGTGAATAATTTCCCTTCGTCATCTTTACCAATTCTTTGTTCATCGATTTCCTCGATTTTCATGACTCCAATTCCAGTTCCAACAAGAATCATCTCTCTACATCTTCCAATCATTTTTTCGTGCAAACGGCCTTTGTTTACGGGCATGCCCGATTTCATCAATTCAGGTAAGATGATTTTCAGAGTTACCGAATCGACTCCGCCTTGTCTATCGTCTGCAATCCAAATTGTGCCATCTTGATCTAAAATAACTGGTGTTGCTCTATCTGCATCGATTACTGCTCCTTCATCTACCAATATTGCTGCATCTGCTCCATTTTTTCTTGCTAGTTTTTTAGCCTCTAGATAAGGCTGCCAAGCACCGTGTTTTGTGCCTCTAACTCTACTACTCCATTTTGGAGCTGCAACAGAAATTACACTTCCCATACTACGGTATTTGGCATTGGTCCTACCAGAGACCAGCACATCTCCATCTTCAGTTACTCTAACAGTTACTAGTCCGGGAGGCATGGCATTCGTCTCATCACATTTGGCCAAGTCACCCAAGGAGTTCTCGATTTCTTCCTTCAGATTGATTGGTAGTTTGACATCCAACCTTTCCGCATGCCTATTCATTCTATCCAGATGTTCTTGTAAAAAGGCTAAATTTCCCTCACCATCCCAAGCAAGAGTACTGAAAACACTCGAGAATGGATCTTGCGACATCTGCCGTCCCAGAGCATCACAACAGGTCATCAAGGAAGGATGTATCTATTCCACTTCCTTGCTTCTTACTTGCCGAATCATCCAGCAGGTCATCTGTCAAAGCAGAGAAATCACCGGAAGAGGTACTACCAGGAACTTGTGCACTCATGTCTGGCATTGGAACTGCTGCTGATGACTGACTGCGTTGGGTTTCGATGTTCTGTGCTGCGGACATTATTTTGCTCTCCATCTGACTGCTTGGTGCAGAAGACAATACGTCAAAATCGTCATCCCAATCATTTCGAGGTTGGATGTCAATTCCCCATGTGGATTCCAAGTCCCACCTTGAGGAGCGTTTGCTTTGCTTCTTTCCTCTTTGCATTATGAATAGTAGTAGTAGAATCGCTAGGGCTAGAGTAGCAGCAAGAATATTCTGGGTGGTCAAATAATCGGATAGATTGAATCCATCTTTTGCACTCTGAGTATCTTCAGCACTAGTGCTTCCAGAATTTGGAGTGGCCAAGAATTGAGGTGAAATAGCCCTTCGATAAATTGGGCAATCAGGCCAACTTTCACCGCATTCCGAAGTGGAAACGCCAATCCACCAAGTAGTTTCATTATCGAAATTCTCGTGATTATCCGAATTGATGAATAGTGAGTTTGATGCGTACACAGTATCAATCAATATTGCATCATCGACGTTATCGAATTGTTCATCCGAGATGTAGATTTTGAATGACTGAACAGCCGCATCTCCTGTTGGGCTCCAAGAGACCAAGATTCTGGTGCCTTCTGAAACCCACTCGACATTGAGGCCTGCGATATTTGGCAGATGCGCACCAGGGTCTTCTCCTAAATTGTCTATGGGGGCAGCAGCTGCCATAGTCAGGCCACTCATGTGAGCATTGCCGCTGGTATCGTAAACAACAACCGCAACGTGTACAGTTAGTCCAGGTATCAATGGGTCGTCGAATATCTCATCGATAATTAGTGGTAAAGCGGGATTTCGACCTAATTCGATAATGCTGCTATCGGGCCCCTTCAATCCGGGACCGACCTCGCCTTCAAAGTCCCAAGTCGCAGCGTAAACTCGGTATCCTTCTACATCGCTTGCTTCAGAGAGGTCGAAATCGAGTAGTAACTTGTCCCCAGCATCGCCTTGGTAATCCGAGAGCAATATCAGTTCAAGCCTGTCTGGAGGAGTTTCATCGAGACTGTTGTCGATGGGCGTCACACTAACACTATTCAATCCGGTTAAGTGCACATTGCCCTTGATATCATGTACAGTTATTGCAACATTTAGTGGAATATCTGGAACAATTTCTGATTCGTATCCATCGTAGATCGCTTTGCTGGCAATCAGAGTCAAGAGTTCACCAGCATCACCATTCTTCTGATTGTTCACCTTGATGCAACCACACATCGAATAGTCTGGACTGAACAATTCGTCTTTATCTCTCAAATCAGTAATATCATTATCAGAAACCCAAATCACATAGTAGTCGAAATCGGTCGAATCATCTGCTCGCCATTGTATTTCGATTGCAGTTCCATCATCATCCGGTACATCCCATGCATCTAGTTCAGCAATACGCTCGGGAGGAGTATTGACATTCACAAGATTGCGTAGAGGGGTTGCCTCGACAATGTTGACATCTCCTTTATCTTCATTCAACCAATCATCGGCTGCAACCACTGCAATCCAATACTCCCTCCCATCAATGAGTGGCATTCCATCGATAGATGAGATGATGGTTGAATTCTCAGCACAATCGGTGACCACCTGAGACACTAGGAAGTTCTCGACATTGAACGGTACGCCGTTATCGTTTACTGGGACGTTGAGGTTTACTTCATGGATGTATATTGTATAGCATGCACAATCTTCGGCATCGGAAGTTTCCCATCCAACCTGTATGCGGCCACCCTCGTCATCTGGTACGTCTTCTGCCCATACTCCTTCGATTCGAGGTGGTGGAATCATATCGTTGATACCTCCAGTTGGCACAACTGGCCCAATGATGGTAGCATTAGCTTGGTCTTCCTGCCCAGCATCGTCTAGGCAAGTTAGACCAATCCAGTATGGCCTTCCGGCTTCAAGTGAGATGATTGAAGAGTTTCCTTCGGTGATAGGTACGATTGAGGATTCGGTCATTCCTAAGACATCGTTGATTGCAGTACTGCTATGATAAACCTTGGTCGAAGCTAAATCGATTGCATAACAACGTTTCCATTCAACAAATAACTCACCAAGTTCACCACCTTCATTTGGTTCGGCCATACCCCATTCTGGTGGCGTAGGAATTTCATCACTGGTCCATGCAGGGCCAAATGGTTGACTCACAGGACCCCAACGCCCATCGTTGTATTCAACAACTGCAACAGCCCAGTAATCCAAGCCATCGATAATTGGCATTCCACCAGCAGTCACTATGTCGGTAGTAGTCCTGCTGTGTATACTAATTGCAGCGTCGGGCACTAGTCCTGAAAGTTCACTCTTTGTTGGAGGCGAAGTCCACTCTCCTTGGTTCAAGAACAATAGATAACGGTAGAAATCGGGATCCATGACCATGCTCCAGTTAGCGGTTAATACTCCCCCTCCGTCATTCGGCCTATCATACAAATCACTAATCTGAACTGGGCTATCCGTACGCATCCAATCATACGTCAAGCGGATTTCCATAGAACCATTGTTTGGACTTTGTAGTCTAAGTGCAACAAATCTACTGCCATTGAGTAACATTCCATTATCGGCTATATTCTGAAGTCTTGCGTCCAACCCACTATCGGTTTCATTCAACCACCATGTTCCACTGTAATTCAATGAATGAGTGATTGCGTAGGTTGCAGAACCAGCAACAGGAGAACTGAGAATCAGAGGCATCTGAATCATATCGATACCTCCTGGTCCTGAAGTGCCACCAATATCGGGAATCATTTGTGGATTGCTTGAGTCAACTAGCACGATGCTCATTCCTGGATGAGTGTATGCCGTCACATTCATTGATACTCCAACGAATGAAGTTGTCAATGGAACTGCTCTTCGCATCATTACTGATTCCAGTTTGGCATATCCGGGAGCAGGGCCCCAGCCAAGCAGGCCGTCGCCATTAGAGGTGGTAACCCATAATCCAGCAGAACTGATGAAACCATTTGTTGCTCCTTGAGTGAATATTGTGTTTATGACTGCATGCCCTTGTCCGGAAGCGTCGAAATGAGTAACTCCCTGAGGAGTTATTCCAATCAAGTTTGTTCCATCACTTCGCATTTGCCTCATCGGCCATCCAGCAGTTTGCCAAGCAGCAGAACCATCTTCGAATTCGCGAGTAGTCAAGTTCCAGTGCACCAACGGATTCTGATCGGTTGCGATGTGAAGACCCCAAGAGTCGCTGGCTAGAGCGAATACGTTGTTACTCGGCAATTGATCGATTCTGTGAACATCCACCACACTATCCGTTCCACTGATACTTACTTCACTCACTCCAGGTCTTGTACTTCCAACACCATCGTGAGCCACAAACAGATTAGCAGGTGTACCTGAATTCGGTGACCACATGATAGTTGAGACACTACTGTCTCCCACCATTCCGTTGACCCTCGTCAGTGTTGACATAGCGGTGCTATTGAATAGATCATATCTAGCCAAACCTACATTGGTTGCAATGTACAATGTACTTTCAGATGCCCATGTTTGAGAAGAACTTGAGCCATCATAGTAAGATAAAGAATTGATGACATTTGATGGTAAACCGTTGAGACTGGTAAGCGAATCTTCCCATTCATCGGTGTTCAGATTCCAAATGCCGAGTCCCCCTTCAGTAGCGATATAGGCTTTTGAATTAATAACCTCAACATCGTTTACTACATTGCTTGGTAACCCGGAAATCAGTTTTCCTCCAGTCCAAATCATCTGAGTGGTATTGAAGACGCTCATTCCCGGACCGGAGTACCAAGTGCCTTGTAGGCCAACGACCAAATCATCTCCATAAACTGCGATTTCATCCATCGAATTGTGCAATCCTTGAGGCATCCAATTTGCTGCCCCTGTGTTTGGATTGAGTCTCGCTAGTCCTAATCCGCTCACAGCGGCCCAGATGTATCCATTGTGTAGAACGATATCTTCTACTTCCCCTCCTTGGCCACTCCATCCGTATTCCCATTCAACGCTGCCATTCTGCAGAATTTCACCTTGCAATACTCCAGTTCCTCTACTCTGTGAATCTGCTGTGACTACCCAAACATGGGTGGAGTTTGAAGCGAAATCCACTACATTTCCATTCATCAGTCCTGGTAAGTCGAATTCTGTACTCAATCCTAGTTGAGGATTGAATCTGTCTACATGCGAATAACCACTCGATGAACCGGCTTGACCGATTAGCCAGTCGGTGCCGTCAGGTAGGAAAGAAGTGACTGCCGCTCCAATCGACATTACTGATGCACGTCCAGCGTTGTTTCCAGAAGCGCTTAGCATTGAGAAGCCACCATATTGGGCAGTTCCCCCACCATTTCCAGCGGTTTCAGTATCGTGACCTAATACTAACACCCCATTGTTCCAACCAATTGAATCCCACCATACTCCATCACCTGAGATTCCATTTCCATCTTCATCAATTTGAGAGATAAATTTGGAATTCTGGTAACTATACCTATCAACACCTTGATCGGGAGAAAAGTATCCAATGTATAGGGTGTCTGTATTATCGCACGCTACTGCAGAAGGTGTATCATCGCTGAGGCTACCACCATTTTGTGTCCAAGATGACCATTGACCGGTGTTCGTGTCAAACCTGCCTATTCCACCATTGTTGTTGTTTGTCATAGCGACATGCATGTAATCATCACAACGAGCAAATGAGATAGGGAATCCATTCGGAATTCCATTCTGTCCACCTCTCCAATCATCCCAGTTACCAGAAGAATCCAACCTCAAAATAGTCGGATTCTGTGGATTGCCCCACCAATTTGTATCCGAAGTTCCAACCCAAAGGTCAGTTCCATCTACATGGATATCCATGACCATGTCAGCAGCAGCAGAAGGCATCCCACTACCCGGGGTCCAACTACTCAGCCATTGTCCATTCACTTCGTCATAACGCTCGATTCCGTCACCTGTAGCAAAGAGTAGTTCACCATCGTATTCTAGAATTTCTCTGACGGGGAACTCGATGGTAGAATCATCCCACTCCCCAGTAACTTGGCCTGTACTGTCATAGCGGCGTAGGTATACTTCTCCCCACGCAACCCAAGAATCTCCATTGGATGACTCATACATTTCCACACGCTCAACGGAACCAGTGGCATCCCAATCAGTACCCCAACTTGAGGAACTGGTATTCCAACGGACGACAGCGCCTTCTGCATCTGAGTTCCAGCTTGGACCTACTCCAATAGCAAGATGGTCACCTACCATGTCGATTCCGCGCACATAACCATTTATCCCAGCTCTTTGCCCCGCGTCAAGACTGGATAAGGCGGAAATCGAGTCAAGATTGATTCTGTATACGTTATCTCCATAGTAATAGTATGTGATGTAATACATCACGTTTCCTTCGATGACAATATCGATTGGATCTCCATTTCCAGTGAATGCACTGGAAGATTTTTCGATGTCTATCTCTTCAGTTTCGTTTACCCAATCTAGACATTGGAATCCATCATCTCCCCCAACCCATATTCGATTTGGGTTTCGATCTGCAGCTAGACTTGTGACTACATCGGTATCGAGCAAGCCACCAGAACCGTCAACCCACATGTCCAACCAACTCATTGTTGAGAGTTGGTATCGCGCAACACCCATGTTTCTGAGTCCGATATATGCGATATCTCCAATGACTACAGAGAGTGCATTACCAGTTTCTTCTCCCGCCTCCCAAGATTGTACCACTTCTTCAGTACTGAGGTCGATTAGATTGGCTCCATACCAAGAACCGGCGAACAGGTTGTTTCCATCTACTTCGACAGTGCGCATCCAGTTGGAGACAAGGTCTTCATCATCATCCCAACAATCATCAATATTCTGCGAAGAAAGGAAGTATGCACATATTCCAGAATTTGTGGCAGCATACATCATACTTGAATCAGAATCGAAATCAAAGAAGTATGATGGCCTACCATTTCCATTTCCTGAAAATGGAGTATCGAAGTTCTGCCCATCCCACACTCTAACTCCATTAGAGGTTCCAATCCAAAGGTTACCGTTAGGGTCAGTATGCAATGCGCAAATTGTTGAAGCAGGGATCCCTTGATTACTAGGGAACCAAGTATCCAAGAATTCTCCTGTTTGTAGGTTCTTTCGCACGACACCATAGCCAGATAGTCCGATGTAAAGTATGCTACCAGCAATTGCGATAGGTGCTTCAGAAACGGAATTAACCCCTGTGGAGGACCAAGGGCTTAGTCGTGTAGCATTGTCCAAATCTATTCGGGTAACTCCACCTTCATCTAAGGCGAAATATGCTATTCCGTCAAGGATAGTTACATCATTGATGCGCTCATTTTCAAGCCCATCATCAGTTGTCCAACTTTGTTCGACTAGGTTATTTGCAAGGTTAACCACTGAGGCCCCATCATCTGGATGCCCAATGACCAACCAATCTCCATCACTAGCAAGAGAAGTTACCAAATCATCATTCAAGTCTCCATTGCTGGATGATTGTGCAGCATTCCAGTTGTCGACTTGAGAAGCATTGCCTATATTCAGGGCAAAGACTCCATCTTCCTTGGTTCCAACATAGACATGATTGTTGTCGCTAGCAAGACACATGGCTTCACTGGGCAGAGAAACTGGGTCAAGCCACAATTGAGTACTGGTATCAAACCGATCAACGTATTCGTCGACTGCAACCCACACGATGTTTCCGGTTTGAATTACATCCATCATTGAATATCCGCTTGGCCCACTTGCGATGATGATGTCATCTTGCTGCATAGGGGAACTCAATGGTTCAATGACAGCAATCCTGCCGCTTCCATCACTAATCAGCATCTGGTCGATTCCTGGAGACCTTGGTCCCATGCTTGGCCAATGCACAAGGTTGCTACCATCTCTAGGCAAACCTAGGTCAGTCAAGGGCATTGTATTGCTGAATGCCCCAATCGAGGTATCGTATAGGTGCAATGAATCTCCTGCTAGAATTCCAATAAATCCAGACATTTGGACGATACCATGAATCTGATTAGCGGTCAACCAATTGGAAGAACTCCATGTCGCCAACCAGAAATTATTCTGGTGATCATATCTTGCGATACCATTGTTTGGCGAGCCCATCAGCAATTGAGTACCGGTATCATGGAAGATATTGATGTCATCACTTTGCAAGTTGTTCTGTGTGCTCCATAAGGACAGCGGCTGTCCATTGACTAGGTCCCACCGTGCAACTCCCCCTTCCAAGATACTCACGTACATTGTGTTGCCAACCTGTTCCATTGCAATCGGCTCTCCAGCTGGCCAGTTACTAGTATCGCTCATTCTTTCCATGGTCCAACCTGTTCCTGCACTGTTGAGGCTGAAGAATCCTTCAGGACTCGCAGCATAGATATCGTTTCCACTAACCTGAACCTTGGTGATATAATCATCAGGAACCGGGCTTTGTGGCAAGGTTCCAAGATACGCTGAATCACTTAGAGAAAAGGCATGAAGCCCGATGTCTCTAGAAACAGCAATCAATCTGTCATTGTTGATGTCAATATCGAGATCGTAAATCTCGTCAGCACCTTCAAGATCAAGAACATCGATAATCATTGGATCAGCGTTTGCATCTACTTGGAGGATGACTTCAGAAATCGCCATGTACATTCGTCCATCGTCTGGATGAACTGCGTGAGCAGTAATCTCCATCGAATATGGTGTGAACGAAACAACTGGGTCCAACGGTGCTAGAGTCTCAAAGACCAAATCACTCACTTCTGCTCCAGCGGGTAGATTCCAAAAAGCTCCATTGTCGCTGTATGGGTTCATGCGAGAATTATGCGGATTATTGCTAGAGAATTGGTCCGCACTTCCGAATGAGCCCCAACTTCCCCAATCCAACAAGGCGTCATTGTTGTCAAGACTGAACAATCTTGGCGCATCTATAGCCAGTCCTGCAGCACCATTCGCTCTGATTCCCAAGGACACATTCGAAATCTCCGCCCCAGGGGGGAATTCCATGACCAAGTCGGTATATGCACCTGCACCAGTCTCAGGATTAGCCCCAACAGCATCGAGTCTTAACCAACCGGTATCGTTCGAACCTCCGGTTGACCAACTCGCAAGAGTATGGTTTTCGTGAGCGGAAACTAAGGGTGTAGTAAGCACTGGGGCGCTAGAGAACAAGAGCATCAAGGCTGCCAAAAATAGGCTTTTGCCGCGGCGTGCCGTAATGTGTGAGCGCGATGACATAAGCAGCCTCGGTTCTTCATCACTATATGAAGCACTTGTCTATATGTAACAAAAATGCTTACGCCATACCTATGGTATGGCGCTAACATAATATTGCTTTTTTTGAATATAGCCCAATCTCAATGTTTCAAAATGTGTGTTCTGAGCACACAAGATGATGGCTTATTGGGCGTCTCGCTAAACCCAAATTTGCAAGGTTCTTTCATTGTGCTCATCGAGCCTAAATTGGTGCTATCGATAGACGCGGTAGCTGTGGTAAGTTTGGAGACTCGGTCGATTGCATACCATTCTTTCCGACCGTTCTTGGTAAGGCCATAGGTTTTCGTCCCAAAGAACATTCTTGCAAAGATTAATTCCACTGTAGAAATGAACAGCAGTGATCTCTTGAATGGAACCTTCCACCCCTTGTTCCACTTGAATTCCAACTCCATTTTTTCGCATTTCAAAGATAATTGTGAATCGTCACCAATCATTTCGATTTCTTGGATTATTGTTTCATCAAATGAATATATTGAATTCAGATATTCTGCTACTTTCTCTGAAGGCGCAATTAGTGTCCTCTTACCCTCTGGGTTTGCCCACATCACATCACTGAATTTGCCTAGTGGAGATTCATGCCAATTCCCTACGATTAATCTGTCACCAGTACTGAACGCAGCGGATGATATTCTTCCCACGAAAACATCCATTTTCGAGATGCCCTTTTCCTCGTTTTTAAACGGAGTAATTTCTCCTATCCACGCAATCACCAAAATGAGAGCAATCTGAATCAATAATCGAAGTACATGTCCTTCTGCTGACAAGGAAGTACCATCCCCGAGTTCAATGTCATTAATCCACATATTGAGATTCGCCCAATACAAAGCAACTAGCATCCAAGCTCCTAGGACAGATCCCCATTCACGGGTACGAGGAATAATCAGCAATATTCCGAAACCGATTTCAAAGATACCACTCAACCATACCCAGAACCTTGGAGATCCAAGAACTTCGGGAACTATTGGTTCAAACCATTCCGGGTCAATGAAATGGTATATTCCAATCCTCACAAATGCGATGCCTAGAGCCAATGCCAAGATATTGCGAATCAAGGCTTTGTTGAGCACGATACGTGGTGAAGGGCTTCATTGAAAAAACAATGTTAACATCTTGCTTCCAGATACAGAGATTAGCGCTGCAAAAACAAATCAGGGTTTCGACTCTGTGCAATTTGTACTAATGCAGTCGCCGAATAAATGTTAGGAATTTCAAATATAACGCGTTCACTTATCAATAAAAGGTCTTCAAAAGGAATAAATATTTAGGGCGACCTAAATACGGCCAAAACTATGCTTCTACTAAATCCGTGTGAAGAATGCGATAATATGTTGCAATCAGGATGGGTTGCTTGCCCTTACTGCGGAGCGAAGAAGTCCAATTCCATGGAATCCAGTATTTCCCTTGTGGACTTAGTAAAGCAAATCGAATATAGCAACAACTCAAATTCTTGCGCCTCAAAGAAGTATAAATCCAAATGTTGTAATAAGTACAAGAAAAAGAATAAGCATTGCAAAAAATGCCCTAATCAAATTAAATCAAACATTCACACTCATGCATCATCGTCGAAGCATGCGATTCAAGTAATCACTCAAGATCAGAAAGCAACCCATTCTCTTTGATTTCCAGTAGTCTGATGGTATTGGTCCTACCAGTCATAGCGAGAGGGGAGCCAGTTACTGCAACCACAGTTTCTCCAGCCTTGACATTACCATCAGCAATCATCTGCCTTGATGCGCTCATCAAAGTTTCAACAGCATCTTCTACTTCTTCAACGTGGTATCCAATCACTCCAGGCAATATGGTCACTCTTCGGCATGCTCTGATTCTGTTAGTAACCGCGAAGATTCGCTGTGGTGGTTTGATGGCCGCAGCTAGACGGGGTGCAGTTCCATGTTCGGTTGCGAACATCAAGTGGTCTGCATTGAATCCTGTAGCTAGTGAGATTGCAGCAGTCGAAACTGCGCGGGTCGATTGGAACTTAGCAAGGGCAGGGGGGTCTCCTAGGTCCTTTACCTCCTCATCTACAGCCGTTGCAATTTTTGCCATAGTTTGAATAGCGGTTATCGGGTGTTTTCCACTGGCTGTTTCTCCAGAGAGCATGACAGCACTCGCACCTTGACGAATAGCAGTTGCAACGTCGGTTACTTCGGCTCTTGTTGGTCTTGGATTGTCACACATTGACTCTAACATCTGTGTAGCAATAATGACAGGTTTACCTCTGGACATTCCAGCAGCAAGGATCCTTTCCTGTGCTGCAGGTACTCTCTCCATTGGTATCTCTACTCCGAGGTCACCTCTGGCTACCATAAGAATGTCCGCTGCCTCGACGATTGCTTCAAGATCCTGCAAGGCTGCTGGATGCTCAATCTTGGCAATAATCGGAGTGTGTATTCCCGCTTCGTTGATTGCATCTCTGGCTGGCTTGATATCGTCTGCCTTTCTAACGTAAGATACCGCAATGAAGTCAGCACCGTGTTCAATGGCATGAGCGATTGCAGCCTTGTCTTTGGGTCCAACCGATGGTAAATCTACTATCGTGGCTGGAACGTTGATACCTTTTCTTGAAGACAATGGTCCAGAATCGATGACTACACATCCAACCTTCGAGGCTGCTTGGTGTGGTGCATCTACGACTTTGAGTCTGACTAATCCATCGTTGAGCAGAATTGGATCATCAACACGCAGGTTTTGAGACAGACCCTCGTAAGGAACGGGGAGAACGATTCCCCCATCAATGTGAATATCTTCAGAATCATGCACTCCACAACTCAAGGTGATGGCTTGGCCTTCTTCCAAATCGATTTTTCCGGGGAAAGTCCCAAGTCTTAGTTTCGGGCCTGGTAAATCAGCGAGAATTCCAACGTACTTCCCTACTGCTTTTTCAGCAGCTCTAACTTTTGCAATTAGTTCAGTTTTGCCATCCAAATCTCCGTGGCTGTAGTTCAGTCGCGTTATGTCCAAACCTTCTTTCAGTAGTGTCTCTAGAGTTTCTGGGTCGTCACTGGCCGGTCCGATTGTTCCGATGATTCGGGTGCGTCGCATGGGCTGCGCTACACCTTCAACAACATGAAACGTTGCATTGTGGCTTGTCAATAGGAAAACCAATTGAAGCGCCTCTTTGCCCGACACCAATATGGTTCCAAAGCGTTCGGAAGAACGATTCAAACAAGAAGCTCTTGATTACCACGAAATGGAACCAAGGGGAAAGGTCACTGTAATGCCTACCAAACCACATGCTACTGCGAGGGAATTATCGTTAGCATACTCTCCTGGAGTAGCCTATCCTTGTCTTGAGATTGAGAAGAATCCAGATGAAGCTTATCGATATACAACCAAGGGTAATTTGGTGGCAGTCATAAGTAATGGAACTGCA
Organism: Methanobacteriota archaeon; assembly: GCA_002719475.1. The sequence continues at coordinate 12,083 of PBHQ01000018.1, read as the reverse complement.
GTATTGGGTTTGGGTGAAATCGGTGCGTTGGCGTCCAAACCAGTTATGGAAGGGAAGGGGCTGTTGCTGAAGACATTCGCCGGCATTGATGTTTTTGACATTGAAGTTGACGAAACAGATCCTGAGCAATTCATTCGTACAGTATGTGCCATTGCTCCGACATTTGGTGGAATCAATCTTGAGGATATCAAAGCACCTGAATGTTTTGAGATTGAGGAAAGAATTGCTGCAGGAACTAATATCCCTGTGATGCACGATGATCAACACGGAACTGCAATTATTTCAGGGGCGGCGATGTTGAATGCGGCGGAACTTCAAGGTAAGAAATTGTCAGAATTGAAGGTGGTAATTGCTGGGGCGGGTGCGAGTGCAATTGCTTGTGCAGACCATTATGTTGCACTCGGGGTTAAGAGGCTAAATATCATCATGTGTGATTCCAAGGGAATAATCACCAAGAAGCGAGAAAAGGCTGGAGAATTAAATGAATACAAGGCTGCATATGCACAAGATGTAGATAATGGAGACCTCGCTAGCGCAATGGTTGGTGCAGACCTCTTCCTTGGTCTATCTAAAGGGGGTTTAGTCAATTCGGAAATGGTTCAGAGTATGGCTGAGAAACCCATTATTTTCGCATTAGCCAATCCCGACCCTGAAATCATGCCTGATGTTGCTAGAAAAGCGAGATCAGATGCAATAATTGCAACCGGCCGTTCTGACTTCCCCAATCAAGTGAACAATGTCCTCGGGTTTCCATATATATTCAGAGGAGCGTTGGATGTTCGAGCCAGCGATATCACCCAGAATATGAAAATGGCTGCGACGAAATCTTTGGCTGAGTTAGCTAAAGAACCGGTTCCCGATGACGTAATCATTGCTTATGGGGGCGCTCCACTTCAGTATGGGTTGGATTATATCATTCCCAAGCCATTTGATCGAAGAGTGCTGATCTGGGAGGCAAGCGCAGTAGCGCAAGCGGCAGTCGAAGAAGGAATAGCGAAAATCTCCCCTGAAGAATATGACCATGAGGAATATAGGGAGGAGTTGGAGGCTAGGTTAGGGTTGACTTGGAGCGTCATGCGTAGCGTCATTAACAAAGTGAAGGGAAGTGGCAAAAAGATTGTATTCCCAGAAGGAGATAATGAAAAGGTCTTGCGAGCAGCAGCAGAATTAGTCTTAGAAGACATTTGTCATCCCATCTTATTGGGTAGTGAGAGCGGAATTCGTAGTAAATTGGAGGAAATGGAACTCGAATTTGAATGTACAATTATTGATCCACGTAGAGATCCGCGCAGGCTTGATACGTTCGCTCAAGGGATGTTCGATCGAAGACACCGTAAGGGGCTCTCGTTTGAAGACGCTCAGAGATTACTCAAGAGTAGACCATATTTTGCCTCACAAATGGTGGCAAGTGGGGCTGCAGACGGAATGGTAGGGGGGGTTACAAGAGCATATCCTGATGTTCTAAGTCCTGCTCTCAAGGTAATCGGTGCAGACCCTAATGCTCATTGCATAATAGGGTGTTACATGATGACTGTCAATGGTAAGGTCATTTTCTTAGCTGATGCCACGGTTAATGTCTATCCTGACAGTAGAACATTAGCAGAAATTGCGGTGCAGACTGCAAAGGTTGCACGCCGTTTTGGAGTAGATCCCAAGGTTGCCATGTTATCATTCTCCAATTTTGGTAGCAGTAAGGCTCAGAGAACGGATCGTATCGAAGAGTCGATAGAAATCGCTAGAGAATTGGATCCCAATATCGTGATTGAGGGCCCGATGCAAGTGGATACCGCCTTGGATCCTGTGGTGCAAATTGATTATCCATTCATGGAGTTTGAGGGCCCGGCAAATGTCTTGATCTGTCCAAATCTTGCATCAGCTAATATTTCCTATAAACTGCTTGAGCAATTTGCGGATGCAGAGATGACAGGACCGATTCTTTCTGGTATGGCAAAGCCAGTTCAAGTTGTTGCTAGGGCAGATGGAGTGCGTCATATCATCAATATGGCTGCTATTTGTGTCATGGATGTTCTTCGAAAAGAGAAATATTGATTGGAATCAATTCAGTTCTTTCTGGGAACTAATTTTTCTTCGCTTTCGTCGATATACCATGTAGGCCTCTTAGGTCGCCAGAATAGTGCGGTAACTAAAGAAAAACAGATGCCGCCAAAGAGCAGATTCGCCCACCCTTCGTAGATGTAACTTGAAAATCCTCTTGCGATTGGAATTAGGAATGATGGAATAATACCGATGAATAATGCGAAAATTGCTTCCTGACGAAAAATCGCAGCAAAATCAGCTTCTTCCGGGACCGAGGGAACTTCTTTGTCTGCTACCTTACGAACCAGTAAACGAAAGTGAGCATCTTTCTGAGGTGAGAATACCGGAGTTTGTGTTTTGAAAGTTCTTCCAGGTTTCGTGGGGTGTGATTTCATCGATACTCGATACCTACGCATCAGATTGTCAGCTCGATCATCGATACGTGGCCTCCCATCGCTATGCGCACCACGGTTGTTGTTGTGTGGATGATCCCAAAGTATCTCTTCACAAGCAACTGGTAGACTTAGGTTAAGATGTTCTTTGCAGCGCAGCCATTCTGCTTCACTCGGTAAGCGAACTTCATAGTCTGCTTCAAGTTTTGATTGGAAGGTTTCGAGCATCTCTTCGATTTGTTGCCAAGAAAGTGAGTCAATCGGCTCGTCATCTTCGCCTTCTTCTCCCATGATACAAGCGAATTGGCGTTTGGTCAGCAGAGAATCCATTACTCTGAAACTCTCAATCTTGGCTTGATATCTTGGTCTCTCTGAAGCGTGTACAAGACCACCTTTGTCGCTACCTACCAATACACTACCTTCTGGTACTTCTACGAATTTAATTCCGAACAAGTCTACAGAATGATCCAAAGAATCCCCTCAGGCCTTCAAGGTCGCTTTTACTCGCTTGTACCAAGTCATGCCGCGTTCATGTTCTTGTAATTGAGAGAATTGTGAGAAGGGAGAAATTGAGCGAATGTAGCCAAAGGCAGCAAAATCAACGAGATTAGGCGCCCCTCCTCCAAAGAATTCTGCTTCTCCGATTTCATCACACCATTCATCGAGCAGATCATGCCACAATTGTTTGGGCTTACGTCCATCTTTTTTGACACGTCTGCGAGCGATTATTCCCCACATAATTGGGAATCCCGCCCAAGCATAGAGTCGCTTAGAGAAAAAACCGAATTTCTCCAACTTTGAGACTCTAACCGTTGTTTTCAGTGCGGAAAATAATCCTCCGTATAAGATTGGAATAGTCGCTCTTTTCAGATGTTCATCAACCCATTCCATCCATTTATCTCTACGTTGTTCATCTTCGCTTTGCCAAAGTTTACCATCGTTATACCTTGAATCGATTTCTTTCATCATTGGGGTTGAGTCAACTAACACTTCACCATTCTTTTCTCGCCAAACAGGAACTTTGTTCCAGCCATTGGTGAATGCCAACTCTTTTTTTGTTCTGATCGCATTGACCTGAACTTCATCATACTCAATGTCGAGGTGTTCCAATAAGCCTCTGACTTTCCAAGAAAAAGGGCATGTGTGAAGGATGAACAGTTCTGGCTTATCGCTCATGGAGGTGGCCGGGAGCCTCTCCTTCTTAGGGTTCATCAGGAATTGCTCTCCAACCGGGTTTCCAGAAATCCTCATCATCAAGCCAATTTAGCCATTCAGTATCACTTGCTCTAGTTAATTGGAAAGCTCTTCTTTCTAGACCTTCAAACAGTGTGTCGTCCAAGTCACCGTGGTGGTGAGCATCTTTCCATTCTATCTGCATTTCCCGTACTCTTGAACGACCTGCTTCAGGTTTGTCATGATGCTTCTCGCACACTTCTCGTAGATCTTCTAACCAAACCTTGGTCCCTTTGATGTGGAGGTTGTCACCACCATCGTTCGAGGACTTTCGAGAAAATGGCCACCAACCCATCAACTTAGGACGAAAGGCGCAAATCTTTGATGGTTGCGCGTGAGATGTGGTGAACACAGCCTTGAAACAGATGTTGTGCATGGAGCGGCCATGGGAATTGAACACGCGTTGATGTGTTCCGCACTGGGATTGATTCTGATAGTCATGAGTGCCCACCAACCCTTTCCAGAAGTATCCCGTAGATTTGGCAGCCTACTACTTGTTCTCGGTTTGTTGGGGTTGTTAGCAGAAAGTGCACCTAAACCTCCCAGCGATTGGATCTGGTTGGCCACTTTGACATTGATTGGAGGCCTTGGAGTAGTTGTAGGTATGCGCCATATGACTTACACGAGAATGGATGTGTTAATTGCTCCATTTGCAGGCGTATTACTCTGTGTCGGCAGTATAGGATTGCTGTGGAATGAATGGGATGCTATGTCAACTTTTGAGCAAATATCAGCTTTCATTTTGGCCTCATTCGTTTGCATGGGCGAAGTATATCTGGTATTCCGTGGGCTATTGATTGGAAAGCTTCCACAGGCATGGTCCCAGGCTGGATTGAGAAATCTACAACGTGGATTGTTAGATGGCCCGAATGGAGCATTGATTTGTTTTGAAAAGGCGTGGGATATAGAGAGGGAGCACCTCAATCCAATGGCTTATCTGGCTTTGCACAGAATATATTCTGCTAGAGGGGATGCTGTTTCGGCTGCAGATTGGGGCCAAAGATTGGCTGAGCAGGGCGGCGAGGAAGCAGTTGATTCTGCTTGGATTGAAGCCATAGATTCAGCATTGGTTACCATTGGTTTACAATATACTGAATCCGAATGATCAGAGGTCCTCTAGGGCGGAATCAACATCATCGTGTCCAGAGATCATTCTGGCTTTGTTTGCCTCTCCTCCACCACGCTCAGCGATTGGTTTCCAGAGAACTTCTTGCCCCCCAATTCTGCTAGTCAACCAACGGGCAAGTACGAAACACCAGTCCGATAAACGGTTGATGTAAGCGATAGAGAATGGCCGCACCCCATCTTCTTCATCGAGCTCGACCAATCTTCTCTCCAACCTTCGAGCCACTGTGCGGGTCAACTGCAACCATGCAACAGGTCCTTCACCAGTTGGTAGGATAAACGAATTCAGGGGCTCTAATTTTTCAAGCCATGCCTCCATCTCATCTATCAGATTCTGTGAAGCATCATCCCCAAGGAGCACGATTCCTTCGGGAACGTTGTCATTTGGGCAGGCCAATTCAGCACCGAGATCAAATAACTCCTGTTGAACTCTAGCGATTGCCACTTCGCCAAGTTTTGCTGCCTTCTGCACGCTCGTCTTTATTCTTCCATCAGAGTGCATTTCGTCCAAGCGTCCTAATTCCATTCTGACAACGCCTAGGAAGGAATTCAATTCGTCTATGGTTCCGACAACTTCGATTCTGAGGCTGGATTTCTTAACCCTTGACCCGTCAACCAAGGAAGTCTCTCCTCCGTCCCCTCCCCCGGTATGAACACGATTGATGCGCACCATCAGGTCTTGCAAAAGGTGGTCAAACATCAGTCTTCTCTTTCACGATGTAGTAGGACTACTGTCTTCGACTATTTTGCCAGTCAACAATTTGTTGAATAATACCAACCCGATTAAGGACCAAATCATCAATTCAATGACGATAACCAATAGATAGAACGGCCCTAGAAGTTTTATCATCATCATCGAATCATAGGGTCGCCCATTGAATCCCATGTACAAGGCTTGAGAGAGTATACTTGCTCCGAACCATATTATCGCTGTGAACATAATGATTCGATTTATCAAAGGAGAAGAAATCGCAATTGAGACTCTATTTAGAATACTTTCAAGGGTCATATTACTCATGTGTAAATCGTTCTCCAAGGTATTTTAATTTGAGGCGTATTTGCTCATAAATTCCTGTTTTTGGCATATTTAATTCATGTGTCGTTGTGCTGCGGTTAGAATACCTTGAGATTCTTTGTGCGTTAAGACTTCCATGGCTTGATCCCAATCAAGCCAGAGATGATTGCGATGTTCGTGAGAGATGGTGACTTCCATTTGTTCCGTAATTCCGATGTACCAATACACTTGCTTGTGGATTCTTTTGCCTTTATGCTTGAAACTGTATTCTGTTCGCATTTCAAAATCTTCGATTATATCCACATCATTTATTCCAGTTTCTTCTTCAAGTTCTCTTCTTGCGGCCGCTTGACGCGATTCATCCCCTTCCTCGAGATGTCCTTTTGGAAAATCCCAGTGCCCTTGAGGGTATTCCAGTAACAGGATGCTTCCGAGGTTGATCAATACTACTCCACAAGAGGTTTCCACATTCATCCCTCATCACCCTTGGTCATGACATTTTCCATAGAGAATAAGATACGAAGCGAATACTTGGTTGGCGATTGATTCATCAGCCAAGGTTTTCCCCACAGTTTAGGAGGGAGGCGAATGGACTTGGACGAACTTGTCATTGAGCGAATAATCGCTGATGGAGACATGGATGGTTTGTTTGCAGCAGTCATTTTGAAAACCAACTTTCCGAATGCGGAAGTAAGGTTCAGTCACCCTGCTGAAATTCGTGGGGGGGTAGTAGATCATTTAATTGATAGAAAGACAGCAATTTGTGATTTGCCGTTTCACATTGAATGTGGATTATATCTGGATCATCATGCAACAAATAGGCCATCAAATCAGGTTCAGGAAGAGTTCACTGCTGCGGGGGGATATTGCATCTGGGAGGATAAACCATCTGCAGCAAGAGTCGCTTGGGATTACTTCTCAGGCAAGGAGAATCTTCCGTCTCTAAGTAATGCCATGGAATTCGTTGATCGTTTGGATTCTGGTGGCCTGCAACTTCAGGAGTTGAAGCAGGGGCATCCCTTGCTATGGTTTTCTCGTAGTATCGATGTAAAGGACGATGGTTATGTGCAATCATTGGTGAGTCGATTAAGTTCAGGGATGCCACTTGAGCAATTACTGGAAGAAGACGATGTAATGGATAGGTGCAAACAACAACAAGCAGCCTCAGAGCGTCTGAACAGGATTATTGCTGAGAACGTTGAAGTCGTTGATAGATTAGCAATTTTACGAATGGATGATACTGGAGAAAGGACCAACGGTTATGCTTTGACGGCATATGTTGGCGAGGATTGCGATGCTTGTTGCATCATTCATGGCTGGGTTGATGGCGACATCAGCACACCTGATAGGCCAGCCCTGTCTGCTTCATTTTATTGCAATAGTTTCCTTCATCCTGAAGGGGGAATATTCGATTTGACTAGAATGGCCACACTCTTTGATGAAACAGGAGGTGGGCATTACAATGCTTGTGGCTGTAGGGTTCAGCCCCTATCTGAGGATGGCAAGATTGCTAATCGCCCAGTCGAATCATCAGATGTTGAGAAGAATTTAGCAGGCTGGCTTGAGTGTTGGAGAAAGAGATGAACAGCCGTTCAAATAGTGGAGTTTGCCGCACCGATTTATGAGCGAGTCGCATACTGATCCTGAGGCTTTGCGAGGTCGCTTGTTCTATCGTCTAGGAGAGTTTACCTATGACCACCGACGGAAAGTTACAGTAATTGGAGTTCTAGCTTGTATCGCTTTAGCCTCCTTGATGACCATGGGTTCTGATTGGGCTGAAGCTTACGGTGAAGGGGATTTGGAAAGTTTGAGAGCTGGCCAAATATATCGAGACAATTTCTTTTCTGAAGAAGGAGATAGTAACGTATTCGTTTTTCTTGTACATCATGAATCGTTGAACGATAGTTCTGAAGAGTGGAGGAGTGCAGTTAGAGATGCCTTGAGAGGACTTGAAACGAGAGATGATATCGAAGTCAATTATTCTTGGAGTGTTTCTGATGAGGAGAGATATACTAGAGTTAATGAGCAGGATGATGGATTCTGGGCCATAAATAGAATCTACATTGATGGTGATCGCAAGGAGTCAAAGAATCGATATGTTGAGGTTCATGATTCGATACAGATAGATTCTGAATTCAATTCCTGGCGCACAGGAGATTTAGCCATTGGGTACTCCTTTGACAAGAGAATTCAGGATGACTTGATTCAGGCTGAGATGTTTTCAGGACCATTGTCACTAATCATTCTTGGAATCGTCTTTGGTTCTGTTGTTGCCGCATTCCTACCTGTTGGAGTTGGTGTGCTTACTGTTCTGGCCGCTATGGGGATTACTATTTGGCTGTCAAACGTAACCGATGTTACACAATATTCCACTAACATCATCTCCTTGATTGGAATTGGTGTATCGATAGATTATTCGCTATTCTTGGTCAATCGATTCAGGGAGGAGTTGGATAGAGGACGAGATATTCGTACTGCCACTGCAATGAGCGTAGCTACTGCTGGTAAAGCCGTATTTTACTCTGGAATTACGGTTGCCATCGGACTGATGGGGATGTTGTTCTTTGAAAACACAGGTCTTCCAAGTCTAGGTATTGGCGGCACTCTTGCAGTCAGTATAGCGATGGTATACTCGGTAATTGTTTTACCAGCAGTGATGGCTATGCTCGGTCCTAAGGTGAATTCTTGGAAGGTTCCATTCTCTATACCGAGTAAGGATACCGACGATGGAATGTGGGCTAAAATCGCAAGGACGGTGATGAAACATCCGTGGGCGGTTCTAATTCCAACATTCATCCTCCTGCTCGGAGCCGGACTACCATTCTTACAAGCAGAGTTATCTTTGTCTTCAGTAGAAGCACTACCACCTGATGATGAATCAAGAGAGGGCTCCGATCACATCAATGATCTGTGGCCGGAGAGTGCTCAGAATTCTGCATTCATGGTTATGGACATGGATGGAGGAGACCCATTGTCGGAGAATAACCTCAGGCAGCAATACCGTTGGATAAGTACTATGCTCAATGATTCTCATGTCATTGGAGTGTTTGGGGCCGCTATGCCATCGATTGAGATGAGTGAAGATGAGGTGGTTCTATTCTGGACAACTTCTGCTGAACACCTCAGTCCTGAGCAGAATGCATCAAGAGAATATCTCCGGCAAAAGTTCGTAGCATCTGATTTAACATTCATTGTGGTCACTATGGATGGTCCGCAAACAAGTGTTGAGTCTCGAGAATTTGTAGAGGCGATTAGAGAGAATATTGGAGAGTTAGCAGCAGTACTTGAAATGGGTGATGCAGCGGAGATGCTGGTAGGAGGATTTGCTGCCTACAGCGCTGATACATTGGATGCGATTGAGGAAAATTTACCAATCGCATTGGCATTTATTTTCATTGCAACTATTGTCCTAATCTACATTCAGGTTGGAAGTGTAATTATTCCATTCAAGGCAGTGGTCATGAACATCCTTTCGATTTCGGCCTCTTTCGGGATGTTGGTAGTGGTTTTCCAATGGGGTTGGGGTTCAGACCTTCTAGGGTTCAGCCCTCAACCGATAGATGCTACGAATCCGGTGATTATGTTCTGTATTGTCTTTGGTTTATCAATGGATTATGAGGTGCTGATGCTATCGCGTATTCATGAGGAATGGGAGCGTACAGGAGATAACACCACCGCCGTCGCAAATGGTTTGCAAAGGACAGGGAGATTAATTACTGGGGCAGCAGCAATCATGGTAGTTGTTTTCAGTTCCTTTGGCTTTTCATCGGTTTTAATTCTCAAACAAATTGGATTCGGGCTCGCTCTTGCTATCTTCATTGATGCAACTATTGTCAGAGCACTGTTGGTACCAGCCACTATGCGTTTGATGGGCAAATGGAATTGGTGGACACCAGAATGGTTACCTGGTGGAAGACATAGCAAGGTTGTCGCCTCAGAAAGCGAGTAACGTATTACAGCACTTCAAAGATGTAGAGAAAGCCGATGAAACCGTGCAATAGAGCTAGAATAACCACGATATCTGCCGCTCTCCCATGTGTGGTTTTCAATTTGCTCCACTTTTCTCCTTGCTTTCTTGCAGTCGAGGCCTTCTTGCCCATATTTGTCATTATTAGCAACAATCCTAATCCGAGAATTCCGAAAATACCGTGTACGCTTGGTGTGAGATAAGAATTCCAGCCAACTCCATCAATGACGCCCCTGAGGATTTGAGCAGCGAAGGCTATGGTAACTACGACAATAGCGGCTGGCAAGAACCTACGGCCCCATTTTTCATGAGAATCTCTGGCCTCATCTCTTTGTTTACCCTTGAGTGAACGCCCTCGACTTCGCCATCCATGTTGCTTGAGAATCCAGTATAGCATGAATACTCCAAGGAGTGGATGCAGTAGCAGGATGATGGTTCGGGTCACATCCATCACTTCCACCCACTCAAGATGACAATGTCGCTGATGATTGAACTTGCGGTTGGATTGGCCTTCGGCGGTGCCTTCAAAGGGGGGGACTAAGGCCGGCGATTGCTGGTTGCTGATGTTGGAACAGAGACTGCTTGAAGGCCTCGAATCAGGTCTCAAGGGTGGTGATGCCGCAGAACGTCGTCAATACCACGTTACTCGCTCTTCAGTATGGGAGTTACTTCCAAAGGGTTGGAAGGGTTTGTTGCTAGTTGCACTTCGGAAGGAGGAGCCTCCTAGTGAGGAGGGTAGTAGTACCCCATCTCCTCTACGTAAGCAGAGATCAGCAGGCGGTCGCAGAATGAAAAGAGGGCGCGGTGGCCGCGTTTCTCAACAGGATCTACTGCCTGAGAAAAATGAAGTTCTCCTCGACAGCGATTTGCCTGCAGCGTTCAGATTAGCAGTGCTTTTGGTACACAAATCGAGGGATGGTGATTCGTGGAGTAATTCAGATGAATCTGTCATGGTTGCATTGAGATCTGAGTGCTCCAACGGGGTTCATCCTGTTTGGGGAAAGATGGCGGAACAGACCCCGTTATTAGCAGAGTTCGCTGCCCATCCTGTCAAAGAGGAAAGTGATGATTCAGCAGTAAGTGACCTCAATGATTGGTTTGCAGGAGCCAGAATAGATCCACTTGACAGAAGTTCTCTCATTTCATTTCTTGATTTGGAATTGCCGTTTGTATTGCCACCGTCCGCAGAAGTCGATTTACGACGCGTCAAACTGCAGATTAATTCTGGCAAAGTGAAAGATGGAAGGCTGTTGACCGCTGAACTTCGTTCTCTTGAGCCACCGGCTTCTCTGTTATCGGTCCTCTTGGCTTTAGCCAGCAATGATGCTGCAGTAAATGAGATTCTAAAGCAAAACGATATTGAAGAAATGGAGGGCATAATTGCTGATCAGTTGTTGTTGCATAGATTGAGGTCGGGCCAAGAGGCAGATTGGAAAGATGCCCTTGAACGGCAAGGACAAGATTCTCTCTCGCGTGCATTACGAACTGCCGGCTGGTTATCTGCCCCCGAGAAAGATATTGACCTAGGTCTTGCAGAGATGCGTTCTGGGCTTGAATTGTTGATTGAATCCAATGCAGATAAGGAGGCAGCAGATACACTTCGTTGGCATATTGTTTCTGCACTAGTTAATGACGGTAGGAATCAAGAGGCTGAAGAGGAGTTATTGCAACTCGATCTTTCTACATCAAAGAATTTCCAAATTGCATTGAAGGCATTGTTTGCTACTTCTTCAGAAGAGATAATCACTTGGTTTGAGAAATATATTGGGCAATTATCCAGTGATGAGTTGGTACAATTGATTTCGGGGGAAAAGGTTCCCTCTTGTTTGAAAGTAGTTGCAGCATCTAGATTGGAAGATGGCACAACAAATCAATTGGTACATGAAGAATTGATTGAACTGAATATTGAAACAGGGGATATCAGCGGTTTAGCAAAGATTCTCAGAGAGATGGATGACGGCGCTAGTAAATATCCATTGGAGACATTGTTAGTTGTTAACCTCCATCCTGCCACAGTAGATGAAGAGTTGAATCAGTGGATATTATCCGCGCATTCAACTGCACACGAAGCACTTGATGCGAATCAAACTGCCCTAGGTCTCTCCAGTCTATCTCTTTCCTTATTGCATATGTTGGATGGTGCACGTTGTGAGTTGAATCCTTTGGCTGAAGCCTTGGACAAAACAGGAATTCGTGGTATGAGAGAAGTCAGAAGGGCAATGAGTGATGATGGTGACGGATTGGTGTCAGAATCTAATCTGAAGAAGTTGGAAGACAGTATTGCTTCCGCCGATTTGCAATCTGTTGAGCGCCG
>PBHQ01000017.1 GCA_002719475.1 Methanobacteriota archaeon | reverse complement strand
ATCTCGAGATCTGCACTTTTGTAAAATGGATCTCCGGATTGGACCAACGTTTCATTTCCGTCTTCATCGATTTGAGACTCCCAGAAAGTCAAATTGACATCCAAAATGTATGTCCCTGGTGAAATATCATCAAACGGCGCGTTCGATTCTGCAAAACCAACAAAATTTGATTTCAAAATTTCATCGGAGCCGCTTTGTTGTAAAGTCCAATTCATTTGTGGATCTCCTTCCACAAGATTGTATGCTTCGATTCGTACGGTATGTTGGTCATTATCCACCCAGATATTCATCCACATAACGCCGGTATTGTCTTCACATTCTTCACCGATATCAAACACGGTAGTAGACATCCAATGATCCCAAGCAGTCGAAGTACCCATCGCACCAGTCGACATGGCGAAGAGTAGACCGAAGTAGATGGCGCCGTAGAATATTCCGGCTAGTAATGTGTAGTCTTCAACACCCTTTGGGAACCTCTTGCTTCCAACAGTCGCCCTTCGCTTTCGAATTGCTGCAATTTCCTTGCTAATCTTATCCTTCTCATCAGGCAATACCTGTTCCTCTTCGCTAGGAGCATCTTCCTTAGGAGGTAATTCTTCTCCTATCGGTGATTCGGGATTCTCTATCGAATCGAGAATCGCTGCGGCCTCCTCAGCACTCATCATGCACACGAGGTGGGAGGCACATCTTAGGGTTTGGGCGTGAGTTCTTGTGAATGACCTTCCGTAAAACCCTTTGACATCATGCTTGTCGCAAGTATCTAAGAGTGAAAGGTGGAGCGCGAAATACGCATCTGAAGCAAGGTCCTCCCGAATCAATTTGGACAAGTTAAGGTAATACATTCACTTGAATATGCATAAAGAAGGTGGCAAAAATGGATGGAAACATATTGATTAAAGGAGCAAAAATGGTCCTCCCTACAGGAACGATTACTGGTGATTTACGAATAACTGATGGAATCATTTCAGATATTTCCACAGATGCAGATCTTGAACCACGTACCAATGAATCAGTCTATGACGCAACTGGATTGCACTTGCTTCCAGGAATCATTGACCCTCAAGTCCACTTCAGAGATCCGGGACAACCCGAGAAAGAAGACTTGCACAGCGGCTCTTGTGCTGCTGCTAGCGGGGGAGTCACATCTTTCTTGGATATGCCAAACAATGTGCCGAGTCAAACAACTCTACAATCAATGCACGACAAATTGGAAACTGCATCAAAACGTTGTGTAACCAATTATGGATTCTTTATCGGAGCGACTGAATCGAATGTTGAAGAATTACAAAAAGCGGTAGGAGCCCCTGATTCACCAATTGTGATTCCCGGAATATGCGGGATCAAGATCTTCATGGGTTCATCAACCGGTGATTTATTGGTCAATGAATCGAATGCATTGAAGACCATCTTCGACAATACTGCTGGACTGATTGCTGTTCATGCTGAAGATGAAGCGAGGATGATTGAAAGAATGAAGGATATTGAAGGGCGTACAGATATGGCCGCTCATGCAGAATGGAGAGATGACCAAACTGCCTTGATTGCGACAAAAAGGGCCGTGAAATATGCTAAGGATAGTGGCCATCGGCTACATATTCTCCACTTGACATCTGGGATTGAAGCAGATTGGTTGAACGGGGTGACTTCTCTTTACAGTAAAGAAGGCCAAGCACATGTTTCTACGGAAGTGCTGCCACAACACTTGACATTTGATGAAAGGGATGTTGAAGTTCTTGGAACTAGATTGAAGATGAATCCACCAATTCGATATCAAAAGGACAAGGAAATTTTGTGGAAAAGGTTACACGATGGGACCATAAATTGCATAGCAACCGATCATGCACCTCATACACTTGAATCCAAAGATTCTGGCTTTCCCAGCGCACCAAGTGGAATGCCAGGTGTAGAAACTTCACTTCCAGTTATGTTGACTCATGCAACAAATGGCAAATGTACGATAGAACAAGTTGTTCAATGGATGTCTAGCAATGTTGCAGAGTGTTACCGTATGGTTGGCAAGGGTAAACTTGAGCAAGGATATGATGGGGATATCGTTCTGGTCGACATGGAAAGCAAAATGAAAGTTCGAGACGAAAACACCTGGAGCAGAGTAGGTTGGAATCCATTTCACGACATGGAACTCTCCGGCTGGCCAGTACTTACCGTAATCGCTGGTATTCCTGTATTCAAGCGGGATATTTCTGCCGACCCAAAAGGAAAGATTCTAGTTTCTGCAGGTGAAACTGGTAGTCCATTGCTGTTTGAATAAGGATAATTTTGGCGAATTTCACTTATTTTAATAACGGATTGTAAATTGATAGATTATAGGGAATGCCTATAACATNTCAGTATCCTCCANCGTAACGGTGAGAAAACCATGGGAATTGAAGAAACGTTAGGAGATGGATGGAGACAAGTGTTAGGTGGACTNGGTNTATTCCTTGTCGGAGCNATNTGGGGAGCCGCATGGCTGAAANNNCGATTNANGGCATGTTTTGGCCACTAGTNGTAATGATGCTAGGTGCACTAGGAGCCATTCTTGGAATGAGCCTTGGAGCAGGTGGAGCACATGGAGAANCCTTTGATCTGAGGACCGCCGTAGATGACATGACAAACATGCTGAACGACCTACAGGCAAAGTTGACTGGTGGCGACGNCGGCGGAGATGATTCCGGCGACGACGGCGGAGATGATTCCGGCGACGACGGCGAGTGAATCAGAATCCGTGAATATATCCGTATTTCCTCTCAACATAATCGAGGAATGGTTCTGGGCTGGGGGGCTTGCCCGTAGCNCTCTCAATTAGTTCGGACGGTGAAAGTAACATTCCTTGTGNGTGGACTTCGCGGCGTAACCAATCCAACAACTCTGGAGTTCTTCCAGATTCCACAATTGAATCGATCCCCATNTCGAGTTCCTCGCAAACTTTCTCAGTTAACTGCGCNGCATACAAATTGCCTAATGTGTAGGTTGGGAAATAGCCAAAGGCCAACATCGACCAATGAATATCTTGTAGACAACCATGAGAATCATCAGGAACTTCAATTCCAAACCATTGNTTGAACAAATCATTCCACATTTCAGGTATNTTTGAAACNGGAAGATTATCATTGAACAGNGCTTTTTCNACTTCGTATCTCAACATGATNTGNAGATTGTANGTTATCTCGTCAGCCTCGACTCTGATGAAACTCGGNTCAGCCTTATTCACNAGACGATACAACTCCTCATCNGAAAATTCNGGCCCTTCAGNAAATNCATCTCGGAACCAATCCCCTGCCATATCCCAGAAAGCCTTACTCCGGCCNACTTGATTCTCCCACAATCTGGANTGNCTCTCATGTACTCCAAGAGAAATNGCTCCCCCTCTTGGAGTGAAAGCATGCTCTGAAGGAAGTCCCTGTTCATACAGTCCGTGTCCTGTTTCATGCATGACCGCACCGATACAGGAAAATGGATCTTTTACATCATATCTGGTGGTAATCCTAGTATCTCCAGTCCATAGTCCTGAACAGAAAGGATGTGCTGCATCATCCAATCGTCCCGCTGAAAAATCAAAGCCGAAGTGTTCGGAAATGCGTAGTCCAAGTTGTCTTTGTGATTCAACGTCAAAAATTGCAGAATCAGGAATCACAATATCTCCNAAATCTTTCTTGGAGGCCATGATTTTCTCTAATAATGGCACTAACCTCTCCCTTAATCCCTCAAATAGAGGATCATAATCAGTAACTCCCATGCCATGTTCATAATCATCTAACAATACATCATATGGGGTCTGACCAGGCTTCTGGAGGAAGGAGATGCGCTGTCTGGCGAGTTCTACTAATTCTTCTAATGTTGAAGAAAAAATGGAGAAATCATTTGAGGCGCGCGCTTTTTTCCAAACTTCAAGCGAACTGGAGGTCATCTCTGCAACCTTAATCACGTGCTCCTCGGGAAGTAGAACCGCCTTGTCCCTCTCTCTTTTCATCTCTCTAACGTTACATCTTTGATCATCAGATAATGAGTCCAATCTTTGCCATAGATTCGATAGCAGTTCCCCGAATTCGGGGTCTACCACTCTATTATGCGCCTGACCTGCAAGCCAAGCCAACATCGAGGCTCTAGCCCCTGCCCCAGCTTCTGGCATCATCGTTTGCTGATCCCAACCCAAGTGGCTACGCATCCCTCTGAATCTGTAGATATCTTTGACTCTAGATATGAACTCTGCATAGGTCTGTTCCGCTTCCATGTTAGGGCGAAGAGGCTAGTACTCTTGAATCAAGTCCAAGAGCAAAGTGTTGAAGGAGAAGGGCGATGTGTCGAATCGTGGGCCGACGCAAAAAGGGTGAGCAGGAGAAGGCTCCTGATGTCGATGACCCCGACGAAGATGCCGTTTTGGAAGGTCTTCATGAAGAAGAACCGGAAGAAGTTAGTGTCGAAGATGATGATCTTTCAATCGAAGAGAGAATGAAGAAAATGGAGGCTGCCGCTAAGATGGTGGTCAAAACATGTATGGATATCCGCAGGGGAGAGAACGTGCTGGTTGTTTGTGACCCAACCACTACTGAAATCGGCCAGGCTTTGTATGAAGCAGCCTCAAAAATCTCCGATAGAACACTACTGATAATCATGCCAAAGGGGAGGCATCACGGAGAAGAACCTCCTAGACCAGTAGCCAATCTGATGCGTCAACAACAAGTTGTTTTGGCTCCGACTAAATTTAGTCTAACCCATACTAGAGCTAGAATCCAAGCCAGTAAGGATGGAGCAAGAATCGCTACCATGCCAGGAATGACTGTAGAATTATTTACTGAAGGCGGCATGTCTGCTGACTTCAGCAAAATGAGGGATTTGATTGCAGACTTAGGAGGAGTTCTAAGACGCAAAAGAGAAGTTCATATCACTAGTTCAGAAGGTACTGATGTAAGATTTGAAGTAGACTGGAAGAAATGGAATCGAGAAGATTCTGGAATCTGTAACAGGCCCCAAATGGTCACCAATCTACCTGCAGGTAAAGTCTTCACAAGTCCGAGGTCCGGAAGCATGAATGGAGTAATTGTCATCGATGGCTCTTGCGATGCTGATATCCTTTCAGAACCTCTGACTCTAACCGTGGAAGAAGGGATAGTCATCGATGTCAAAGGCGGTTCAACAGCTGCAAATATTAGACAGTCCTTTGGAGAAGTGGCCAAGAAACTGCGCAGCCGCGAACAAGATTTGCTCTGGACTGTTGCTGAAGCAGGGTTCGGAGTGAATCCTAATGCAAGGTTACTTGGTAACCTACTGGAAGATGAGAAGGTCTTGGGGACATTCTACTTCTCGGTAGGGGATAGCGCATCACTTCCATCGCCAGCAACAGGGAAGAGATTGACTGGAGTACTTAGATCTCCAACCGTCACAATCGGTGAAGAAATTATAATTGATGAAGGGCGTTTCCTATTGTTCGACGAAGAGTGATCTGCTCAAACAGAAGCAGTTCCACAGACTGGACAATGATTCCAAGTAGGATCCAGACCGATACCGCATCCTTGACAATGTACCCCACTACGAATTGTCGGTTGGTATGACTGGGCAGCCTGTTGCGCCTGCTGAGCCGCTTGCTGTGCTTGTTGTGCTGCTAATGCCTGCTGCTGTCTTGCAGCCTCCTGTGCTGCTTGTTGTGCCTGCTGTGCTGCTATTGCGGCTTGTTGCTGCTGAATCGCTGCAGCTTGTTGGGCATTATACTGAGCAGCAGAGTTGGCTTGAGGAGTATTCGATTGTGCTTGTTGTGAATTGACTGGAGCTCTAACGGGAGATGCCCGAATCGGTTTGGGAAGACCTGAATCATCCTCCGCATCAACATTAGCAACTTGAATTGGTGGTGATTGATCTTCGACTTGCTCCACATGCTGAGAGATTTCTGATTGTTGCAACGCGGGAGACGGTTCATTGAATGTCATTGGCTGTTCTGGTTGCTCCGGCATACTAACTGGTACAACAGTATCTGGTGCAGAAGATGTCGTAGCATCTGATTTCATGGCTGAACCACTTGTGGTTATACTGTCTAACATGTTCTGCATGGAGACTCCTTCAAGAGAAGGTGATTGCTCTTGTTGCGATTGTAAAGAGACGGCTGATACCGGAGTTGGAATTGCAACCTCATCTTCGAGGGGTTGTGCAACTACTGATGGTGGCGGACTCTCAACTGGAATTGATGGGGCTTGCATCCCAAATGCTCCTGCAAAGGCGTCAAACTCTTTCTCCTCCTCCTTACGATTATCAATTGGTTTTGTAGCAGGCTCCATAATCGGTAATGGAACAAGTTCGGATTTGGGTTGGAGTACACTCGAAATCGGTTTAGGCACAACTGTTGAATCTGCTACTTCAGGTTCTGAGGGGGCATCTTGACTTCCGGGAAGAGGAACCGGAGAAACTGGTTGTGATGTTGCAATAGTTTTGACCACAGGCTCGACTTGAACGGCAGGCTGAGGACTTGGAGAGCTGGTTGGTTCTGGACTAGCAACTGGGGCCTGAGCAATGGTGGCTGGAGATTCTGTGGTCGATGCGCTCTCACTCGATAACGCATCCTGTAGAGTCATTGCAGGTGATTGCGCCAAGCCAGGAATAGGCGCCACCCCTCCGCCGCCTCTGAATGAATGGAGTACGGCCTCAAGCGTACTAACAACCATCTTCATGTCATCTAATCGTCCAGCAGGATTGCTGAACATTGCAGCTAAGCCTCCAAGGTATCTCTGAACTGAATCATTGCCACCATGCATGAAAGCAATTGAAAGAACCTGCAGCAAGGACATTGGATCGCATAGCACCTGTAGGCTCTCTACCACTTCCTCAGGTAATCCGGGATCTGGACCTCCTGGCTCTCCTTCGCTATCCTCCATTCCCAAATATCTACGCAAAGAATCTGACAATTTCATCATTCCAAGATTTCCAGAGACCAAATAGTAGATTTCTCCACCTTCACAATTCATCCTTTGACTAGCGGTCTCAAAATCAAAATCTCCGCCTGCCAGATGCAAATCAGAAGTCATCTCAAGGAACAATAACAAGGCTTCATTAGGACTCATGTCCAATAAGGTATGAAGAGAAGCACTAGACTCCACTATTCCGAAATATGCTGCTGCTTCATCTACATCGATGCCTTCCGGTAAGGAGGCTCCAGCCAATTCTTCGGCGCTCAACTGGATTCCCCCTTGAAGCGACGCCACCTGCCACCCTCATTTGAGGCTGTTCCTATCATATTCCTGAACATTTCACCACGCCCTCGCTTCTTCTAAAATAGCACGCGACTGTCTAGCACTCCAACCACTACCTTGTAATCCCATCAAAATGCTGCGGTCATCCTTGCCAAATTGGATCTCGTCCCATGCCCAAGCGACTGAATCCTGTCTTGATGCCTCATCGGCTGCATCAAACAATGGACCTTCATCTTCAGGTTGCCAATTCTGCTGTTGAATTTCTTCTTCAACCGGCTCTTCTTCTACATTGACCACCTTCTTCTTGACAGACTTCTTTCGTGGAGTTGCAGGACTTTGACCCGGCGGTGGTGAACGGACCGGAGCCCTTGGAGCGGGGCCGCCATACCCATAACCTCCAGTTGTTGGAGGCGGAGAACCATATCCTCCACCAGCATATGGATCGAAGGAACGCTGACTAGGTGGGCCGCGGGATGGACCTCCTGGTGGACCCCCTACTGGGCCTCCTGGGCCCGGCCCNGCTCTAGCCGGTGTCCTCGCAGGAGAACGTTGTGGACTACTACCTTGTAATGGAGAGAGATAATCATCGTCATCNTCATCATCCTCATCATCATAAAACCAGTCATCGTCATCCTCATCATCTTCTTCACCGCCTCCGCGAATCAATGAAATGATGATAATTAGNAGTACAAGTANNCCAACTCCTGCACCTGAATAAATCAAAATCTCTGTGCCGCCCGATGATGNTGATTCAGATTCGGTTGAATCCGAANGAATCTCACAACCTACTGAATCAACCGATACTCCTGCAGGTGTTCCCGGACATTGGTCATCAAGATCGAATATACCGTCAGCATCTGCATCATTTTCTACAGGCGCACATCCATTAGTCAATACCGAAGTCCTCCAACCCGACGGAGTATTGGGGCATTGATCGCCACCCTCTGCACTAGAGTTGTCTCCATATCCATCCTTATCGCTATCCTTCCACTGCGACGAATCATCAGCAAAGGCATCTGCTCCATCAAAAACAGTCCATGAGAGGGTTGGGTCAGAATAACCATCACCATCACTATCNAGACAGCCTTTCCTATCAAAGGTAGAGTTGCCGTAGAGCCCGGGACATTCGTCACCATTGGTTCCACTCATGTTGTCNCCAAATCCATCACCGTCTACATCTTCCCATTGTGATGGGTCAGCAGGAAGAATATCGTAGAGATCCTCAATTCCGTCCCCATCNGTATCTGCCCCTGCAGCAATACAACCGAACTCATCAACAGCTGCCCCAAGCATCGTATCAGGACACTGGTCAAGGTCATTGGTTACCCCATCGTCATCGTCATCCTTCTGCGATTCAGAACAACCCTCTGAGTCTACTTCTTCACCTGGCGGNGTAGAAGAACAATTGTCATCTGGGTCGAATACTCCATCACCATCGGTATCAGTCTCTTGCTGAATTTCCGTGCAACCACGAATATTGACNACTTCCCCTAGAGGAGTATCTGGACAGTCGTCCTGTGCATTCGATACNCCATCGCCGTCATCATCCTTTTGAGACTCAGAACAACCCTCTNAATCCACTTCTTCACCCTGTGGAGTAGAAGAACAATTGTCGAANTCATCTATGACTCCGTCACCATCCTCGTCCTCAGCGACAACTATTGGACAACCGTCACCACCAGTACCGTTAGCTATTCCCGCTTGGGTTGGACAAGCATCCGGGTCATTTCCANTTGGATTATCTCCCCANCCATCTGNATCCTGATCAGCCCANTGAGTAGAATCCTCTGGGAATGGATCATTCAAATCTGAAACTCCGTCGCCATCTCTATCTGGGCATCCAGGCATATCTTCTGTAGCGTTGCCCCAAGTATCCGGACAAGCATCAAGAATCAAGCCACCAGAATTGTTTCCAGTGAATTGAGCGGTCCAGTTATCTGGGAATCCATCATCATCAGTATCATTGGCTGCTGCTGGATTCCAAGGCCAATGATCTGGGATGTTNGATCCAGGTTCGGAGTTATCTCCATATCCGTCACCATCGCTATCTTCCCACTGTGTGGAATCATTCACGAAGGCATCAGCACCATTCTCAACATCCCATGTTCCACCACCGTAATCTCCGGGATCTGAATAACCATCGCCATCAGAATCAGGGCAGCCATTTCTGTCCTCGCTTGAGAGCCCATATTCATCTANGCAGTTATCACCAGAAGAATGGGTGTAATTGTCTCCNAAGCCATCACCATCTGAATCCTTCCATTGATGTTTGTTCAATGGGAAAATATCTGGAGGATGACTTTCGGTATAATTGGTATCTGGCCAATACGATACACAACAATCAGGACCGCTATTATCTCCACGCGAATCTCCGTCGGTATCTTTGGTTTGCTTCCAGTTGAATGGATATTGGTCCCCACTTATCCAGTTCTGGTCATTGTTCGACCAACCATCTCGGTCATAATCTGGACAACCCAATCTATCGAAGTAAGAATAACCCTTCTCAGAAAGGCATCTATCATCNGTATANACGATCATATCCCCGTCATAATCCAAACATCCAACCGCGGAAATGATGCTTGTTCCAGCAGTTCCTGAACAATCATCGTAGCCAGGACCGTCTGGATTATCTCCGAAACCATCTCCGTCTGAATCCTCCCATTGTCCGGAAACATTTGGCATGCCATCCAAGGAATCAGGAATCCTGTCAGCATCNGCATCAGGGAGCAGTTTCATCAATACTAGATCCAAGCCCGTACTATCTTGGAAGGCAAGATGGATTACACCATCAGATGACATGNTCAAATCAGCATGATTCACCACTTCTCCAGCGATTGGGGTTCTTACTCTCATCGGAAAATCAGAGTTCTCAGATAACAAGGAGATACTACCGCCATCAGCACTTGTATCTCTGATTAGATAGGTTCCACCTGCAACGTCGTAATAGGACCTTATGCTGCTTCCATCGCTATCTAGGGTGAATGGAACCATTGTTGAATCTGAAAGGTTTACCAACCTTCCATCGNCTCCCAAAGCACCCCCTGAACACAATACATGAGGCGACGAANCTGCATCTTTGATGATCAACGGTGCGCNGATNCTGGTNTTNGCAAACCAAGNCCAATCTCTGGTCCAATTACTACCATTCAATGNCCTACTCATNCCAACNCATTCACCATCGGTATTATTCTGCCAAACTGCGTACAACATACCAGATGATTCCAACAATTGGAAATGAGCATCTCTGTTAGGTGAAGCATTCAANGACTCTGTNCTTATTTCTGAACCGTTGAGAATTGTCAGATTCANTGAATCTGAACCGGAGATATCGACCACTGAAATGACCGCTAGGCTACCATTCGAGAGTATAGTGGCNGCATGGCCATCAGATTTCGCTGANCCTGCCGGAACCAANGTAGTCNTTATCCACGAATTCANTGGAAGATACGAAGTGGATAGAGATGAATCTGTACTGTCACGATAAACCACCCATTTGTCGTTTGAATCATCGATNATNTGAGTNATTGGAGCATCTANATCCACTCCGCTAGTCACCAGTGAAGTAGACCANCCGCTGGCNCCAGCACGNGTCCAGTAGAGNTCTGATGTGTCAACTCTTGCATGAANCATNGAAGGATGACCAAGGCCNTCGATTTCGATATCTACCCATGCGCCAATATTTCCTGTGGTNATTGTGGTCTGCTCAACCAATTGCCTACTGGAATAATCNANCAGCAATACCTGTCCCTGATCATCATGTACCAACATATTCACTGCGCCNCTAGCAGAAGTCACCATACTNGNAGAATGGAAGCCTGAGAAACTNCGTTCAAGCCAATGTCCTTCAGGNGTGCCATCATCCATGTATTGCAANAGGANNGGTGGTTGAGAATCTATCANGATATTTGGAATTCCACTAAATGATGAACCGATCTGAATGTCTANAANTGAAATNCCCTGATAACCAAGCGAGGTCGTCGACCAATCNCTCTCCGTCAATACGTCGATCCAACCATCGCCTCCAGAACTAATGTCATCAAACTCAAGAATCATGATTTCTGACATGCCATCATCATCGCAATCTCCCCCTGTCGAAAATGCAACTGCCATCAGATCTCCTAGTTCAGCACCCTGCGCAATACTCTGATACGTAGTCAATATTCCAAATTCAGAGCCAAGGTAAAGGGANAGAGAACCNATCTTACCAAGACCTCTGCGAGAAATTAGGAGGTCTTCATAGCCATCCTCATTGATATCTCCAGCAGAAGAGAAGTAAGAACCAATNTGGTCNTTGGATTGAGTACTGGATAATGTTGTCAATGGAGTNGGAAGATCTAATCCTGCGTNGGTTCCGTTGAATATCCAAATCAAACCTGATTGGTAGGCCGAGCCATTGAATGGCTCTCCAACCAGCAACTCATCATTCCCATTACCNTCGAGGTCAACCCAATCCATGTGATATCCGAGCAACTTTCCTTGGATGTTGCTATCCAATCTCTGGTCTGCTTGCATAGAGANTCCAGANGCNCTNCCAAAGAATATCTCGATTGCACTGAAACCTACTGGATTGTCCTTGGTTCCNGTAGAACTGATNGCGAAATCATCGTAACCATCACCATTAACGTCACCTCCTCCAGCAATACTGGCTCCAAGAATCGAATCAATCGCAGTGCCATTCAAAGTCCAATCGGGAACTTGGCCCAATGATTGGCCACCGAGGAACATATCGACGCGACCTTTCTCTGAATTCGGATTTGGAGAAGTGTAGTTACTACTGACAATCAACAATTCCTCATCTCCATCACTATCCACATCACCGGCCGAAGCAAGCTTTGCCCCTGTGAATCCTTGACTGGCGTTCAAGGTCCAAACCCATGCGGGAGTNCTNGTAAGACCTGAAGANGAACCGAGATACAGTTCANCATGTCCAACATTGGAAGAATTGTTTCCTCTNCCNGGAATTCCAACTACNAAATCATCGANTCCATCTCCGNTGAAATCTCCCGCTGCTAATCCAGAGGATAGAGACTCATTTACTGAACCATCAAGACTCCATACCGTTGCAGGGTCCAAGAATGCTGAACGATTTTTATTGCCNAAATGAACTACNANAGNACCGGANCCATTNTCGAAACTAGGGTTNCCNACAACCAAATCACTNGTTCCATCAGCATCGAAATCAGCGTGTGAAATAATTGTGGGAGGGCTATCATGATCCATATCCTCGAGACTCAGGTTGGCCATAGGGTTGGGNTCCACTCTTCCGGTTGACTGTCCAGAGAGACTACGCAGAATCATCACGCCATCGTCCCCNTCATAGGANATCTGNGGATTTCCNTGNGAATCAAGATTGAAACCCAATNTGGAATTGANCATCGATGAATCGGAACGGTACAGCACCTTGTCATCGTGAATGGTNTCGTTGAAACGCAANAGACGAACATCATTGCCTTGGGTGTAGGCCACATTCATGACTCCGTCAGAATCGGCAATCATCTCGATATCAGATCCTACNGCATCGGAAATCANCTGTCTNGTCATCCAGTACGAGCCGGTGTGATTTGTAGCCCAAAGCGTTGAGTCATTAGCAGACCTCCAAACGATGGTTGCTCGCATTCCATCGCTGAAATCGATATTCAACGGAAGTTGAACCGAATTTTCAATCAATGCTCTGGTCAAGAAGGTGCGTGCAAAATTCATCGCTCCCTTCTTGGCTTCGCGAGACANGTGCAATTCTCCTTGTGAATCNGCCCAGGTGATGAAGAGATTATCCTGATCATCAATNGCCAAAGCACAGCCNTCCAAGGCACTCTGATTGTCCACCTGCTGCGTGGTCACATTNCCATCNGCTTCAGTTTTGAACATCCAGATNCCATTTGTCCCTTCGCTCCANCAACCGTGCAATCTACCGAGNTCATCTTCAATCAACATCTTGCCTGAAGTTTGNGCTGAACCATTTTCGATGAAATTGGAAATCCACTCATCGAAGCCACGCTCNCTTCTAACNGTCCAATCGCTGTTGTTCANAGTCAANGTATCTCCAATCAATTCATCTCCGCTTCCTTCGGAGAATGTTATGCTGAACGANTGGTCNTNCACTACCTCCAACGAACTGACNGANTCTGGAANAAGNCCNGCATANGGCGCCATCAACATNAGCAAGAAGATGGCAAGTACCCGCACGGTCGAGGAAGGTGACTTGCGGTACACAAGGCCTCTCGACTAATCCAACACTGAATAAGTCTGTGGAGCATAGTATCGTCTCGCCGCTCTAAGAGCGGCGCCTATACGTACGCGAGAGCGCAGAGGCCGTAGGCCTCTCAATCCTCACCTTGATGCACCGTGACTTCCCCGCTCAAATCGATGCAGAGAGTGATTATCGGAGCGGCAGGGGNTTGGCCCGAGAAGNCNACTTGGCAAGCATTGGTTGAGGCTGCAGATATCATCATCGCTGCGGATGCTGGGGCGCTACGAATGACCGAACGCGGAATCGCTGCAGATATCATCCTTGGAGACATGGATTCC
Source organism: Methanobacteriota archaeon (assembly GCA_002719475.1). The sequence continues at coordinate 49,691 of PBHQ01000017.1, read as the reverse complement.
ATAGTCGTCAAAGACATTTCAAAACACCCAAATGCCGAAGTCATAAACATGCCTTGGCAGAACGATTCTGATCTTGTGAAAGCGCTGCACTGGGTCGCNGAAAANGAATCGATTTCAGATGAGGTTCAAATCGATATCATCGGTGTGGAAGGAGGGCGTCCTGATCATGCTCTTGCAGCGTACGCAGCACTCTTCGAATCACCCTCTCCAAACACGATTATTCACCTCCAAAATTGGCAGGCCAGAGCAATCACTGAAAGTTGTGAATTCCATTGTCCNAGAAGGGCGATTGTNAGTCTCTTTGCAGTCGCTCCAGTAAGTGGATTGACCATTCAAGGATTGAAGTATGAACTCAAGGATGAAAAGATGGATTTCTCCAGNCTTGGCTTGCACAATGAAGGCATNGGAAATATAGCGAATATCACCATTAATGAAGGAAAATTGTTGATGCTACGAGAAACTCAGAACACTTGAGTAAATCACTCGAATGCAACCCAATTTCCTGCTCCCTCNTCATACCAATCCATNTTGCCATCAGGATGCCTTCTCCATGTTATTCCGTCAGCATCNACGGTAGTGGGCAATTCATCGATAGAAGGANCAGGTTCTGGAAGCGTATCTTCAGGTTGGCCCCATTGCTGCTGGAAGGCTTGGGCGGGAGTCAGTATAGGAGGGGCAGCGTACAGTTTCTGTTCAGAAGNTCTTGGAACTCCAATGATCTCTTCTTCCTCATATTCCTTGGAGCGCATTCCAATCATGATACAAACGAGGAAGACCAAGAGGGCTGCACTTCCCGCGCCATAGAGGCCAGTNTCACTGGATGCTCCAACAGCATCGCCACCACTTCGCACCGGCCATGCCATGGATTGATTCTCAGAGATGTTTGAATCAACTGGATTCAGNGGGGTAAGCCTGANCAGATTGAGGCCGCTNGTGCTTGAGATTCCCTGTTCATTCACCACTTCAATGCGGACNAAGTGTACTCCAGGCTGCCAAGATGAACAATTCAGATCNGGTGAATCCCCAGCACCATGGTCAGGAATTGTATCCCANATGTAGGTCCATTCTTCGTGGGAATCGATTGTGGTTGGATCNATGTGTAACAGACACGTAGTTCCGTATTCCTCTCCATCGCCAATTACCTGAAGTTCAAAGGAAGGGGCAGGACGGTTGTTGATTGTCAAGTTCAACCAAGATTCTGTCTTTTGTCCCAAGCCATTCTGATATGTCTCGCTAATCAGGTAATCTCCTGCTGGCCAAAGGCTGCAATCTAGGACATCATCCCAATCGTTAACCTTGAACGGTATGCCCCTAATATCCCTCTTGCCCATGACATCGTATCTCTCTCCAATCTCATCGATGAAAGTTCGCTCAATGGTACACTCGTCTCCAGTTTCCATCCATTCTGGTGCGCTCAATTTGAGTTCCAGATAGGCACCCGTCAAGGCAGGCGCCATGTTCCACTCTCCAGCGTCGAGGTCTGCCAGTTTCTTTCCACTCTGCGGGTCGAACATCTGCAACTTGTGCACGTAGATTCCTTCGCCCCAGGCATCTATTCTAATCGAAGTCTCGATCGCCCCATTGAAGGATAGATTATTCCATTCTTCCACCGATCTACCATCGTGGTAAGAGGTCACTAGAATGTTAACATCTGCACTTTCGACTTCNGCNGTCTTGTTCAACGCGAGGACGATTCTTACAGCATCATCTCTTCCATCATCGTCAGCATCGATNCTATCGTTGCGCCATGCGACNACNCGGATTCCNTAAGATGCCAACTCACCATCAGCGTAATCATCACCGGTAGCACTCTCAACTATTGGCACATTGTCTTCCGCAGAAACTGGGTATGCCGATAACAACAATACCAGCAAGAGAAGAAGGACGCGACGCATCAGAGTTCACCTCCATATCCTGCATCAGCACCACGCTCCTCTTCGGGTTGCATCATCAGAGTGGAAGGTTGTGCCTCTGTAGAAACTTCAGTCGGAGGAACTTGCTCATTTAGAAGGGGAGGAGGTATTGAATCAAGGGGTGCTTGACCAACTGTATCGGCAACAAGTGGTGGAGGAAGGGTGCTTACATCAGGTAAAGCAGACCAATCATCTCCTGCTTCTGGTTTACTGCGGAATAACATGCCAACCAGTACCCCAAGACCTGCGGCCATAGCCAACAAAGCATAGGTCAGCCAAGAACTTGCGGGGTCATCTGAAAGACCTGCAAAAGCAGCGTTCAACTCACCGTAACTATCCGACCAACCATCTCGATTTGAATCTGGACAGCCCTGATAATCTAGAGTTGAAGTTCCAGGAGCATCGGGGCAATCATCTCTCTTGTTTCCTATTGGAGTATCTCCGAAACCGTCGCCATCGCTATCGTTCCATTGCATCCGATCGTAAGGGAAAGCATCTGCCGTACCCTCTGGACTAGCCTTCCATAATTCATCAGGATCTGAATATCCATCGCTATCTGAATCAACACAACCTCTTCGGTCTAGGAAACTATCTCCTCTTTGGTTTGGACAAGCATCCCCTTCGTTACCTTCGCTGTTGTCCCCCCAACCATCACCATCGCTGTCTCTATATTGGCTTGGTTCGTGATCGAAATGATCTGCCAAATCAGACCAACCATCACCATCGGTATCTAGACAACCGTAGCGATCACCGCCCTCGTCACTCCCAAGGCTTGTACCTGGAACATCCGGACAGGCATCCGGTCTTACTCCCAGAGGATTGCCGCCGTAGCCATCGCCGTCGGAATCATTCCATTGTGTTGGCTCATCCGGCCAAGTATCTGCAAAACCTGCTGGGCTTGCCAGCCAGTTAGGCATGGGGTCTGACCAGCCGTCTGAATCCGAATCTGGACAACCGAATCTATCCTTGCGAGATTCCCCTTGCGTGAATGGACAAGAATCTCCCTCAAAGGCAGGTGAGAACGACTCTCCGTCGAAATATTCGAGATTGTCGCCAAAGCCATCGTCATCGGTATCATACCACTGACTTGGGTCATCAGGGAAGGCATCTGCAAAGCCGTAAGGATGGGCTGACCAATTTCCATCCGGATCCGACCAACCATCCTTGTCTGAATCTGCACAACCATATCTATCAAAACGCGAGATTCGATCCTCATCGACCAATGCTGGATCTGAGGTCTTGCACGAATCCGGCTGATAGCCACTCTCATTGTCGCCGTAACCATCGCCGTCCATATCCGACCACTGGGTATAATCCATCGTGAAATTGTCAACTTGCCAGGCCCCAAGAGTTTGGTTATCGCCGTAGCCATCTCGATCGGTGTCGCGCCACTGAGTAGGATTGTCAGGGAAATCGTCTATCAATTCGGCATTCGGGTCCTGATTGTCTCCCCAGCCATCGTTGTCTCTGTCATACCATTGACTCGGAACGTATGGGAAGGCGTCAGCTCCATCGTACTTGGTCCAGTTCAAATCTGGGTTAGACCATCCGTCTTCATCACTATCTACACAACCAAAGCGATCTTGATGGCTTGTTCCTGCCACACTAGGACAGAAATCTGGCCGAGTAGCGTTATCAACCCACTCTCCGAATTGAATGAAATCAGTGCTGTTATCAGATTGGTTCCATGGGGGTATCTCTCCTCCATCGCCTTCAGAACTGGTGTTAGGAGGCAGCCTCCACTCATTCCAAACTGGGTCTGCCCAATTATCCCCATAACCATCTCCATCGCTGTCATTCCACTGGGTTGAATCGATTGGGAAGGCGTCGGCAGAACCGTTGGGGTGAGCCGGCCACGGCTCGCTACTGTTCAATCCCAAAGGATCGGGGTCTGACCATCCATCGAGGTCGGAATCCAAACAACCGAATCTATCCCTATCTGAGAACCCCTTCTGATCAATACAATGGTCTCCTTGGAATCCATCGAGGTTATTTCCATAGCCATCTCGATCTGAATCGTGCCATTGCGAATCCTCCATTGGGAAGGCATCTGCTGCGCCATCAGGATGTGCCAACCAAGAGTTGTCAGGGTCCGAATAACCATCCGAATCTGAATCTGGGCAACCTAGCCTGTCGTTGGTAGAACTGCCTACAACTTCATCGCAGTCATCCTCATTGTCTATCCAACCATCATCATCGGTATCTCTGGTATCCTTGTTGATACTTGGAGTCAAACTGTAATCGATGCCGTCATTGCACCACGTATCATCGCTTCTGATACGCAGATGTATCCAACCAGACGATGCAACAGGAGTAGACAAAGTGGTAGTGGTAGAAGAATCATCGATGGTATTGTCTCCAGCCAAGGTATTCTCATTGGCATCTGTCAACTTTACCTTGCCTGTATATCCGTCTCCGGGGCACCACCACGCGGGATTGCTCATGGATGTTGAAACGGTCACCTCAACAACATCCCCTGTTATCGCATAAATTTTCCACCAATCGGTGCGATCACCATCGTAATCGACGTTACCTGAAACAGACTGACCATCCGTCATTAGACTCGATGATGCCAAATCATCATCCGCTTGCACAACGGGCAATAAAGGGAGCAGAAGCATAGCCATCGCTACCAAGACACCGACGCGGCGGCACACTCCCATGACCTGCGGTCCCGCTGACTCATCCATCAAACCACCGGTGCTCATTAGCGTGGAGTTGGCGCCAAATAAGTGCAGGAAAAAATCAGTATTTCTTTGCTATTTTACAAGAATAGAAAGAGTGGGAATATTCATTTGTGCGACCTCGATTTGCACCTCATGGGCACCGCACATCCGACGTTGAACATCGAAGACAAAGCCAAGGAAGCAATAGTTTCCGCAGGTTCTGATAAGTTGGTTGCTGACAGCAAGAAACTGAAGCACTCATCATCTACCACCAAAGTGGAAGACATAGTCGCCCTGTACACCGATTCCAAGGGCAAGAGTGGTCAAGGATATGGGCTGTTCCTTCAGACTGAGAAGGGGGATGAGGAGATTCTGAGATGTACCAACGAAGCAAGCATTCTGAAGGCGATGGAGACCTTGGCTGCGATGCTGAAAGTCAGGTTGGATGAGCACACCGGTAGAAGTGTCGAAGCCGATGAACACGGGATGAACGTCATAGACCAGATTTGCAACTATCCTGAACGCTGGCCAGCCGTGCCTAACATGGACCTACAGATGGTGAAATTCGTGACCATCGGATCAATCGTCTGCTTCTCCATACCCTCAAGGGTTAGAGACGGCCCAAAAATGGCCTTCTGGAGTGCTGCCATCACCGGCCTGTTTCTGGGTATACCTGTCTCTGCCAATTCACCTGGAGACTCACAGGTATTGTGGTGGCTATTCTTCCTAATACCACTGGCTGGAGTGATTCTTCTGTGCTTGATGATGACTGTCAAATCCGGACTGTTCGAATCGCAACATGATGTCAGATTAACCAAAGAAAAGATTCACGTCATTCCAAAATTCATGGGAATGTTCAGCATGCCGGCTAGGAGTTGGCCAATGGAGGACTTCAGAGACCTTGACGTAACCGAAGGCGGTCGCCTAACATTCTTGATGGGAGATGAGCGCCTATACTGCGATATGGATCGCCTTGAGGCAGAGTGGGTAATGGCAGAAATTGTCGAGCGTCTAGAGCGCTTTGGATTAGCCAGTCGCGCTGATACTACAAGTGCTGAAGAAGAGTGAAACTGGACTCACTCACCTANGGTGAGTGGTAACCAAGTTTGTCCGAGTGTTTTTTCACCTTTCCGTGTCTTGGCATNTCCATGANCCGCGTCTCCGTGACCATAAACAAGCCCGTGAACGACCGAAAAACCTTGATGGCTAGAAGTATTGTAGTGATGTTATTGCTCTCAACATTACTACAGATCTCTGTACACATCGGTAATCATTCGGCTGATTCAGACGCTGAAATCATACTGGAACCAGAGCCCCCTAGCATGGCCGGTACCAGCCCCACAATAGATGTCGACAACCTTGAACTCGGAGGAAGGCACCTAATCACAAACGAATGGTGGGAAGGGAAACTGGATTCAATTCCTGATTCTAATGACCAAGATGGAGATGGCATTGTAGATTCACAAGATAATCACCCTTGGGATCGAAATCGTGGAGANAATACTCTTCCTTGTGCCCGGGGATGTTCTGAGGCACCTGATATAAATGTAGAGAAAATTACACATGAACCAGATTTTACAGACGACCACCAATCTACTTCGCTCTCCGAACTTGGTGATTTGGACAAGGATGGAGATCTCGATATTGTAATGCTATCTCCATATTATCTGTACTTTGTTCCAAATGAGTTGGGAGTCTTTGGCGACCCCATAAAAATTGATACTAACTCTTATCAGGCTAAAGACATGAAACTAGCAGATTTAGATGGAGATGGTGACCTAGATGTGATATTGTCTACAAATTCCGGCAAGTCAATTTCTTTTGTGGAACTAAATGGTANAAGCAAAATCTCAAGCGGGGCGATTCTCAGTCATGATTCCTCCAATCCTAACGAAATATACTTCGATATTGGTGATGCTAATGGTGATGGGCTTGTCGATATTTTATCTGGATCATATTATGGCGCNGGTGATTCAGCCCGGCTATTCACAAACACATATGATGCTATCAATGGAATTTCATTCAACGAAGAATGGAGTAAAGCGTCTTCAGGCACTTCAGGAACCAAAGCAATTGCATTCAACGATTACGATAATGATGGCGATGATGACATATTCCTCAGTAGAAAAGAAGGAAGTAACATCGAAATTGAAGGCTACAATGTCGATTACAATAGAGCAACTATAGTAAATTCAACTGCAGACTACAACTTTGATCCCATAGGCTCTTACATTACTGCTATGGTCTCAGGAGATTTGAACCACGATGGATATAATGAACTGGTAATGTCTGACGCTGGTGGTGANATCTATGTCCTATGGAACCGGTATAGCAAGACTGGAATCGGGGAATATGGAAGTGAAGAATATGGCAATTATTCAAAAATTCATGATTCCGATGGAAGTNCAACCTATTCAAAAAATGCCCTTGGTCTTGCAGATTTCGGCAATGACGGTTTGCTTGACATCTACTCTGGATCTGCTGGGGGTTCTGTTGATGTTGCTATTTTAACTGCTGTTAAACTTGACAGTTCGGGAGCATTGATGGATTACAAAGTGGCTTGGAAAACATCCGTAGGAACAACTGCACGTTTATCTGTAGGGGATATAGATGCGAATGGACTTGTTGATNTTCTCATCAACCCATACCAGTCTCCAATATATTACCACAGACTTGGCGGTGGCATTCTAGATACAGCAGTATCAAGAAGCTTNGACGTTCACACAGGAGCAAACTATGCAGTTGGTGTCGGACTGTCCGTAGATTACGATTCTGATGGAGATCAGGACCTTCTNCTAGCCGGNNNNCAGAACNTTTCCGCATACGAAAATGATGGCGGATTATCAACAGACCCTGTGTTCTATGTTGATCAATACTATGCCACNTCTCTGTCGTCTGCGGATATCAACAACGATGGTTATCCTGACCTTGTCACTGCTGGGTACACNNATGAATTGAGTTTGTTTTGGGGTTCAGAAAATGGCTTCAATTATTCAAGTGATTTAACCATTGATCCTGAAAACAAAAGGTATGGGCACACCTCGATTGTCGATATCAATGGCGATGGGANGCTAGACATAATTTTCGATAGTTACAAATCTGGNACTATTANCCATGCGACAGAACGCGGTTATGTATACACATATGACGGGGATGGAGGATTTGACGAATATTGGAAGAGTTTAGCAAGAAATAGTAGTACAAATACAATTAGAAACATTATACTAACTGATTCTAATGGCGACGGAATTACAGATTATGTGCGTTGCCTAGGTTCAAAAGTACACATCTATAATGGAACATCTTCAGGTAGTGGAGATGGTTATTCAACGAATTTCAGTGCTCAACCCGATGTTCTGAGCATTAGCTCCACCAANGATTGTGAGATCTATGACTTCAATCAAGACGGTTATTCTGATTTGATTACCTCAATGGGAAATAACTGGAAAGTGTATAATGGACCCTTATCTTCAACCACTACATCAAACGATGACTATTACTCACAACATGGAGAAAATGGTTTTTCCTTGGCTGATCTGAACCTTGATGGACGACTAGACCTGATGATGACTACGTACGGTTCTAAAAAGGCAAAAATCGTTTCATATGACGGACAAGATTTTAACGAGATTTGGGAAGGTGGAAACTACAGACTGACGAAAGAAATGATTCTTTCTGACTTTGATGATGACGGAGTTAGAGACCTAATACTTTTGAATTGGCAATCTGCTCCAGAATTGATNCTTGGGGACTCAGATATAGATGGAGACGGAATTAGTGATGACGATGATGATTACCCATACAACCCTACTCAACACTCTGANGAAGACAACGATGGGTATGGTGATGAGGNCAACGGTTATCTTGGTGACAATTGCGTTTACTACTGGGGTGACTCAACCGAGGACCGGCGCGGATGTCCAGATCAGGATGGAGATGGTTGGTCAGACCTGAATGATGACTTCTGGAGAGATGGTAACCAGTGGAATGATACCGACAATGATGGATATGGAGACAATTATCCTGCTGCCTCTGTAGGATCGAGGAAAGCCCATTGGCCAGGTGAACAATGCCCACGTTCAGATATTGCCTGTAACTTTGACCAATCTCCACTCGATTGGGATGATGATGGATACGAAGATGGAAACCTGCTGGATTCTATAACTCCATATGATTCGTGTCCATTTGAAGTTGGAACTTCATGGGACAACAACAAGTATGGCTGTCTTGACTCCGACCTCGATGGATGGGCCAATGTCGATGACGTTTATCCTACGCAAAATTCTCAGCATAGTGATAGTGATGGGGACGGATTCGGCGACAATGCTTCGGGATGGTTAGGTGATTACTGCCCGAACACTTCAGGACAGAGCGTAATAGATTACTACGGCTGTGTTGACTCTGACAATGATGGATGGAGTGTTTTGACCGATCTGGATGACAATGATCCATTNGAACAAGAGGACAGCGACAATGATACCATTGGAGATAACGGAGATCGGTGTCCATACCAATGGTCCAATTTGACTATAGGTCCAGATAGAGGTTGTCCTGATACTGATGCCGATAACAGGGCTGATCGTTCAGATGCATTCCCCTATGATCCAACACAATGGAGAGATGTCGACAATGATGGTTATGGAGACAATCAAAGTGGAAACAATGCCGATGCATTCCCCCAAGATGGAACTCAATGGAGTGATAGTGACGGTGATGGAAAAGGGGATAATGCAAATGGAAACAATGCCGATGCTTTCCCGTCAGATAGAACACAATGGCAAGATAACGACGGAGACGGATATGGAGACAATGTTACTGGAAACAATTCAGATGTATTCCCCCAAGATGGAACTCAATGGAGTGATATTGATGGTGATGGAAAAGGNGACAACATCAACGGTAATGATGCAGATTTATTCCCATATGATTCAAGCCAATGGTCCGACAAGGACGGGGATGGNTATGGGGACAACCCTANTGGAAATACCAGCGACAAGTGTTCATCGGATGCTGGAAGCAGTAGCTATCGAATAAATAATGATGGAATCGTAATGGAGTGGTTTGGATGCCCGGACTCAGATAATGATCAAGTCCCAGATGATTTCGATGACTGTAGCAATACTGCTGGAAGTTCATACATTGACCAAATCTCATGTCCAGATAGCGACAATGATGCCGTAAGTGACATGAACGATCCATATCCATATTNATTCTCAGCAGGAGCCAGCAATGGAGATTGGGATAATGACTCATTCACAGACAAGAGACCACAATTCATGTTGAATGGGCCAGATGTTTTTCCAAATGATTCAACTCAATGGAACNATAGTGACGAAGATGGATTTGGAGATAATCTAGAAGGAAACAATGGAGATTGGTGTATTAACAGTCCCCCATTCGCAATTGTCGATGAACGTGGTTGTGCAGCAAGCGAACTCGATGATGATGGAGATGGAATCACAAATGACATCGACGACTGCTTAGAAACTCCAACTGGAGACAACATCGAAGAAAGTGGTTGTTCCGATTCTGATGAAGATGGGGTTGCTGATTTTGAAGATGCATTCCCTGAAGATTCCAGTCAATGGTCAGATCAAGATGATGATGGTTATGGCGATGAACCACAAGGACTCAATGCTGATGATTGCATATCAGATTATGGAACTTCGTGGATTGACAGCCTAGGCTGTGAAGATTCAGATGGTGATGGATATTCAGATGATGGTGATGATTGTGACAACCTTCCAGGTTGGTCCTACATTGGAAGTCTCGGTTGCCCCGATAGCGATGGTGATGGCGTCTCGGATATTGAAGACGCCTTCCCAGATGACAACGGGGAAACTATCGATAGCGATGGAGACGGCATAGGAGATAGTGCAGATTTCTGTTTCAGAGTTGACTCAAATGAATCCATTGATTGTACCCTAGATCAAGATAATGACGGTTTCAATGATTCAACAGACATATTCCCTTCAGATGAAACTGAATGGATGGACACTGATGGAGATGGCACCGGAGATAATGCAGACATCTGGCCAACCCAATCAGAAATTTGGTCAGATGTTGATGGAGATGGATTTGCAGACCAATACGGACACCCTCTTACAGATGATTGCCCTAGTATCAACGGGACCAGTACCAAATTCATGCAAGGTTGTTCAGATATGGATTTCGATGGGATGCCAGATTTGTTAGATCCAGATGCTGATGGAGATGGAATAACCAATGATAACGAAATGGATGCTTCAACACAGGATATCGAATATGATCCATTCAACAGTTCATCTACCCCTCCAGACATGGATTTAGATGGTATTCCAGACAAGCTGGACAAGGATGCTGATGGGGATGGGTTCCCCAATGAACTGGAAAAAGAGAGAGGAAGCGATCAGTACGACGAAAATATGACTCCATTCACACTATATGGGGAACAAGAAACCGGGTTGTTCTACGTACCAGGTGAAGGTTTCAAATCGCAATATGATCCAAATGGAATTGAANTNTCTGTTTCTGCATTAATCGATATCTTGACTGGTGAATTCCTGATTCCTATTCTGATGATTCCAATTACGATCTTTGCATTGTTGAGAAAGGGTCGACGCTACAAGAGAATGCGTAGAACACTTGAAGGTTGTAATGATATCGACATATTAAATGAATACGAAGAAGGAATAGATAATGTCATCATGAAGAAGAAAATCAAAGTTGAACATGGCATGCTATTGAGAAATCTCTTTGAGCGCAAACGAGAGGAATTGGACACCAAGAAATCCGTAACCGGGATGAAGAGAAACTCTTCTGGAAACTCCAACAATGATCAGGGTAGAAGAAGCATGGGCAGAGGCGTGCCCGGTGGAATGCAAGGAGGTGGCATGGGCAATGAACGAAGCCAAGGACCACAACGACCTTCGCCGGGGCGACAAAGACCAGATGGCGGACAAGGCGGCAGAAATTGGTGAATTATGAGGGCGTAACTACAGCAGTTGTCAGCGTTGCCCTTATTCAGGAGTCCGCGCCTCGCAGTAACAATGACGAGACCGAAGTGTGACCTTAACAGCAGAAACAAGTTCCCATCAAGTGGATTAATTCTTGTGATATTGATGATAGCCGCACCTTTTGTGGGGGTTATGGACAACGAGGAAGAATTCTCAACAACTCAATCTCTAAAGTTAGATCCGGAAAACGACAAACAATTCAATGAGCGTTCAAACNATTCACTAGGTGATTTCGAAAAAGGAGGTTTTCACAAAGTCACTGGAGCCTGGTGGGAGCCAACGATTCCCTATGTTCCGTCAGTGAATGATTCNGACGGGGATGGGATAAATNCCTCTTTTGACAGCCACCCTTGGGATCGATACTTACCGATTCAAAATCCCCTTGATTGTAGCTATAGTTGTGAAGAAGGAGCATTATTTTCAACATCTGCAACCGGAACTATCTTGCCATTTACGGAGTCTGACCCTGACTTTTCATCGATTTCCCATGCAGAACTTGGTGATTTGGATAAAGATGGTGATTATGATTTGGTATTCGTTTCCGGACACATGGTATACATATCGGAAAATGTCAATGGTGAGTTCCAAAATCCCTTGGACAACAACGCTTGGGTAAACGCATGGTCAAACCCTTTTCGAATTGGAGAAATCTATGATCTTGCACTAGTAGACTTAGATATTGACGGTGATCTTGACATAATTATTCCCGGATGGCAAGGATTAGGTCTTATTGAAATGGATGGCATCGAACTTTTTGACATAATCGAGATAGGAAACACATCCAGTGCTTGGAGTGATTCAATTAATTATGCGACTTACAATGACTTTGCAATAGGCGATGTAAATGGAGATGGCTTGCCAGATATTGCATTATCGAATGTTGATAGTAGCGATAATTGGGTATCCGATACATCAGTTGATATTTTGATCAATAATTTCCAAGGTTCAGGTCTATCATTTGAAACTAATTGGACAAGGGATATAGGAACCGCCTTCTCAGTTGAACTGTTAGATATCAATAATGATAGTTACATTGATCTGATTTATACTGGTACTCAGCCCGAAGAGCCGTTCAATTACCCAAGTATCTATCTTCATCTAGGTAGCTCAGATGGAATCAGTCAACAACCTTCTACAGAGTGGAGTTTCGACAATGCAGCGGGGACCACAATGGGATACCTAATGAGTATTGAATCTGGTGATTTGAATAATGATGGCCATGTTGACTTAGTAATCTCTTCACACTATAGAGGATTTGTACTATTCAATGATGGGTCAAGTGGAGAGGATGTCTTTCCAACTTCATATTCTGAAACAAATGCATATGTATCTACATTTTGTAAAAATGAGGTAGGAATATGTATGATTCACAACACTCCTTTGAACAATATTGTTGATATAAATAATGATAATCTAAATGATGTCATCTATGGTGAATCGATATACATCAATGAAGGTAAAGAGGGAGCCTCAATTTCTAATTCTTTCAGGTTGTGGAACAAATTTGGAGATACTGGCTCAAGTATAGTAGTTGGAGATATCACAGGTAATTCTGTTAGAGATATTGTATCAATCCCGAGTAAAGGGCCACTCGCAATTTATCACCAAGGAGGATCAATACTTGACGAGACAGTTACTCAAACTCTAATCTCCCCTACTGCCCCTGTATTTTTGTCCACATACAAAGGCGCTGTAGCAGATTTGAATATGGACGGTTATCCTGACATCATCCAAGCTGAGCAAGGAGAGCAATATCTTGGGATATATATTAATGACAAATCTGGTGGTTTTAATGACTACCCAACAGTATTGTTAGATCTTCAGCCAAAAGCATGGTATTATCCAAACAGTATCGATGTTGGCGACATTGATGGTGACGGATTGCCAGACATCGTAGTAGCAACTGCAGATGCCTTGATGATTTTCTGGAATAATGAGACCTCGTTCTTCAACAATTCAAACTCCCAAGTACTTGAAAATGTAGAGGGCACTGGAGATGGTGGTAACAACAACCAAGATTACGATTCTGTTGTAATCAAAGATTGGGATGAAGATGGTGAATTAGAAATAGCGTTTGAACTCACTGACAGTCCAACAAATGGACCGGGAAATGTCGCTAGAATCGCAGAATACAATAGAGACACTGGTACTTTTTGGTCAGCATGGACATCTACTAATGCTAATGTTTGGGAANCANAAGAGATCANANNACTTGATATCGATGCNGATGGAGAAAACGAACTAGTTAGATGTCTTGATGAGAGANTTGAGATTTACAACNAATCTGGTTCNTACTTCAGCACTACACCTAGAAATATTTCAAATGTCTATGGANCAGGNTGNTTGTTCATTGATGCCACTTTGGATGGTNTACCCGACTTGNTCTCGANGGATNGNAATAAANTCAGTGTCTATCTTGGNCCCAACTTTGACCATGTAGTGATAACAAGAACAGTTCCNGGGCTAGAATCTTTTGACATCTTCGATATCGATCAGGACAGGGCCCCTGAATTNATTGTAGGTACAAGTTCAAATCAAAAAATGCGCATACATGATATTACCATCGAAGGTGGAATCGTTGGAATNATATGGGAAGGNGGATTATANANANATACACTCGATTTTGAAATTGCTGATTTCAATGGAGATGGTTCAATGGACCTTCTGCAGATGAATCATTGGCAACAATGGGATCTAATCTTTGGTCTNCAAGANACNGATTATGANNCNNNACCNGATGANCANGANGNNTANCCNCTNGANCCAACTCAAACTNNNGATTCAGANAATGATGGNTNTGGAGANAGTNNTNCNGGANGNNTNTCNGACNANTGCCCTTACTACTGGGGNGATTCGGTCGAAGATAAGCGGGGTTGTCCTGACCAAGATGGAGATGGATGGTCCGATCTAGGTGATGATTTCTGGAGAGATTCGACCCAATGGAAGGATACAGATGGTGATGGATTCGGAGATAATCATGATGGGACTGAAGAACGGTTCGCCCACTGGCCAGGAATATATGTCGAAAATGCCTCTAATCCCGACCCTTCACCTCTAGATTTTGATAATGACGGATGGGAGGATGAAGGCCTAAGTATAGTTGGTTGGGACGACTGCCCCAAGCAAGAAGGATGGTCGTATGAAGACCGAATAGGCTGTATTGACACAGACTATGATGGCTGGTCAAACAATGATGACAACTGGGATCAAGGCGATGTTTTTCCGAATGATATNACTCAATGGTCAGATACAGATGGCGATGGATTCGGCGATAATTTGAACGGCACCAATGGTGATGAGTTCCCGAATGACCAATGCGCTGCTCATGACATGGACCGCGATGGATTGCCGGATTTCATTAAACCAAACTGTCAAACCTCCCTGATAAAAGATGAAGACACAGATGGAGATGGATTCAACAATACAATGGAGATGCAATTAGGTACTAATCCGAACAACCCTGAATCTAAACCTCTAGATTATGATGGTGATGGAATTGCAGACATCATTGATGCCTTCCCCGAAGATCCCGCTGAATTCCGAGATAAGGACAAAGATGGAATCGGAGATAATTCTGATATCTGTACCAACAAAGAAACAAACAGTTCGGTAGATTGTTCTGAAGATGGCGATAATGATGGAATCAATGACCTAATCGATCAATTCCCTGAAGATGAAGGCGAATGGATGGATTCTGATGGAGATGGCGTAGGTGATAACAACGATGTCTGGGAAAATGATCCAGATATATGGTCAGATGCGGATGGAGATGGATGGGCAGATCAGTTCGGACACATACTAACAGATGATTGCCCAAGTCTCAAAGGAACAAGTAACATCTTCATGAACGGTTGTTCAGATCTTGACGAAGATGGAATGCCTGATATCCTCGATCCGGATATTGATGGAGATGATATTACCAATGACAATGAAATGGATGCGTCTACAGCCGACATAACTTACGATCCATTCGACCCTGAATCAAAACCACCAGATATTGATGGAGATTTCATTCCTGATGTCTTGGATCACGACAGAGATGGGGATGGATTCCCAGATGAATTTGAAAAGGAACGTGGAAGTGATTACAAGGATCCTGAAAATACTCCTTTCAATCAATATGGAGCTGCAGAAACTGGATTATTCTATGTTCCAGGTGAAGGCTTCAAATCTCAATATGACCCCGAGGGGGTAGAGATTTCTGTATCTTGGCTTATCGACCTAATCACTAGTGAATTGTTGGTTCCTTTNGCNATGATTCCATTGACCGTTTTCGCCNTGATGAGAAAGCGTCGACGCTACAAGAAAATGCGAAACAGGCTTGAAGATTGTAAGGATATGGACATGCTCAAGGAATACGAAGATGATATCGATGACATGGTTATCAACCGGAAGGTGAAGGTTGAGCATGGAATGTTGTTGAGAAACATGTTTGAGCGAATGAAAGAGCAATTCGAGGATCAGGAACAAGTGCGCCTATTGGGCGGCAAGAGTAGTGCTGGTTCAGGAGGCATGGGTCGAGGAGGAAACATGCAGCAAAGTGGCCCAATGTTACCAGGAAGAATGCGCCAACAAGGAATGAGTGGACCAGGGAGTTCACCGGGATCAAGAAGGGCNGGTGGAAGGTACTGAATTAACGATTTGAGAATACTGTTAGATTTTCAATCCAAGTTCAAATTTCCTTCGGGGGCAACCATCAAGAAGGGAGCATTAGTCGGAGTTCTGAAAAGGTGTCAAGATGCCTGAAGCATTCGTTCTATTCAAGACTCGACCGTCCAAAGAAAGAGATGTTTACTTTGCCCTCGATGGACATGAAAATGTGGCTGAATTGCATGTTCTCTATGGNGAGTATGATCTACTTGCTAGAGTGTCAGCTATTGACCAAAAAACGCTCACTTCCTACTTGATGCACGAGTTCAGATTGATTGAGGGCGTTAGCGATACCCAGACGTTGATTGCAGTAGATTACTGAGGTGAAAAAATGGCAATTGGATTCGTATTAATCAACACCATGGCAGGGTTTGAGCATGACATACGTTCTGCTCTCGATAATATCGAAATGGTTTCAGGACGTTGGATGCTATTTGGCGAATATGATTTAATCGCTAAGATTCAAGCGGACGATGAGGCTGAACTTACTCGTTGTATTGTCGAACAGGTCAGAATGATTCCCGGTATCAAAGATACCAAGACATTGATTGGAACTGAATTGTGAATTCTGTTTGTGTCCAATAAACATGTACTTGCGAGTTATTGATACAACTACTAATTTTGACGTTACACATCAAGGGGTTCCTTTAACAGACAAGGGGCCGGCCTCGCAAGCCATGAGGCCGCAGTATGCCGTTTTTCTTGTGCTCGGCCTGCTGATACTTTGCCCATATTCGGGAATAACTCCATTGTCGCAAGAACATGACTCAAATGATGCATCTGCAAGTAGTGCTAGAGCGACAACTACCTGGAGTGGAAATGTCTGGCTCAATTCTTCATATCATGTATCTTCTTCAGATACACTGATTATCGATGACTGCACCCAAATTTGGATGGCTTCAGATATCAGAATCTACATTGATGGGAGATTGACCGTCAAAGGAACACAATCCTGTCCCGCAAAGATTCACAGTCAAGGATTCGGAGATCATCACGGAATTCAGTTCAATTCCACTTCAAAAAACCGCGGTAGTATCATCGACAATCTCAGCATTGAAGACTCTGAATATGCGATTACAATCTACAGCAGTAACCCCGGCCTGTATAATGTCTCTATCGAAGATGCTGATCGAGTCGCGATAGATTTGTTCAACTCAGCATCCCCAATCATCAGGGACCTCAATATCCAAGATGGTGGGCAAGGGTTCGCCAATGGAGTCGAGTGGAGACAGGGTATTGGATTATCAGTGGGCAATTATTCTACTCCGATAGTTGAGAGATTTACGGCAGATGGATTAGAAAACAGGGCAATGAACGTCTGGGGTAATTCTGGTGGCATGTACCGTAACTTGACATTCACCAATATCGGAGGCGCGGTTCTATCACTTTCTGCAGCCATCTGGATCGAAGACTCGCAATTACTCATCGAAGACGCATATATTGATGAAAGCGATAACGGAGTCTACATCCGACATATCACGGATTCATCGATAACCCGCGCGGTTATGCGCCGAGTAGTTATCGAAGACAGTCAATTTAGAGGAATGATGGTCGATAAAAGCGACCACATGAATTACACGAATTATCAATCAGCAATCATTGAAGACCTTGAGATAAGAGGGACAGGAGGTAGTGGGGCTGCAGATCAGAATTGGGCAGAAGCCGCACTAGAGATCAATGCCAGTGGCGCTTGGATTGAAAACGCCTTAATCGAAGACAATATCGCACCTGGTATCAGATTATTCTTCGCCGATTCCACTACCACCATCAACAATGCCAGCATCAAGAATTGCGGTAACCCTGTGAAAGGAGCACATGCGGCTGGAATTTACAATACTGCAGCATTCTTCGCTCCAATAATGAACAATTTGACTATTGAAAACTCAGCAGGTCCAGGAATCTGGGCAGAAGGCGGAGGAGCCATTCAAGGAAACGATTGGATGTTGACCAACAATTCCGCTCAAGGAATGTACGTTGATGGTTCCGCGATGGTGGTAGATGGGATGGAAATTCATCACAACAACCTCTCAGGAATCAAGGTCAATGATGGACGTAAAGTGGAATTGAGCAACGTTTCAAGTTCTGGGAATGGGCATCAATCAACAGGTCCGGAAGATGGAGCAGGCATGGTATTCATTGAATCCAACGACCTTGAATCCAACAGTGGTGACGTCATGTGCCGAAATTGTGTTTCTCGCGGCGATGCTTGGGGTGCGGTTTGGGCCAAAGATAGCGTTGACCTGTGGTTGGATGGTTTCGAAATATACGATCCATTGAATGGAACTCCTGCAATCGCAATAGACAACAGTGGACTTACCAAATCATTCCAAGGAGGACATTTCAACATACTCGGTGTGAATGTTTGGTTGAACAGAAGTGGACCTGCAATAGACATCAAAGATGCTGCAGGAGTAATCGATGGCTTAGACATGCACGGCAGTCACCTCGGACTACATTGGGATGGGGATGATAGTGGTTCATGGGTTAGCGAATTATCTCATACGACTCTACGCGGCAGTGACTGTCTGCGCCTTAGCAATCACAGCAGTATTACGAGCATTGACCTCAATATCAGTAATGACTGTACTGGAACTGTAAATCTGGAGAATGTAAATGCTAACTGGTCAGCCACTTTTGATGAAAGTGGAGGACATGTCATATCATTGGATACTAACTCCACCTTGAGATTACATCAGGCCGAAAATATCGACTTGACCTTAGCCGTTATTCCTTCAGGCGCACATATCGATTTGGCTTGGGACATTACTATCTGGGTAATCAACCAACGTGGAAATGGAGTTCCTAGAGCCGATGTAGAGGTTAGTTTCGATCAATTCTCAAGCGACTTCCAATACGTCAGCGATTGGCTGGGCTTCGACAAATTCCCTAATTACATTGGTCAGCGCTGGGATGATGCAGGAGCTAGCACCTTCACCCAAGTCTCAGTAGAATGCACATATGATAACACCACAAACACCACTACCTTTTCTTTCGAAGATGATGAAATATTGTACTGTGTACTCGACTTAGCAAACCAACCTCCATTCATGATTTGGTCAACACCGGAAGACCAAGAGATATTCGCCAGTGGAGCGAATATCGAATTCAATGCCAGCGATTCTTGGGATTTGGATGACGANACCCTGACTTTTACATGGACATCATCCTTGAATGGAGAATTCGGATCTTCTTCATTCCTATCTGTAAATGACGGCACAGGTGTTTCTCTAAGTGATGGGGTGCATGACATTACTTTGCAGATTTGCGATGAGGCAAACAATTGTATCTCTGAAACTCGCACTATCGAATTGACCAACCTTGCACCAATAGTTAGTATCACTACTACTCCTTCACCCAATCCTGCTGACAATATCATTCGCATGCCTTGGACCGGTCAACTCACGATAAATTCCAGTTCTACTCTGGACCCAGAAGGAGACTCCCTCAGCCGACGCACATGGGCTAGTTTCTGGCCTTCTTCACAAACATGTGCTGCTGATTGCCCCGAAGAATGGAATATGAGTTTCGCAGATTCACAACAAGCAAATTTCACCTTAGAAATAGGTTTCAGCGATGGAATCAACCCCGAGTCGGTATGGAGCATAGGGATTGAACTGTACAATGAGATACCTGTGCCTGCATTGGAAGTCAGCAGACAAGCAAACACATCTGACCAGATAGTGACTCTTGATTCAAGTGGCACCATAGACCCCGAGGGAGATCCTATTGGCATTCGCTGGATCTCCAGTATAGACGGTGAATTAGGAGCGTCTGATATCAACGCTAGCATTCTGATCTGGCAAGGACATCTATCTCGCGGAAGTCACGAAATAATCGTTCAAGTCTGGGATGACCAGTTGAATAAAATGGGGACTATTAACGAATTGACACAAATTGTTGTGGTCGAGAACAGCGCTCCTGTGGTAGTCATCGATGCTCCTGAAGACGGCCTAGTTGTCGACACCTCGAGAATAGTCAATTTCAGCACCGAAGGTTCAGGTGACTGGGACTCGTGGTGCGATGATTATCCGGTCGGTTACTGGATTTGCTCTAACACTCCGCATCCAGACGGTTCGGATCTATTGAGTATCGACTGGGTTTCCAACGTCAGTGGGCCTCTGACTCCTGAGGGTGTAGATTGGCTAATTTGGAGCGGAAGGTTGCCTGCTGGAGATCATAATGTAACCGTCACTTTCGATGACCTTCTGGGTGGCGCTTCCTCTTCTTCCTTCAACATCAAAGTGAATCCGTCAGCTCCGGTACTAGGACTAGTCACACCATATGACGGAATGGGGTTCGAGTCTAAGGACACTATTTTGATCGATGCCTCCAATTCCGTTGACTACGATGCTGATGCATTCACCATGACCTTGTTCAGTAACCATCCATTAATCGATGGCCCACTGCTTGAAGAAGTGGATGCAATGGGCAACTATGCCATTCAATTACCCTCTGGTACGCATGAGTTGACATTCTGGTTACGTGATGATTCAGGAATGCAGAGCAATCAGACGATTACCGTAGTGGTTGCTGATTCTGCACCTGTTGCAACAGTTGACTCTCCCGATATCATACCTGACGTTTCCAAAACGCTCAATCCATCAGACAAGGTATTCTTCTCTGGAAATTCTTCTTCCGATGCCGATGGGGACATCGCCAAGTATGAATGGTTCAGGTACGAAGATGACGGAACATGGGATGAGATACTGAATCTTGCCTACGGAGAAGTTGAACTTGCTACTGGAAATCATCACATCAAATTGGTAGTCACAGATACTAGAGGGAAATTTGACGAATTCCATTTCAATCTGACGCTGAGGGAATCTTGGCCAGAGTTGAGTAACCTGACTCTCTCACAGAATAAATTCACTGCAGGTGTGAAGGCAACGCTACAGATAGAGTTTGAGATGTTTGACGCTGATGGAAGCACGGAGTTGGTTGAAGCAACACTCTCTCATGGTGCTTANAATCAGAAATGGGACTTTGAACTGGAAGAAAATGATGGAAGGTGGAGTGGAAACTTGACTTTCATTCCAAGCGGTTCTGGATGGATGCAATTGAAGATAATTGCAACAGATGGAGACGTGGTTAGAGAAATGACTCTCGATGTACAGGTTGAAGCAGAATTAACCGAAACAAATTGGGGTCAGATTGGTGGCGGAATCGGAGGGGGAGCACTTCTAATCTTACTCTTGGTGTTCCTCGCTGGTCGCAGAAGAAAGAAATTGAGCGAAATGGGCTTGGTTGAATCATGGGCCTCATTCGATGGAGCAGTCGAGACAAAACCTGTAGCCTCAGAATTGGACCAGTCTGGGTTGATAGAAGACCAAGATGGCGAAATGCCCAAGATGATTGATTTGTGATTCATTCCTCTTGTTCTGTAGCATCGTTTTTGAGATGCTGGAAAGAAAGACATGTCGCTAGAACAACAGAGAAAATGATGCTGATAATCAACAATTGCCCAGATTCCTTGGCTGGAGGAAAAGTTGCAAAACTCAGCAACACGAATGCTGACAATGAAGAGAATGCGGCCCACCATCTTGCTGAGTTATCTCTTCTAGTTGGGGCATGATCAACACTGGCGTGTGATAGATAATCAGCAGTGAATCCCATTCCCAATAATACAGCTGGAGCTGTGATAACTCCTCTACCTGTAATCAAACTGGCCATACCATCGATTGCTATTCCAACTGCTAGTGTTCCTATCGCAATTCTCGCAGCCTGCAAAGGNGAGCGCAGGACAAACCAGGCAACGATGTATACTGCTAAACCTGCCAATATTATCTGGGTTATTCTCTCTTCATCGAATTCCTTGGTCAACTCAGCACTCTTGATTAGGTCTCCACCAACTCCGCCTTCAAATCCATTCGATGAAATCAAGTTCCTAGCATCCTTACCAAACTGTATGGCTGCATCTACATTCTGAACATCGATAAGAACGATAATTGCAACTCCTGAAGTAACTCCATCATGTTGCAATCTAGAATCCTGCAGCAACAACGTACCATCATCTTCACCCGATACCTGATCTATACTACTTCCATTCTGTGTTGGAATTCCGAAGACCATTGGTGATCTAACTACACCCGTATCGAATGTAATGATACTCGGATGTTGACCTAACTGCCGTTGAAGAACTTGCACTCTTCGTAATTCCTCTTCAGAATCNCCATCTGCATCAACCGCTATCCAAGTTGTAGCACTAGAGGCTAGCACGTATTCCGAACTGATCTCGTGCATCTCCAATATCGCAGGATCATCCTCCGGCAAGAATTGTTCAACATCCAAGACCTTGAAGCCAGCAGGGGCTACCAAAGCAACCGAGGTCAGGAGCAACAAAGCCACTGGCCAACACCAGAACAGCAAAGGNTGCGAACGCATAGGAGTTCGNTCGACTAAACTTTCTTCGGAACGACGGGACAGATAGAAATCTTCGAGGATAAAACGCGTCAATAACCAATCAAGAATCAAGCCCAAAACCATGACCAAGGCCAAAGTTCGCTGCGCGCGAATAGGGGAAAAGAAAGCCAAAGAAACGGCAGAAACTGTGGTCAACATCGCAACCAGTAGCATCCTCCGGACTTCATCCCGTTTGCGCGAAGAACGACAATACCAGAACGCCCCGTCAACAGCAACACCCATGATTATCGGTAAAGCAACTGCATCGATAACTGAAATCGCAACTCCAAACAAAGAGAGAATTCCTAACTCAGCAGCAACTACGAGGACCACACCTCCAATCGTTGTAATTGCTACCAAAGGATCTCTTAACCCTAGGGCTAGTATCAATCCTAACAACAGTATGGATGGAAACAGAATGTAGCGCATGTCATTTTCAGCGATTAATCTAGCCTTGTTGAACAACATCTTGGCTCCTATTGCCGAAAATTCGAATTCCGTATTTTCGCTGAGTCTGTCAGTCCATGCCAAAACCGTATGCAAGTCAGAGTCTTCAGAATGAGAATCCATCCACATTATCCACAGCATTTCGTCAGCCGCCGGTGCTTGAGAAGCAGAGGCGCCAGGGAAAGAAGGACAAGCAATTCCTAGATTAGTGTCTCTGGGCAACAGCAATAGAGATGATTCGAAGGCTGCCTGTTCCTCTTCAGTCGATTCATTGCCACACCAACCCTGTTCGATGATTGGCTGCATGACGTCTGCCCATTGGCTAGCATTACTAAGCGAACGGTTCCTGGAGGCGAATGCAGATTCCCAAGTGCTGATTGGAGATTCAATTCGATGAATCCAGACATGAGTCTGTATCCACGCAGTCTGCGGGTCGGAACCACTCAAGATGTCTTGTTCCAATTGTAGAAGCGCTTGAACACGCGTCAAATTGTTACTTACAAGGCCGCCATCATCATGCTTGATTCGTAGAACTAGCATCGATTTCTGGGCATCTCCGACCGATTCCTGCTCAATTCTTTGCTTGATTGGATCATCGACCATCCGCTCGCTGTTCATCGCCAATTCGGGCGGAACGAAGAACAAAACAGCTGAGCTGGCAAGCAAAGCCAGCAGCAAAGCGAGCCTAAGGCGCTCCGGGGCCATGGAGCCCCCTGAGGCTTTTACTCAATCATCCTTGCTTCGCCTGCTGAGCAAACCCGCACCAAGTAGAACCAATGTCGTCAAGAACAGACTTGGGGCTGGTAGGAAACCTCCTGCTGCTTCATCACCGCCGCTCTTGCTACTTGATTCCCCTTCGTCATCACAGCCGATTCCGGGAATNAATTCTACACAATCGTCCTCAGTACCGTCTCCAGAACCACCGACATTTTCATCGGCAGGTAGACTGCTACCATCTTCGAGAGTAACTCCACTCTCTTCAACGATCAATGTCATCTCAACATTGTTGAACATGCCTCCACCTACTCTAACCAATAGAGTTCCAGTTGGAATCGTGAAAGTNGCTTGTCCATCGTAATCAGTGACCACNCTGAACAGAGTCATACTGTCNCTAATGACCAAGACAGAAAGTCCTTCCACAGGCTGACCACTTTCATCGTANACTNNAACAACAACTGAATCACCNGGCATTGGGTTAGGCGGNCTGAATCCAAGGGTCAGGTTCTGAATCTCAGGTGGCAATGGGTTTGGAANAGAAATCTGGCTTCCAATCGCCGTGACCATCTGAGCAGATTCTCCATNTCCTTGCTGTGCAACCGCTAGAACGGTGTATGCATCCTTAGGTGAAGCAAGAACTGGTAGTTTCAGATCTGCGCTACTACCAACACCCCAAGCGACAGAATTCAAATCTCCCATGAAATCATCTATAAGAGCAAACTCATCATCCTCGTCGATAAATCGGTCTGAAGAACATCTCCAACTATTATCTACATCAGCATACTTGTATGTCTCACCATCATTATCGTGGTGGCCATCTTCTTCATCGTGACTATCTTCGGAAATTCTGATTTCATATTTCGCGAAGTCTATTCCTGTTTCGAGTGTGTAAACCTCATCTGAATCCGCATCGATGTTGAATGAAGCATGGGGGTCTTCCCATTCGTACTCATTGGACCAATCTTCTACAGGGGGAATAACATTTCCAGCAGAATCCAACAATTTGACATCATCAAAATCTAAAACATATTTATCAGAATCTGCAAAATAACTGCGATCTTCTCTCAAATTCAAATTAAGTTGCCCATCTCCTTCATCGTAGTAGGCACCCAAATCATAGCAGACTTCCTCATTTCTCTGCTCGGCAGAAATCCAATCCACATTTTCTCTAACTCCCTCTCCGTATACTAGACCCGAGAAGGAAGAGAGATCGATAGAGGCGGGATCAAAGCCTTGACGAGGTGCTGCAAAGGCAAGGATACGCGATGCTGGGTCGCCATTGGAATCAAGGGCGACATTGGTGACCTGCCCCGGTCCAAGAGATCCTGTCAAGTCCAATGCACCCGGGTCGCTCATCAAAACTCCAGCGTGTATAGCAACAGGGAACATTTCATTCTCTGAATCAAAGATTGCAACTACAATCATCGACAAAGGTGCGTTGATTCGTACCTCCTGTGAACGGCTTGTATCTCCATTTTGGAATTCTATCTCCCACTCTTCCGCTTCTGTATCGACATCGACATCTGGGAAGAGTACACCGAAATCTACTGGTGCAATTCCCATCCAAGCCATGTATTCCTGACCATCATCGTAAGCAAGACCATCGGAGTTCAGAGTTATGGTTGCAAGACCATTGTTTCCTGAGCTGACAGAATAAACCGGCATGCCTGCAATCGTAGTTTCACTCTCAAGTCCACCCAAAGTTACCGCAGCCTCAGTCACTCCTACCAAGTTGAAACCAATTCCTGTCATTGTCTTGCCATCAGCGCGAGTAAACTTAGACTGCACAATACTGGTGTATACTCCAGGTATTGTAGGGGTAATCGTCATGCTTGCTGCACCATCTGCGTTAGAAGTGTAAATTTCTTCTTTCATTACCTCAACTGGACCTTCAGAGATGATGGTGTCAATCATTGCAGGTGAAGGCGTTGATTCATAGTCCTCGTCGAGGTAACAATTTCCACCTTGGGAATCCCAACTTCCGTAATATCCACCCTCTTCTTCATCCCAACCATCTTCCCAGAGTCCTGTTTCTCCATCGTCGCTTTTCTGGTAGTTGTACTCATGTGAGACGGTTGCATCATTATCTCCCTTGAATTCAACAGTTATGGTATACTGACCATCTTGTGCATAATCATGACTTCTGCTACCTTGGTCAATATCACCCTGAGTATTATCTAACTGGTCAGTTTGTCCATCGCCCCAATCGATTTCCAGCGAAACTAGTTCGGGCTTGTCAAATGGACTATCGTCAAGGTAAAATTGTTCATAATTCCAATTGACTCCTATATCTCCACTCCAAGTGTTTGCTTCGGTTCTAGCACAACCTAGGCTTCCAGGCAGAGGAATTTGCTGCATTACTCTGAATTCCAAACCATCCGTAGTTGCTCCCTCGGTAACCACCTCTACTAGACCGCGGTCTGGATAAGGCAATTGAGAACTGGCGTCCCAGAGTGAACCTTGCCCTGCTATCTCGATATCTTCCTCAAGATAGATTGCCTGTGGATCCTCACGTCCTTCTCCATCCTCATCATCATACCAGGTACCCATGCTCTGAATTATTGCGGAAATGTCTCCATCGAGATTACCTCCCATGTATCGGCCCTGCATAGTTGAAGGCGACTCTATGGTCAAATCGACCTCGCCTGGTTCAAAAGACTCCTCCAAATCCTCTAGAGTCTGTGGTGAGGCGCGAACAACTGCAATGTCAACCTCGGCTCCTTGAACTGGTCCTGCTGCATCGTAAGTCAGAGTTTCAACTGTGTATGACGAAGATACCTTGACGGTCTCATCCTGCTCTACAAGAACGCCCAACGCAGAGACCATGAAAACCTCGTCGTTATTCTCCCACGTCATCGATTCAAGCATCGACGGCAACATATTCTCTATTCGCATCTCTGCATTGTACACATTCGAAGAATCATAATTCTTCATCGGTTCAGATAGAGTCCACTCTGCATCCTTAATCGAAGGAGTAGTCAATCGACCGTGATATGGCGCCCCGTCATGGTCTCCCCCCCTTACCAAGTCTGTACTTACTGTTGTGCCATCGCCGTCACTCATGCTAATCGAAAACTTATCTGGAATATCTTCTTCATCGATATCACCCCAAAATTGCAACGTGATTTCGAGATCGATAACGAATCGATCGTACTTCGACGTGACAATATCATCAAAGTTGAATTCTATCGAATCGGAGTCTCCCCATTGGCGACCGTCTTCATCATCTTCTTCATCGCCTTCTTCATCCCCGTAGTCAGGCCAATATGCCCACTCATCGCCGAACGATGCATCTTCAATCCACTCTCCGAATGCTTCCAATGCTGGAATCAAATCACTATCTTCAATTTGGCCAGCAGCATCAAGAACATGACCAAGAATATCTTCGGGTAAGGAATTGAAATTGTCGAAGGCGTCATTGACCCAGTTGTTCCCACTTGCCATCTGTGCGGTCCAAGCCTGTCCTTCTGGGGTCTCCAAGAGTTTCTCATACTGCCAGATGATGTTGTCAGGTATGTCATCCCCATTGGTATCCTGCATATCCGTTTCTCCATCTAGATACTCTGCCATCTCAGCCCAGCGAACCAACAACTTTTGGAATCCTGTCATCGAATCGAAATCCCCTTCCATCAATGGAGTTACATATGCTTCCAAGGCATTGGCTATCGCCTCCGGGTGAATCGATACCGATAGAAGAGCTATGTTGTGCATGATAGTCTGAATCGACTCGAATGGCTTGCGGTTGTTCAGTAGGTCATCGAGTGCATTTTCCATAGCACTCCACTCATCGCTTCCCAACATAGCATTGTAAGCAGCCTCGAAATCTCCAGTTCCTTCAAAGCGGGTGAAATTCTCGATTGGGTCAAAGGCTTGTAGGTATTCTACGACCTCATCGAAATCGTCGAAACTGCGAGGCAATGGGAAATCATGTAGATAGGTCAACAGCCCTTGAACAAGTGCTACAGACGCATCTGCATCGTCTGAATCAAGGAAGTCTATCAATGCCTCAAGGAAATTAGCTCCAGCACTCATGTCATATTGTTCATGACCAGCTGAAATCATCCCATCCCACAGAGATTGTGCATCTCCTTCGCTAGCAGTATCAACAAAGTTAGACCAGCCTCCATGATTGCCGACAATCAATTTCAAAGATTCGAACTCCCATGAAATGTCAGCTGCAGGGCTTATTTCTTGCCAAGTGTCATCTAGCGCTACGAACACTTTCTCCACTTCATTGCGCAAGACGTTGGTCAATTGAGTTGGATCATCAACTGCTCGTAGGCAACATCCATCTTCAGCGATTATTCGCGCGCCGTAAACTCCTCCTAGAGCATTCACAGGGATAGTGTATACTCCATTCCAAGTCATAGTGTTCGCATCTTTTTCATGAGCCCCTGAACGCTGCAAAGAAACCATATCGATTACGGTTCCATCCTGAGGAATGCTGACTGAATCGATTATTTCCACAGGATCGATATCATATTTCAGAATCTCCGCAGTTACCAATGTGCTATCGCTATGTCCTCTAGTCAAAGCGGATATCTCCACTTCAGAACCAACACTGGCGAACTTGGTCACCACATATCCATCTACACTCAAATATTCATTTCCATTAGTATCGTTCGGAGCAGGAATCTCGGCTACTCCAACCGAGAGAGACATGCTCAACATCAACAAAACTGCAACAATCGCACCGCGCTTCATGTTTTGTCCTCAAAGAACTTCTATGTATGCCTATCGACTACATATNTCANACAATAATCTCAGATTCAGCCCTANGGGCTGTNAATNTACAATTGAAGATGTATNGCNGATNTCAACTCGCCATTTTCTCCAATGATATTGGCACAAGTGCCATCAGAATACTCTAATTCACTCCAAACNCCNTCTTGAACAGNNAACGACATTCCANTAAGNCCCATTCCTTCNAACAGACTCAANACNGGAGATATNGAAACACCTCCCTCACCTTCGATACTCCATGCCTTCATNGAATCGATNTCATCGACCTCGATAAGGCAAGTCATTTGCTCGACTTGTGGTTCTTCTTCNAGGCCNAAGACNTNTCTNAAAGTGTCAAACCGCTGTGGTTCNTCAGTNCCGTTGTATGTGTAATTTGAAGATACCCAGCCACTCTCTTGTTGCACCTTCATCGGCTNCCTAACTTCTACCAATTCAGATGTCAGATCGATATGCGAAGAAGAATCTCGATTGCANGCNTGAGCCTGAGGGAGGCANCCTTGAATTTTCAACAAGTCTTGTGATAGAGTTTCAACNAAAATCCANGGCCCTGTTCTAGTTTCCATTCCCCTATCGGTTGAAAGAAAAGACGCTTGATAACCNCCNGGACTCCATCGCGGAGGTTCATGTAATTGCAAAATCTGTAGNTTCACCGATTCTCCACCTGCCATCCAAGCAATACTCAACCACTCCCTGTATACCATATCTTCAGAGATTAATTCCTGCAAGTGAATAATCTCAACTTTAGCCTCCACTCTNCCCATNCCCCCAGGGCCACCGGTGATTTCAGTGATCAAAATTGTACCATTCAACCGAACTCCTTCTGGAGAGGANTCGCAATCTTCGCAATTTGTACTAACAACCTTCTGAACATCCAGTTCCAATGACATCAATGCTCCAGGATTGTATTCTTGCAGCCCTACAGCGTCCATTGAGGAGCGAGTTGCAAGTTCTATTGTTCCCGAGATGTGTGAAACTTCCATCTCAACTTCTTCCGCATTTGAAAAATCAAAACTGAGAAATAATGTGGAAAAGGCAACAAGAATTAGTACCGCTGTTTCAAAGATTTGACGGGGTGAAATCTGTCGGCCCACAAACTTGCCAAATGATATTGTTTCAAGATTCTATCCCGCAACTGTAAGCGTTGATAGCAATTCGATTAATCCTAAACAACATCGCCATTGATGGAATCTGGATTATCATCTAATGGACCCCATGGGGTTCTGGTTCTGTTCAAACCAATTCGCTTGAAGTAAAGGAATCGCAGNTTCTTCCAGCCATCTCCCCAAGTGTGTATGACCGCTTCTCCCACTCGTTCACGATAAGGTACTGCAACTTCAATGGCCTTCTTCTTGCCCAATACCTTGCGTGCTAGAATCTTCATCTCTTGGGATAATGGCATTCCATCGTTGGTCGGACGCATCTTTGGATTATCCATTATCGACTTGCGAAATACCCACATTCCTGATTGTGAATCCTTGATTCCATACCAGTAAAGCATTCTAGCAGTAAAAGATAGAACCCAGTTTCCAAAACCATGCAAACCTGACATGGAACCCTCCTCGGCCTTAGTTAATCGATCACAGGTGATGAAATCTAGATCCTCTTCGATTAGTCTGGTCACCAAGGCTGGAACTTCTTCAGCGGGGTAAGTACAATCCGCATCCATNGTAACGATGTAATCTCCCTTGGCAATGGCAAATCCAGTTCGATATGCTCTACCATATCCCTTACGTGGCTCAACGTGTACCCTAGCACCTTTCTCTAGAGCAATTTCGCGAGTCTTGTCCTTGGACTGACCGTCCACGATTAGAATTTCTAACTCCTCACACCAACCAGTAGGAATCGAATCGATAGTCAAGCCGACAGCGGCCTCCTCATTGTATGTAGGAAGAATGACGGTCACCGAGATTGGTAGGACTTCAGCCATAGCAACGACACGGCCAGCCGGCAGGGGTCTTTCAAACCTCCCAATCGCTAAATTGAGTCAATTTGCGAATCAATACCTCGCAATCGACTCTTGCCAATCGTTGAAATCATGTTCCACGTCCCATCGGGCGGACAACATGCACGTTGCACTGATTTCGGGTGAGTATCCCCCCCGCTGGGGAGGAATCGGTAGTGTCTCCTATCACCTTGCAGGGCAATTGGCGAAGAGAGGACACAAAGTGACCGTCATTACCCGCCGAAACAGGGCCAGNAAAGCCCCAGTTCAACAAGGCGTTGATGTGATTGAGGTAGGGTGGGCTCCAATTCCAATGCAATTCACCCGTTCCTATGGAAGAAAGGCTCTCAAAGCACTCAAGGAACTGCACCGCAAACAAAGAGTGGATGTGGTACATCTACTGTTACCGTTGGTCTCTTGGAACAGAGCGCAATACAGGAAAGTTGTACGCGAAGTGGCTCCAGTCATATCCAGTCTGAACGGGTCNTGGCTTGGGGAACGTGAGGGAATGAAGTTGGCAGCGCGCCACCGAGAGGCNGCCACCTGGAAGAATCCAAATGATCTAGCCATTCTACTCAGNGGGGGATGGTTTTCAAGATTTGAACGTGCAGGTATTCATGAGAGTAACCTTTGCGTTGCAATCTCGCAAGCAACCAAAGAGGAATTCATCAAACAGTATCGTCCACCAAAAGATTGGCGTTGTGAAGTCATACTATGGGGAATCGACGAGGAAGTATTNCATCCNCTAGACAGAGATAATGAGGAGATGCAATTACAACACGAAGAAATTCGCAGAAAATATGGAGCCGATGATGAGGCTGCCTTATCTGGAGAACCNGATACCAAGACTCCTTTGTTGCTAGCAGTAGGAAGGTTGGTTGCACGCAAGGGGTATCGTTCTCTATTGAAAGCCATGCCAGCGATTCTAGAAAAGAATCCAGNCGCCAAACTAGTCATCGTTGGTAGAGGACACATGCGCAAGACTTTGCTCAAACAAGCAAAGAGTCTAGGAATCTCAGAATCTGTGTTCATAGAATCCAGTCTTTCCTTTGAGGAATTGGCACAATTGTATCGTAGCTGTGACCTAGTCNTCTATCCCTCGTACTACGAAGGTCAGGGTTTGATTCCTCTTGAGGCGATGTCAAGTGGTAGTGCAGTTGTCACGGTTGATCACGGCCCGCTTCCCGAGATGGTTGATTCAAGCGTAGGTTCCCTATTCAAGATGGGAGACTCTGATGACCTTGCGGCCAAAGTCAACGAAGAACTCGTAGAAGCCCAACTAAGGAGAGTCAAGGGACTATCCGGNCGAGATAAGGTTCTNGGTTTGTTCACGCATAGCCACACCGCTAGCGCTTACGAAAAATTNTACGAAGAAATACGCTCATAATTCATGACTCAAATGTTGGCGTATTCTCTCAGCCAAAGCAGGGCCGATTCCAGGAACTTGTTGCAATTGTGCTGGACTGGCATGAACAATCTCCTTGCGGCCACCGAAATATCGAATCAAAGCCTGCAATTTCTTAGCNCCTAAACCTTCAATCTCCTCCAATGGATCCTTCAAACTTCGTTTGGACCTACGCTTCCTATGGTAAGNATTGACGAAGCGGTGGGCCTCGTCTCTAGCGTGAACAATGACGCGCCCCATCCTATCGAGAATCATGGGATCTGCGCCGCGCCTATGCAAAGTCTCCTCACTCTTAGCCAATGCAGCCAAGTGAAACCTATCNCCTACNCCATGTTCTTGTAGCATGGAATCGATGAATGAAAGGTGAGTCTGACCCCCATCTAACAATAACAAATCTGGCCATTCTTCCTGTCGTTTCAACCAACGTTCTACAACTTCTCTCATCATTCTCAAGTCATCTTTTACATCCTGTTTGACGATGTATGTACGATATTCCTTCTTGCTAGGTCTTCCATTGCGCAGAACTACGCAAGCGCCGACCTTCTCATCTCCCTGTAATTGTGCCATGTCGAAACANACGATATGGTCNAGACGCTCAAGACCCAACAGGGCGGCTCCATCATCTGCNGANCTCTGTTCAAGNCTTCCTGATTGTCTTGTACTTCGCTTGTCNATTTGTACTTCTGCATTCTGATCNGCCAACTTACGCAGAGTAGCCAAGTCTCCGCGNTGCGGCACTCTTACCTCTACTGAGGAGCCTCTTCTTTCCTGNAACCAAGCCGAAACTGAATCCACCATCGGGGTAGGGGAAAGAATGAGAGCNGGAGGCATTCTATCTGCGTAATGCTCGGATACGAATCTNGCTACAGTCTGTCCGATATCACCGCGATGAACCAAGGCCCAGGACTCCTTGGATTGGACNATGCCATCTTTTGCATGCAAAACTACGACCATCGACAAATCTCCTCTACTGGNGAATCCAATAGCATCACAATCTCGGTAAAAGCGGCTACTGATAACTTGTTGAGACTGAGTCTTNCGTACCGCAGCGATGAGATCTCTTATCGTTGCAGCCTCTTCATAGCGCATCGCATCTGAAGACTCCTTCATCTCGTCGACTAATTCTTCGAGTAACTCCTTTGCTTGCCCATCGAGAACCTTGGCACTGGCGTCTACTTTTGCTTGATAGCCAGAAGTGTCGATACATGGCGCAGCACAAAGGCCGATGTGCATAGATAGGCAACCTTGCGGTAGTAATTCCTTGCAATCTCTGATACCAAATTGACGGCGAAGTAATTGCACCATCCTCTTTGCCGCTCCTGCATCTGGAAAAGGNCCCCAACGCCTACTTTGCGAAGGAGGGTTACGGGTGTATATTATGCGAGGCACGTCTTCATCAGTCAATACTAGAAATGGAAAAGACTTGTCATCCTTGAGCATCGAATTGTAGCGCGGTTTGTGTTCGCGAATCAATTGTCTCTCNAATACCAAAGCCTCGCTCGGATTGTTGGTAACGATGAATGAAACATCGTCTGCAGATTTGATNAGTTCGGGTATCATCTGGCGATCAGGATTACTTGAGAAATATGAGCGAACTCTAGACCTCAAATCGGTTGCTTTACCGACATAGAGCACCCTGCCATCTGCTGTTTTGAACAGGTAGACTCCGGGTGAACGCGGTAAATCCACGCTACTTGCTGCTACTGGCACATACAGACGTGAAGGGTGAACCACAAAGAACCATGGCTTCACACGATGTTCATGCTCAGCCCGTCCCAGAGCAGAATCTTGCGCTGGCTCGGCAAATTCTCCTCCTCTCTAGAAGATGCTTGGGATGTTCCAAGAGAAATGTCACTTCCCGGCCTCTCCGAGTCGCTAGGAGTGGTACGTTCAGCCTTACACGCACCCTTGAACGCTCTAATGGAACTCGACCTGATTATCTGCCGTCTGGCACACGTAGTTGGAGGAGGTTCTCGCCGAAGAAATGTCTACCACATAACACTCGAAGGGCGCAAAGTCCTAGAAAACCTACCCGAAGAATCGNTAGAAGAAACTCCTCGTAAAGGCAAGCTCAAAGGAGAATATCCCGAATCTACCGAACTCAAAGGAAGAGATGAGATTATCGAAAATATCCTAGATGCTGAATACGACTCCTTCACTTTAGTTGGAATCCCCGGTATCGGTAAGACGGTATTGGCAAGGCATATCGCATCGGTTTTCGCAGAAAGAAAAATCTCTACTCGGTGGGTACGATTCACATCATTCGATGATGCGAACAGNATCGGGCGNCGATTNATGGAAGGNGNAGAAGTNCCTGAAGANCCGAAGGCATTGGCCANTTTGTTGAACAGTCGCTGCGGNCAAGAAATNCTAGTTTTTGACGATGTGCAAGATGTGCANGAAAGGCATAGTTCNGGCGTCGGGAAATTGTTTNNTNCCCTACAGAGNAAAGGNCAGAAAATGATCTTGATTTCCCGCGCACCAGCGAAATTTGAGATCGGAGAAGTAGTCAGTCTCGAAGAAGTNAGCGATGATGCGGCCATGCAGATTCTCGGAGAGGATATTGATGAAGAAATACGGAAGACTGCGGTCGAGCATATCGGAGGCCACCCACTTGCGTTGCACATGTGGAATCCCGAACAGCCGCTGGCCGGCGCCCACATCAGGAGATATGTCGAAGAGACTGTGCTAACCTGTTTGCCGGAATTTTCCCTCTCAACTCTTGACGAAGTTGCAGTACTACCTCGGCCGATAGATCTCNAGCATCTCTCCGAAAGCGACGGAATCGGTGTTCTGGATGACCACGCACTACTCCGCTGGTCAAAGGATAGTAGAGTAGAATTACAGCATTTAGTCCGAAATGTAAGAAGAGAAACTTGGAGTGAAGATGAAGCGCGAAAGATACATGCACGCGCTGTAGAAATATGGTCCAAGATAGAAGGTGAAGATGCTCGCCTCATCGAATTCCATATGCGCAACAATGCAGCCGATGAANANATCAAAGATTTCCTTGAANTGTATTCCGAGATATTGTTACAACATGACAGTGCAGCCATGGCATCTTTGGTCGATGATGCATGCAACATCTGGCCCGATGCCANAGAGTTGAGGAGATTNGCTGTACATACTGCTCTAGAAAGAGGAGAACATGAACTGGCTAAGAATGAGTTACAGGAAATGGAGGATNTACCGACCGAATTATTGGCNAGAGTAGCAAGACAAAATGGACGTCAAGACGAAGCAGACGAACATATGGNACAAGCGATGGCACAGGCAGTAGGATTGGACAAAGTGAAATTACAGATTGCAGANGCAAGTCNTATCCTCGAAGATGCCTTGCCCGATGCAGACTCGATTGCTAGCGAATCCGCTGCTAAACTTATGTCCGAAATTACTCTCAATGAACTCGATACCGAAGAGAGAAGACGAAGTCTTGTTGCTATGGCAAGTGTGAATCATTGGATTGCACTAAATGAAGAACGTCCAGAAGATGCAAACAAGATTCGCGGAGAACTTGCTGCAATCGCCGGAGAAAATGATCATGTTGTAATCGATTTGAAGGCCCGCGCAGCAATACGTTTCGAAGGCAGCACCACATTCCCATCTAGCAACAATCTATTGCGAGAAACTTCGTTGCTTCTGATGAGCATTACAAACTTAGACGACCAAAGAAAACGNGAAACTTTGCAAAAAATTCAGATTCGGGAATTATGTAACAGCAGAATGGGGCGTAGATTGGCTGCAATAACTTGGTTCTGGAAAGGCGTTTT
The DNA here is from genome assembly GCA_002719475.1 of Methanobacteriota archaeon. Next base: position 14,044 of record PBHQ01000017.1, on the reverse strand, counting down.
GGAAATGGAAGAGAAATTGACTTGCTGGAGAGAAGCAATTCACTTGTATACCGCAGCTGAATGCACAAAAGCCGCAAAAGAACTGACAATGCGCATGCACGCTCTTCTCAGATGAGGGAGCTCAATTTGTAGTTCGAATCGCTTCACTTGTTCCACGATGCGTCGTTGAAGAAATCGTCTCCGCCCATATTTCCACCGAAGCCAGCACCTGGACTTGGTGGAGCACCCGTTGGATCATCTCCCCATCCGCCCATGGCTGCGAACTGTCGTTCGGATATCTTTGAACGATTCTTGTTGGCGAACTCATTCTCTAACCTGTCNAGTTTCTTTGCTCTCTTACGCTTTCTACGTCGCCACCACAGACCCATCATTCCAAGACTGACTGCTCCATAGCCCCACATCTCCTGCATCAAGAAAGCCCAGCCAATGACGAATGAAATCGACAAGGTATCGGTCTGACCTGATTCTGGCAAGGTGTAAGACACTCTTTGACGCCCATCGCTTTCGATAATCTCGCTTCTACCATTTGCTGATTCAAAGGTACCGAATTCCAATCCTGCTGGTAGAATCAGTGAAAATGAAATCGCTGGAATAATGTCGCTAGCATCTTCACCGAAATCCATTCCTTCTATCGGTATCTCAAAAGGAACTCCACCATCGTCGAAGACGAATCCACTGCTATCTGTTTTTACATTAGCAGCAAAACCATTGTCTCCAAGAATCTTGGTGAATCCCTCAAAGAACGGCATCAATGGAGAATGCATAGAAGCGGTAGTCAGAGACATATCGCTACCACCTTCCCATGCAGCGGTCAGGGAAGTTGTCTTGATTTCTATTGATACTTCTAATGGTGTACTATCTCCTACACTTGTGCTCTCNGGTGGGTCTAGATTAGATACCTTGGATACCACTTCTATCTGTGACAAATCGATTTTGTTTCCACTCTCTCTAGTAGCCTCAACACCTGCTTCATGAATTGCGTCAGTCAGAACACCACCCATACTATCTCCGAAATTGATGAGACCTTGGCGCGTGAAAACGATTCTCAAATCATCACCCATTATCGGAACAGTGGTGTTGAATGGTTCGCTCATCCTGCCCCCGATATCGATTATCAAACGAATGAGGTCGGCGGGAACCACAGGCATATCCAGAGAAGCATCCTCATTCGACAAGGCATCTCTACCAGCCTCAGGCAATCCCATTCTGTAGAGTCTGAAAGTAGCACTACCGCTGAATTCCAATTCTGCTGACTGGCTCCATTCATAAAGTGCGAATTTCGAGATGTCCAATTCCACCTCGAATGTAGCGCAGGTCTGTTGATTAGCCTGACAGACAGTTTCTTCTCCGTCCATTATCGGTTTTCTCCAATCATATGGATTAGTTCCTGCAATTCCTAAAACTNCGCTATTCTCGGAGAATACGACTTCTCCCGTTCCATCAGGAGTATCAACCCAATCAGGAAGGATTAGTTTGACCTCGACATTGGTTGGTGGCAGATTATCTGGAATCATNTCAGTTACGAAACTCGCACCCATATCCGTCTCGATTGATAGCCCCGCGTTGAGAATAGTTTGCAAATCCGCATTCGTGATGACATCTAGATCGAATTTGGTATCCTCTAATGGAATGTAACTCTTGGCTAATTCAAGAAGACTGAATTCGAAACTATTACTGCTAGACTCCAACAATACAGGATAGGTCCCTGACATAGCGTTCTGCCCTTGCACACAATACCTATCGTGATCATCTGAAGGAGGGNTTGCCTCACCACATGTGGACCCTGCGATATGATGGAAATTCAAACCTCCAACNCCAGCAATNGTTCGCCATTCAGGGGTATCCATCTGGACCTTACCCTCTCCAACTATGGTACTGATACCATCCGCAATAGCGTCAACAGGGAAGTTGTCTGTGAAATTACTCATGTCGACCAAACCATTGGCCTCTGCCATACGTATTCCATCTGCAGTAACCCAAGGTATTGTTGCTCCAGAACTATTGTCCACCATGCTAATACCCCACTCTTGCATAGTTTGAGAATCGATATACATCAACTCAATCGAAACATCGAGAGAGGCCGCAGCCTCATTTGACATATCGAGAACTACAGAGATATCCACTGCCGTATCATTCTCAGTATCTATTTCTACAGGAATCGTTGATGTTGTTCTTCTAGCGATTGACAGAGTAACCTCTTCCTCCAAAGTGGGAGCATCGTTTGTCGCCGCCAGGTTGTCAATAGTCCACCTACCGACATCNTANGANTATGCTCCGTCGGAACGAGATTGNAGTGAACCAGGTGCATTTGCAGTGCCCGTGACTCCATTGATAGTTGCATAGGAAGGNGGTTCAATCTCNAAGNTNTTCNTGTGNCCTACCATTCCAAAGATGGTGAATGGAGTGGAAATCTCAGAACCCATGGTCAATAGACCCTGATAGGACCTCTCTAGATCCAAATCAGCAGAATCTGCCAATTGGAACTTGGTAGTAGCCAAATCAATTGTCGCCGAAATAGAGATGCAAATTGGTGGGTTGTATGGGTCCTCAGCATATGCTCCTTCACCTAAAGCATCGGTACTACTATCCTGTGAACAGTGATCCGAAGAACCAACACTGCCGCGCTCAAGATAATCGACATTTAGGGAGACAACATCACCAAAACCACTGTCCAACAAGTCGCTTACTGCGGATTCAGTTTGGTTGAGAATCATCTCGTCAACAGTCTGTCCACCGACACTGAAAGTTGAATCTCCAAAGAAATTCNTCAGATAATCTGCAGGTAGTCCATTCTCTTCGAATTGNTNTGCAGCCTCTGCNGGTAATCCNGGGAATAGAGCGTTCAAACCACCCACCTTGGAATCGTTGAATTCGTGCATAGCCCACTCCATAGACAAACCGATTTGTGAAGTGCTGATCATTTCGAATGTATATTCACCTTCAATCCATTCTTTCGCTAGCTTNGTCCCATCTGTGGCCGGATTCAATTGATCGCATTCTCCGCCATTAGTAGCGGCACAGATATCACCGAAAGAAAAACTCCTTGCAGATGCTTCAGCCTCTTCTTCTGCCTCTAGTGAAATGCCCATAAATTGCATNGAAAGCATCAGGATGATGACTACCAAGATTGTTTTGCGGCCGCAGGATTGACTCTCGCCCATGTTCTCCCCGAAGGGGAGGACCCACTCCTGCCATATAACAGACTATCCGACGCCTGTTGCATGGCGGATGGTGAATCAATGAGTAGAATTGCACTCATCGTGCCATCAGAAAGGGCTGAAGAAGCGCGTATTTTGGCCTCTGAAGCGGGTTTACTCGATAACTCAGTGCACCCATTGAGACTGGAAGGTGAGATTGCTTGGCCATTGCTTTCGGAAATTGACTGCAACTATGGCCGAACCCAAATANTGCAATTCAATTCTAGAGAGAAGATTGACCCNCATGCTCGCCTTGCAGAGGCTTTGCAAGGAATGACTCCNCCTAGCCGTTGGCAGATTCTNGANGATNTGGTANTACTACCACAAGACNCGTTACCNGATGGTNATGAAGACNCATGGCAAGCAGTCGCCAANGCCCTGAATTGCAGACGGGTTGCAAGACAGGCAGAAGTTGATCCCGGACCNATGCGTAGCAGTAGAATTGAGATGCTNTTGGGGAATTATGGATGGGTAAATCATCAAGAAAACGGAATNAGATATGTCTTCGATGCAAGTAAAGTCATGTTCAGTAGTGGCAATATAACCGAACGCAGGCGAATGGGGGAAGTAGATGCAGCGGGCGAAGTTGTCGTAGATCTCTACGCAGGCATTGGCTACTACACCTTNCCACTAATCTGTAATGCCGGAGCCTCAAAGGTTCATGCTTGTGAAATGAATCCGCANAGTATCGATGCCTTGACCAAGGGATTAATCGCCAACNTGGTGGGTGATAGATGTATGATACATAGAGGCGATAATCAAGAGACTGCGNCAATGCTCAANGATTGTGCTGACAGAGTTATTCTCGGTCTTTTACCGTCTTCNAAAAAGGCCTGGCCATTGGCGGTGNACTGTCTAAAACCGGAAGGTGGAATACTGCATGTCCACATGAATTCTGACGTTGATTCTCTAAATGATGGAAGTTTTGTGGCTGCCACAGTTCAAGAATTTGAAAATCTAGGATGCCAAGTAGACTTGATTCATCTTGAAGATGTCAAATCATATTCTCCACACATCAGGCATGTAGTTCTCGACCTAGCNGTCAAGAGGACATGAATCACTCAAGTTTNGTCGGCTTTGACATTTTCTTTAATTGCTGCATCAGCCGACATAGGTTCAACCGCTTCAATGGTCTTTGAAGCACGATAAGCGATTATTGACAATAGTGTGAGAACTGCAGCAGCGACAATCAGCGAAAGGCCTTNGATTGAGGAATTNTCTTCGCTCANCGACTCNACTGGTTCATCCTCTTCTTGCTCAGANGTNCTGTTATCCAGAATTACTCCCAACATCGAAATTTCAANNATTCTNGCTTCGTACAAAGGACGTCCTGCTGAAGAGGCAGGATTCTGAATCCCTTCCAATCCNGTNGGGTCATCNGANGTAGGAACCAAGGCGATGGCNCNGACATGNCTCATTCCATCNCTGACTACGCCAAATGTCGCATAGCCCTCATCATCACGGTTCTCAGGATCTAGACCGTGCGCCTCAGTCTCCGCAATATACCATTGAGAATCTGCAGAATCGGGATCTTGACTTCTGGCCATACCTATCGCTCCATCTACATGCGAGAGGTTCTCATTATGTTCAAGCGGTATTGTCTCACCTGTTCCCCCGCTGCCACATCCGGGACTGGTAGCCGGATATACACCCGCTGTCTTACAGGTCGGATCTCCACTTTGAGTGACGAAATCGTCGATGACGCGGTGGAAGAAGATCCCATCATAAAGGTCCATCTCAACATGCTCAACCATATTTGTCACAGTAATAGGAGCCCATTCTTCAAACAACTCGATGATTATCTCACCCTCAACTCTAGACTGAAGATGGCCTGGTTGGTAATCCACATGAATTCTGATTACCGGGTCACCTGGGCGNGGTTCATCCATTGGACTACCTTCCAATTCTGGGCCATCACTCCAATTGCTGGGGTCAACAGTTCGATTGCGCCAATCTCCATCATCTCCGCTGGCTTCAACGTCTTGAGAAAGTCCTGAGGAAGATGGAGCAGACAGGGCAAGAAGCAGCATCAACAGCACTGCATATTCGCCCCTCATGCTGACCTGATACCGCTGATAGACATCAAACTCACGCCCTCAAATCGTGACTCAAAAAGCGTGCAATGAGATTATGACCATTGGAAATCTGAAAATAAGTGCCCAATCAGCCGTTGTATTCAAATTGTGAATGCGCTACCACAACTCATGTCCGATGAGTCATACACAGTNGCAGGAAGAAGTATGCCCGAAGTATCCATAGCCGTTGGTTTACTTTTCATTATTTGGGGGGTTGGAGCTTACTTGGTCAATATGAGTAGCATTACTGCACTAATTCCTGCTTTTGCAGGGGCTCCAATCGGCATCATGGGCTTTCTAACACTAAAGATGCCTGAGCGACAAAAAACGTTCATGCATATCGCAGCTATGTTTGGTCTAATTTGTGCTCTTGGAGGTTTGCGTCTAATCCAATTGCTNATNGCAGGGGNAGATCGTATGCTGATTATTTCTTCACATGCAGTCCTATTAGTACTCGGTGGAATCTACACTTACTTTTGTNTTCAATCGTTTATCTGGATTCGCAAACAACGTGAAATTTCTGAAAACTGACAATCGTCAGCCTGAAGGCTAACATGCTCATGCGAGAGTGATGTCAGAACCCCTCATCGCCGAATTGGTCGATGAAAAGCCGGTGGAATATGCCGATCCTAAATCCCGTCGTGAACTCGATATGGCATTGGCATCAACAGGTGCAATAATTCTAGTTTTCATTTTTCTCGCCGCAGGAATCGGCGGTAGCCTAACCGAATCTCGACAAACTGAAGATGCCCCCGAATGGTGGGAGTACCCNATNCAAGANCGTTGGAAACTNGACCTCAATCTNACATCTTGGCGTAGCCAACTACCCGAAAAGGGAGAGTGGGATGTCCTACCGATGACTGAGCATTTCGTTAATGTTGATTTGCCTTTGGAAGAAAGGGNTNTAGGTTACCCAGAGCCACCACAGATGCACCTTGCACTTTGGCNACCAGANGTTCCNCCTGGAACAAANGTTCCAGTNATTGCAACAATNCANCCCTACTACGATTTCGGAGCGCCCGGAGANAAATCCNCNCCCAACACNGNNCCNGACAGAGGAGTNGGGNAGTGGATCNACGAGGAATTNGTNCCACANGGATATGCCTTGGCTCAAGTCTCAACCTTCGGAACTGGAAAATCAACGCATTGNCAGGATGTCAAAGGAAGNGGTGAACAAATCGGCATAGATGCTGCAGTTCGCTGGTTAGGAGAACAGGAGTGGTCTAATGGAAACGTTGGCCTAATGGGTAAATCCTACGCTGGAACTACAAATTGGGAAGCGGCACAATTTGAGAATCAGTACCTCAAGACAATAGTACCGATAAGTGGAAGCATCGGAGTGCAGCAGATGTTCTACNGCAACGGTTCAAGCGAGTCACGGGCGCTATTGTATGATGTTCTCTATGAAGGAGCAACGGTTGACGGAGACTCCAGTGATATGCGAATGTGTGGCGATGATTTGGTTGGCCCCGCAAGCCCTTGGACAACCTATACAGCGGCTGAACTCGGTGGTGCACAATGGAATGGCTACTGGGAAGAGAGGTATCACCTCCCGGATGTCTTAGCGAATCATCGGGGTAGCGTCTACATCGTATGGGGTATGCAAGATTGGAATGTCGATCCATATCATTTCTCTCCAACCCACAAATTGTTGCAAGATCGAGGCATCACAGTTAGGGGCATCTATGGGCAATGGGCACATAATTATCCAGATCAAATNGAGATTCANAGTGGGCTGGAAAGNGGCTTCGGCGCTGAGGCATTTCCGAANATGACCCGNATGGATTGGGCNATCGAAATCTTCGTTTGGTTCGAACACTATCTGAAAGGGATTGGACCTGAGCCNGAGAGCCTTGTACAAATTCANCGCAACGATGGAAAATGGCACCTTGAAGAGACTTGGCCGCCAAAAGATGTTGATGATCTTGAAATTGGCTTAGACGAAATGCAGACTACTGGTCAAAGAGTCTCAAGCATTAGCGGCGTCACTCTAGAGAGCGAACCATTCGACGAGGAAACTCACATCTCTGGACTACCGACCCTTCACCTCTCGGTACAAGCACTATGCANAGGCGGACAGATTTTTGCTACAATGAANGATGGAACTACCGGCTTGAGACTTGGGCATGCTGTAATGGATCTGCGTTATCGCGATGGAGGATATGATGCCAAGATTACGGTTCCATTCTTGACCTACAACATGCAGATGGAGTTCAATCCGATGGATGTAGTCATTCCAAAAGGCCATACTTTGTTAATCGAGTTGACTGAGACTGGTATGGATTATCTGCCATCTCCGGATTGTGCTGCTGTTGGAATNAATGTCAATATCGATTCCTCTTCCGTACTTAGCCTACCTCTGGTGGACAGACCAGAAGACGACACNAGATGGTTCAATGTCCCTGGGCCGGTTGACCCAAACAACCTGAGTATGAGCGGGGCCTTGTGATGAAGATCCTCGCATTTGAGGACTCATTTGATATCGAAGCATTACTGATTTCTGCTTCAGTCGATATGTCTTCAATCGAATTCNAACAATTATGGAATACAGAAAATTGGTTACAGGAAATCAACCAATTCATGCCCGATGTCTTGTTGCTCGACCATTTCATCCCTCCAACCAAAGGTCTTGAAGTTCTACAGATGCTCAATCTAGAAGTGCATCATTCCCGCGCTCAAAGGCCTGAGAAAATCATCGCCATGAGTTCTTCATCCATGGCCAACCAAAGGATGCTCCAATTCGGCGCGGATATTGGCATCGTCAAGATGGATTTAGCAACTCTAGACATCTGGCCTAAAGATACTGGGCATCCAAATGTCACTCCTCTGTAAGTGGCCAACCATATGGCAAATCATCCTCATCGACGAAAATCACGTTTACCCCTACACCGGTCCTATGGAATGCAATCAACTCGATACCATGAATCGAATGTCCTGTCACCGCCTTTCCCAAAACGGGGCGCTNGCTGGCAGCCATCTTTCTCTTGAACCAACTTCCTCTTACTTCTGATTCTGGGCGCTTAGAGCCGGCAACCATCCTGCGTTCACCTTCCACGCCTTCGACCCATGGAGCACTCCATTCAGGCGAGAACTCGACCCCGAGTATCATGTCAACTCCTTCTGTCCACTGTGCGGCCTGTGCATCTGCTCCTGAGGGTATGGCCGGGCAATTTGGATGGGTATGCAACCAATGTGTGAAACGGCCACCTCGCGGGCCACGATCAGCGCCGAAGATATCATCGGTCCACTCTTCTGGAAGGTGGTGTACTGTCATTGAATTTCCACGGTTAACCATCTGCGCTTCTCCGATTGTATAACCCTGACCTGCGAAAAGGCCGCTCCTNGATTCACTACCGNTGAATAATTCGGCTACTTCCGGTAAGACNTTGCGTTGTGGGTCTACATCCATACCTACCAAAATCTCATCAGGCAGGGACTGAAAGCACCAAGACAAGAGGTCGACAAGCATACTTCCAGGCATCTGAATGATTGAAGAATATGAGTCTCTCTTGTCAAAAGACTCCCTGTTGTATGCGGTCATTGCATCGGCCAACCACTGCTCGACCACGATACTTCCCGAATAAGCGTGGTAGGACTATGCTCATAAGTGGTGAACCATGACTAATGGTACGAGGGGACCTGATGGCCAAGAAGAAGGGTTTCGGCAAATTCATGGGAGCCTTGACAGGTTCGCCCTATGAGAAACTCCTCAAGCGCATTGAAAAAGNTGCCAAAGAATTCGATGGCGACGACAGAGCCATGTCCCGTTTGGTCAAGAAAATGCTAAGAGAAATTCAGCAAAATTTCGAAGATGACAATATCGATGCCGAAGAACATGACCTACTGGTTGAGGAATTGGAAGATATCGATCCCGAGGGAAGAGAATTACCCAAGATCGAGGAAGACGACGGAATGTTGTATGACTCCAATATCGCTGATGACTCTAAGTTGAAGAGTAGAGCAGTGGACCTTGATGATTTGATGTCAGCAAAGGGAGATTCATTCACTGGAAGTTACGGACGCGACGAATTCGAAGAATTCAGACAGAAAATGTCTCAAGATTTCTATGCTGACTCGGATGAAGCTGTCGCTGCAGGTGATCACCATTCTGAAATTCGCACTCAAACCAGAGTATTTGCTGACCAAGATGCTGACCTTGCTGCCGTTAAGCAAGCCATTGCTCAGGAGACTGGGATGAAGACTGATGAAATGATCCGTGAGGAAGAGGAACGTGCGGCAGCAGAAGCGGCCGAACAACAGAACGATTCCTACAGTATCGATGAAGACGGCACTGAATGGTGGCAAGATGATGACGGCTACTGGTGGTTCAGACCTGAAGGCGAAGCAGAATGGCTACCCTACGATGAATGAGGTATTCCGTCCTCATTCCATCCCCGTATGCGATAATATTCCGACAAACAGGCCTGCTCATCTTCGTCATTCACGAATGAAACCATACCCTTGGCTGGACCGTCCGGCAAAGCATCTCGCCTCAATCGATAAGAAAGAAAATCCTGATCTTTTGGAGTCGCTCCAATTTTATTCCAATGTTCAACATTCCATTGACGAGCAGCATCCCATTGTGCTGCAGCACGCCGATGCAAGTCCTCAATGCTGGCAGTATCTCCAGTTATCCCATTGAATGCCTGAACCATGATTTCGTCCGGAGTAGCATCACTAGCAAAAGCGCAGAGAATCATGCTGTCTCTAATCACGCTCTGATGCTGAGAATGAATCAATTCAGGCATCAAATCCAATGCTGAAGAATTTGGAACTCCGGTGGGATTCTTGTAGCCTGCTCGCATATGGTTAGCCCCAACATTGCAAGTCATGTAAGCCATTCCATTTCCTCTCTTACCGCGTGGATCCCAAGCTGGTAAATCCAGTCCTTTACAGTGCGCAGTCAATTGAGTCGCAGCAAAACCAGTATTCTCCTCCACCCAAACTGAACAAGCAACTGCACCACCTGCTAAAGTACCAAACAATGTTCCATCCCCTAACTCAGCGTTAGCAAGACGCTCAAGGGCCAAAGGTGGTAACTCCGGAATACCAAAGTCCCATTCAACCAAATCACCCGCTCGATAATTCCCACGTGACGATGCTGCAACAAAGGCTGGAGAGTCTTCGCTTTCTGACCACCCCTCTGGGAACCATCCTCTCTGCGCTAATTCACAGATCAATGACAAAGCAGCCCCACTGGAAATAGTATCCAATCCAAACTTGTTACAAGCATCGTTACCATCCATGACATCGAGAGAAGATTCCAATCCTAGATTTGAGCCCAACATGGCTAAGGTCTCGTACTCCGGTCTCTCAGTCCTATCAATATGGATTGGTTTACCCTTGATACCTTGAGGGCGATCGGCCGCCTCGCAAGCGATAGGGCAAGGCCTGCAACAACCTGACTGCTTAGCATCAGGGAGTGAATCATGCCAGAATTCACCCGATAGAGCGACGGTATCCAATTGTCTAACTTTCTTCGATTGTTGAATCACAGAACCTGTTGTCGAAGTGTAATTCAATGTGGGCATCCGACCCATTTCACTCGCATAGATGGGCGCCCTACTGGTTCCAAAGCGATAGAATGGGTCTCCGGCCTTGCGATACTCGCCCATCTTCTGACGCTGTTTCTTCACAGCCCCAAGGTATTGGGTATCATCAGCAACTCGCGACTCGCCCGAAGCAAGTATTGAGATTGCCTTGAGGTTCTTGTTACCGAATTGCGCCCCAGTACCGCCGCGACCTGCGGCCCTTCTTCCAGCGGTTATCGGACTGGAAATACGAACCCCTGACTCTCCTGCTGGCCCGATGGAAAATACATCTTGAACTTCGGTCTTGGCTGCAATCGCCTTCTCGGTCTGCCAAGTTGTCATTCCACGGAGTTCTTCGGCATCATGCAAGGAAACTTCTTGATCCTCAATCTGTAGCCGAGTCATACTTTCAGATTGGCCATGAATGAACAGCCCGTCCCAACCAGCCAATCGTAAATCGTGTCCGAAATCTCCACCGATGTATGTATCGATGTAGACATTGGTCAAAGGTGAGCGGGAACATACCACCGCCCTACCTGATGAACCTACTTTGGAACCTTGAAACGGCCCAGTCATGACAAGAACTGGTGTAGAGGAATGCATAGCAGGGTCTGCGACTCCTGTCACCGGGTGGCGTAAATCGTATGCCTCATCATCGGTTGTATCACACGATGTCAATAGGCGGGTCGCCAAACCTTTGCCCCCAATGGTGGAAAGCAAAGTCTCCTTATCGAGGAGTTGCTCTTTGAGAGAACCATTGGATAGGTCGACCTCAAGATAACGGCCCGCATAGCCGTCATGCCGCCAAAAGGATGCCATCGTAACTGCAAGAAAGGTACTTACTCATCATCCTTCGCAAGAATCGTTTGACCACTCTACCGTAGAAATATCATCGCTCAATTCGACCATGCGCCGATGATTTTCACCAAGGTCACCTCTTCCAAGTCGCGATTGACTGTGCAAAGTCAATTCGGCAGCGCCGTCAACACAAGATACCGAGACGAAAACATCGTCAGCAAAGAACCAGAATTCGGTGTGATCTACACCGTATAATATCGTAGAATCGCCCTCTTCCTCAAGCGAAATTACCGAGGCGAGCCAACGCTCCTCAAACCAGTTCTCTAGCTCGGAGATGACTTCTTCCTTGGAGGCATTGAAGCGCAAGGGCTCCAAGCCATCTGATCTGAACGAAGTGCCATCATGTGCAATACGCACGCAATTCCTGCTGTCTTCAGGACATTCTGAAGGCATACTTGAAGTGACGAACATACTGTTTGAAATCTGAATCGTCAGAATCAAAACAAGCCATCCTGCAAACAATCCAGCAGGCCACTTGACCTTAGAGGGAAGCCGTTTCCATCGAGCGACGATTGAATCGTCGGACACCTGATCACCTTCGGGAATATTTTCCATTGACCTTGTCAAAGATGATTGGCACACCTATTGGAACTTCGAGTTTCTTCACTTCCTCTATCGACATCTCTTCAAGATGCATGATTATGCTGCGCAATGTGTTACCGTGTGCGGCGATGAAGATATTCTTGCCAGATGCAAGAGCCGGAAAAATCGTCTCTTCCATGTATGGGATAGTACGCTCTGCAACCAGTTTCAAACTCTCCCCATTGGGCGGAGGAATATCGAAAGAACGTCGCCAGATGTAAACCTGTTCTTCCCCGAATTCTGAAAGAATATCCTTCTTGTTCTGACCTTGGAGGTCGCCATACATACGTTCGTTCAAACGCCATGAAATGTAGACTGGCACAACGTTCTCAGGCTCGCCATGGATATATGCCAACTCATTCATTTTGCGCTGGTTCTCATCGCCACTGTCTGAATCGTGTTTGAATACTGGAACTACCCCATTGGAGTTCTGAGCGACTACGATCATGGCAGTCATTTGCGCCCGTATCAACAACGAGGTGTGTACCTCATCGATTTGTAGATCCGCGATATCCTTACCTGCCTGAATGGCATCATCGATTCCCTTCTTTGACAAAGGAACATCCACCCATCCTGTAAACAGGTTGAGAGCATTCCAAGCAGATTGACAGTGACGCATCAGAATCAGGTGTGGCATCTCTCTCATTTGCCGACCCCACGCGGAACGCCCTTCAACCTGCCTGTTCGGGCTTATGCCGTAATCGAAGGGATGAGGGTCAGAATCAACAAAGGACCTGCTGACATCGCGATATCTCTCAAAAGAATCAAAATCAAGTTCTGATTATACTCAAACACCGCTTGCTCGAACTTCTTCTCGATGGTGTTATCGACCTTGTCGACCAATGCTGTTGCACCTCTTCGCACCGCCTCCACAGCAACTCCAGTAATCGCTCCAAGCACTCCCTTGGAGACCACTTTTCCACCTACTGCTCCTTCTATTGCAGCCCGCGCCAATGGCTTTTCTGGTTCATCCTCGCCCCTACCAATTCGCTTCAACCAGGTGCGAGCACCGAGTACTAAACCAGCTCTCTTTCGCAACTTATCGATATCCTGCTCAAGAACTGCTTGCATCATCATTCGAACTCTGAATACACGCAATAAATCCAGATACATCCAGATCAAGAAGGCACCCAGTAACAAAACCAAGCCTGTCGCATTCACTTCAGACCAACTCTGCCAACCTAGCGGGTCGACCATCAAACGAACGGTCAATACCAACAATGGTGGCAAACAGAAAGCAAGAATTTCATTGAATGCTAACAGACCTAAGCCCTTGATCGGCAATTCTCTGATTTGCTTGATGGCCCAACCGCCATGCGGTGCAAGGACCTTGATTACCTGGTAAAGAGGTCTTGATACCAAAAATAGCCTGAATAGAAATGGTAGGAAGGCGATGTACCAGACGTATGCCTGCCATGGCCCCATCGGCGGAAAGTCCGGAAACACAAGTTCCATGTTTATCGACAGGGGTAGTACTACTCATACTCTTTCGGGTCCTAGGATGCTGATTTTCAGATTTGAATATTGAAAGATGATTAAAACAAGCATTAGCGACTGAATAATTGAGCATCCGGTAGCGTTAGCGCCGGCCCACTGAATCCCTTTGCATGTAGTAATTATTGCAGAGCAATTCTCTTAGCTTCATTGTCAAGTTTGTCCCAGAACTTTGTCATAGATTCATGAGGGACTGGTGGAGATTCTGAATGCAATCTAATCCATTCAGAAGTGCCATTAAACGGAGACCGCAAAAACATCTGTCCTTGACCAAATCTAGATGCAATTCTTGCTTCGCTTTCTTCAA
>PBHQ01000016.1 GCA_002719475.1 Methanobacteriota archaeon | reverse complement strand
GAGAAAGTTTCCTTCTATCGCTATTTCAGATGAGTCGCCGGGCGTTGGTGCTACATTTTTGTAATCGGGCGAGCATGGCCTGCCTGCAACGTTATCCAGTTCGGAAGGGGGTTTTTCATTACCGTCACAATTCAAATTATGATAATCAATTAATTGAATATTATCAGTGCTAAGCCTATGAGCTAGCAAATCACTATGGCTATGGTTTGCATCTTCAATTTCAACAACTGGATCTATCCAATCCGCTTCTATATCTACATTAGAAGTTGTAGAATCTAAATTTACATATGCAAGGATAGAGATTAAACTGACAGAAGTAAGAGCCACAATAGCAATAACTAGAATTTTGTCAACTGCTGAGTCATCCATAGAGAGGGTGCTGCGCCGCATGGCTCGTGCCGTAAATATATTATATTTCAATTAACGGTTTTGAAGATTTAATGCTGATTTATTTATTTGTAATGAACATTTGGAAGAAATGATGGGGACGCTGAATTCTATACAAATTTTTATTCTGGCCTCCATAGTTTTGCTATCGGCTAATGTTCAAGCACATTCCGCTGATACTTTTACGGTCGTCATTAAAGAGACTGGGCTGACTCCAAATAGTTCTCAGATAGTGTACAATGATTCTGTGATTTGGCATAATGTGGATTCGAATGAGAATATCACCCATCGTATCGTCTATGATGGAGATGGAGATGGGTTATTCAATGGGTCTAATGACTGGGATTCTGGTGAATTGGTGCCAGAATGTAATCAAACTGGTGTGAATAATACTAGTGAATGTAATGTGACTTTTTTGGTTTGGTTTAATGGTACATTCGGCGTAGGGGTATATGAGTATCAAGATTTATTATCAAATGGGACTGTGTATAATGGTACAATTATTGTCACAGAAGATATTCATCCGGATGAGTCTTTGCCGCAAATTGGGGCGAAATATGGTGAAAGTAATGATGATAGTCCAAAAGAGATTTCTGATTCAGAGGGGATTTTTACATCTTTAACAGCAAAGGACTTATTGCTTATTTCTGGAGTAAGTACTGCCGTAATGGCATTAATTCTGATTTTACTAATTATAGTAAAACCGAATAGTGAATGAGTGTGTAAAATTATACTCAACCTTCTAATATCGGCGTTTTTACCTGATCCACAGGATCTGGGATAATGTAGCGCGCCCACAAGAAATTGTTTCCGCGCTCCTTTTCCGCCAATTTACGCTTCTTATCCATGTTCTCAATACTAGTTACACTTGTTGGGTCTTAAGAGTAATGCTTCCAAATCTGCTTGACCTTGATTGCAACAGATTCAACATATGTGGTTATCTGCGCCGGTCATGAGTGGATATGCGGGCATACGAGCATTGTTCTTCGCGTCGCTATTCATACTAGCAAGTATGTCTGGTTGTTTTGGTAATGATGACGATAATGATTTTGTAAATGGAGATGCACTCGTTATTGCTCCTGATCCACTAACAGCAGGAATCTTTCAAAGTGTTTACTTCAAAGCCGATGAAGCAATGCGGGTATTAGTTCCATATTTGGTATTGCAACCAAACACTGGATATATACAAAATGGGACTGTTTTAGATTTAGGTGAAAATGAAGAGTATGAAATTGTAATACTTATCCCTCCACGTATTGACTCATTTATTGTATTAATTGGTGAGCCGGGAAGAGAATATTTTCCAATTAGAGAGGGGAATGTTTCATGGAAAACTTGGATTGAAAATGGAATGAAAGCCTCTCGAGGAATTGAAATTATTGAAAGTGAATTCGAAGGGGGGTTATTGCAATTAGCAAATAGTACTGAAACGGGAGGTGCTGTTTCTGTAAAAGGTGCTTCTATAGTTAGACCAGTCGCTGCGGGGGTTTCTGTTGCTGACGGGGGGTCACATAGCACTGGCATAGTAAGTGGTTTGGAAACTTACAATATGTTATCTGTACTTTCTGATGAAACTCCATCTGCCGATCCATATGATGGGGCTAAAGGTTATCTGAATAGATGGGCGGGTCAAGGAAATCCTGCTTATGAGAATGCTGCAGATTTCCTAGTTCAAGAATTTACAGAATATGGATATGAAAATGTAGAAAGACATCGTTTTCAATATATAGAGGCTAATCCTGAGGCTTACAATATCTGTGCATATAAAGAAGGTTATGAAAATCCTGATGAGTGGATGGTGATTGGTGCTCATTTTGATATTGCACCTATTATTGCCCCCACTCCTGTAGATATGGGGGCCCCTAGAGGCTATGGAACTCGCGTCGGTGCGTATGACAACACTGTTGGAACTTCTGTAGTACTAAATATGGCTGAAGCAATGTTTGATATCCCCACAAGAAGAGGTATCGTCTTTTGTCTATGGAGTAGTGAAGAAGGTGGTAAAAGAGGTAGTATCGCTTGGGTTGAAGATATTCCAGATGGAATCACAATTTCAAATTACATAAATATAGACATGGGAGGAGTCAATTGGCCAGGTAATGGTACTCCATCTGATAGGGTGGGGCCTGACGGAACAGGTTCTTATCCGGCAAGTCAGGAAAATTGGCCATTCAGAGTATATATCGGCCCTGACACTGAAGAAGATGTGATTAATCAGCCAAAAATGGTCTATCTTGCCGAATGGTTAGCAGGAGATGCATTAGGAGTTGAGGAACAATTAGCTGTACTTAATGGAGAATTAAATGAGGCTTGGGCTGAAGCTGGAGAACCTGGAATAATCATAAATGAGGCTACAACCGCACGAAGTGATCATGCTTCTTTCCAAGCAATTGATACAGTAACGGTTGGATTTGGCGGTTTAGTGGATGGATATGATTGCTATCACCAAACATGTGATACAATCGATGAAATGTTATATTGGATGGAGAATGATTATGCTTCAGGAATGCAAAATCTCATTAATTCTGTAGATTTGATGACTTGGTATGGAACTATGATGTTCTTGCATCTAGATCACCAGCCAATATTGAATTCATACCTCTGATCGGGATAATCCCCGCCCTGAATTTGAGTAGATATCATACCAATTCGGATAGAGCCACTACCCATCCCATGACATTGATTGTTCCTCCGAGCCAGAGAACTCCTGGTATTGCAAAGGCTGCAATCAATGCCCAAAATGCTGGTTCTGACCAATCTTTGATTTTTACCCCATCTAATGGGCCGAATGGTAGCATGTTGAATAGACCAAGAATGAGGTTTGCCGTAAGCCAATATGTAATTCCAAAATACACCATGGCTGGTAAAGAAATGCCATTTGAAGAAAGCATTGGTGCATTGGTGGTGCCGACCGCTACAAGTAGGGCCGCCCCTAATGGAATACCTATCAAAAATAAACCTAGATTGACTAAGGGCCCTGCTGCTGCAATATGACCATTCTGCCTTCTTTGAACTCTACCTGCAACCATTACCGCCCCCGGCGCCATAAATAAGAAGCCTAGAATGAATGCAAGGGCGACTCCAAATTTCAAACCCTGTGGATCTGCTCGAAATTCTGCCCAGCACCCATAGTGCTTAGCAACTAATTTGTGTCCAATTTCATGTAATACAAAGGCTGGGCCTATTGCTATCAACATAAGTGGCATCATAATCAATACTGTAACCAACCATGAAATTAGTCCCATTTGAAGAAGTCCTGTTACTCCATTAGCCATGACAAAACCGAGTGCAAGAGTGAAAGCTCCGGTCGCCAACATAAGGTGTTTCTTTTCCTCGTCACTAAAATGCCAAAGTCGCCCTTTATGGTGGTGCACTGGTTGTGTTTGTGCCATTCCCCATAGACTCTGGAGAACTTGGCTTAAATCTGGAGCGTGGACTTGGCGCGGCTGTTCTACACGAACTCTGTGTACTCGATCGAAGGGGTCATTTTCCAAACGGCCAGCACGTGGGTCTCGGTTCGGACTGGGCGCCATCATAGAGGCGGTGTAAAGGGTGTGCCATGAAGCCTACTACCACTCAATCCATAGATATGGACCTCTTCCAAAGCCCTGGTAACAACATGGCTATACCCCGAAGAGCAATGCAAGAGATGGGGTTCCAGTCCTGTTGTTTACTCTGCGATGCTCGCGATGTTGCCGGCACTAAACGCTGTAAAAGTTGTATAGATAATCACGCTAAATTACGAAAAAAGGTAGATGGGCTTGGTTCAGAAAGTCCTCTTGCTCAATTCGCCCTTGAACTATTGCAGATGATTTCATCTCCACAAAGATGGGATCATGATGAGGTGCACGGTGATGAGTTAAGAAGGCTACAAGTTCTAGCTGGTTTATTAGCCCCTCCTGCGAAACAAACTACGACCGAAGACATAAGGAATCTATTTGCAGAGCAAGCCGCTAAGGAAAAAGGGTCCGTAATCCAAAAAGTGGCTAATAGAAATCCTTGGAAGGAACGCCCCCCTAATGCCGAACAGATCGAACGGTTTGGTGCAAACCTTCCTGTTGTTGAAGATTTTATGCCGGGCGCTAGAACAAATCCTAATCGACCAATTCCAAAGGCAGATAGATCGGATCGAGTTGGAGAAGACAGGGAGTTGGTTGATTCAGTAGCATCTAGAGTGATAGATGATGATTCATTGGTTGAAAAAAGAAGTAAGGCGCGAAAGGATTGGGGCAAGGCTCTGGATTTGGTTGACGAAATCTTGGATGGAAATGAAGAAGATTTTGAGGATGATTTAGATTTGTAATCAAAGGTGGTCTCCAAGGCCGCTAAGTGTATAACTGACTCTTTGTGTCCCTTTACCTTTGGATTTCTTACCTAACAATCTAACTTCTCCGATTTCTGATAAATTACGCACATGTGTTCCCGCGCAGGGGCATAAATCCACATCCTCTCCAATTCTAACTACGCGTAATTGCTTTACAGAAGAAGGTAAGAGGTTCATATTTGTCCGATCTGGGGGCATGATTCGATTGATTTCTTCTCTAGTCATGATTCTACATTCTACATCGAGTCCGGATTCGATGACTGAATTTGTTTGAGTGATTACTCTGTTCAACATTTCTTCCTCGAATTTAATCGGGTTGAAATCGATTCTGCTTCTGTCATGGTGGATTTGGTTTCCCACAGTTCTAGTTCCATGAAACATCTCGTAAACTATACCAGAAACAAGATGTTGTGTCGTATGCATACGCATGTGGGCATGCCTGCGTTGCCAATCGATCTTGCCTTCGACAATTTGTCCAACTTGTAACTCCCCCACCTCCTCTAATCTGTGTTGAATTTCATCTCTTCCACGCACTTCAGACACTTCGGATTCTCCACCGTCCCAAGTTAATTTTCCAAGATCCCAATTCTGACCTCCTCCAATTGGATAAAATAGGGTTCGGTCCAAGGTTACCTTGTCTTCTTCAATTGCCTGAACGGTTGCTGAAAATTCTGTCTCATAGCAAGCCTCTATGGAGTCCATCCACAGTTTCTCAGTAACCATGTTTCGGCGAAAGGGGGTGTTATGATAATCTTGCTCAAAGATTATTTCTCACATATTCAACAGCATTATGGAAAATTACCATACCTTCTCCTTCCCAAACTAATCGTTCGGCTTCACGGTCTCTAGCCAGGCGGTTGCTTTCTTCAGTCTCTGTCTCATCACTAATGATGTGTCCAAATGGAGAGGGGGCACGTTCTACATCGGGAAGTTCTTGACGGCGGAAGTGAGGGTGCAACCAACGTGCATAAATCGCTTCGGGATGGGGCATCAGACCGAATATCAACCCTGTAGGGTCGCTGATTCCAGCAATATTTCTCATACTACCATTAGGACAAATTGGAAATGGCAAGGGGTTGTTTGTGATACCCTCTCCGGGTGAAGTAGAAGGGTCTACATATCGGCAAACCAATTGCCCATTGGCATCTAATGAGTCAAGAATCTCCTCAGAAGGGGTAACAAATTTCCCCTCTCCATGCCTTACTGGTACTTCCATTCTTTGAATGCCTTTAGTCCAAATACAATTGCTATCTTGGTTAAAATCCAAAGTTACCCAGCGGTCTTCATAACGACCGCTGTTGTTCAAAGTAAGAGATGCTGTCTGCTCAAAATCTGGTATTTCTTTACCGGGTAACAAACCCGTCTTAACCAGTACCTGAAAACCGTTGCAGATTCCAATAATCGGTTTACCTTCAGCTACAAATTGAGATAGTTGTTCTCTAAGACTGAAACGCATCCTATTTCCAAGTAATCTACCACTACCGAGATGGTCTCCAAATGAAAACCCACCAGGGACTGCAAGGATGTGGAATTCTGAAAGGTTTCTTTCCCCTGAAACAAGATGGTTAACATGTATTCTTTCGGGGTTTGCTCCTGCAATCCTGAATACTGCTGCAGTCTCATGATCGCAATTTATGCCGAAGCCGGCGAGTACTGCAACATTTGGCGTATGAACCATCAGAAATCGCCCCCGGGGAATGTCTCTTTCCATGCTTCTGCAGCACTTTCAACATCCACATCAAGCAATGTTTCTCCACCGTCCTTGATGATTATATGACTAGAATCGTTTGTTTTTCCTAATTCGACATAATGATGGCCATCCATTTCCTGTTTGAATTCTTCGAGTTTTTCAGGCATTACTGCTACAATGATTCGAGCTAGGCTCTCACCATACAATCTGGCCCATCTACTAGCTTNTCCAATCTCNGCAATGTCAATGCTAGCNCCCTGCCGGCCACCTATGCACATCTCAGCTAATGCTACTGANACNCCCCCCTCNCTACAATCATGAGCGCTTGAAACCAATCCTTTGTGAATCGCTTTAGTCAAGGCCTTGTATCTCGAGAGGTTAGATTCAATGTCGTGTAAGCGCGGTACTTTTCCTCCAATTCCTTCCNCCCTGTTTTGCCGGCGCAACATGTACGCAACTTCGTTTGCTCCAAGTTCTTCTCTAGTCTCCCCTAAGATAAACAAATGATNTCCAGAATCAATCAAATCACTCGTTATTGATACTCTAACATCCGGATGATTACCAATGAGAGAAAACAACAAAGTTGGNGGGATGCTGATTTTGTCCTTCCCTTTACCATAGTCATTTTTCATTGAATCTTTACCACTAATACATGGAACATTGTAACCAGTACATGCTCTTTCCAACTCCCTATTCGCCCTAACTAATTGGGCCAATTTGAATTTACCATCNGGTGTCTTCTCGCTTTGAATTGGGTCTGGCCAACAATAATTATCACAACCAGCCATCTTACTGGTGTCCACACCACTGCAAACAGCATTTCTCACTGCTTCATCAACTGCTGCTGCTGCCATTGCTCCTGCGTCGATATCAGAATATCTCGGTGAAAGGCCACAAGATACNACGAAACCTTGAGAATCTCCNTGGATTGGTGCAAGTACTCCTGCATCNCCTGGNCCATCACATTTCTTGCCAACAANGGGTTTGACTGCAGTCTGGGCAATTACCTCATGATCATATTGTCTGACCAATGTTTCTTTGCTAGCGATATTTGGTCTCCTCAACANATCTAACAAAATTTCGTTATGATTCGCTTCGGATGGAGGTTCAAAGGGAGCGTTTTTCGGTGGNCTCCATTCACTTTGTAATTGTAATTGTGGAACCCCGTCGTGTAAGAAAGTCAAAGGAAGAGATGCAACTGTCAGGTCCCCATATTTGACATGAAACANNCCTGTGGAAGTGAATTTGGCAACTATTGTCGCTTCAACTTCGTGCAGGTTAGCCANTTTTTCGAACGCTGNTTGATCNGAGGGGCGTACTGCAACCGTCATCCTTTCTTGAGATTCGGAAACCAATATTTCCCAAGCAGATAATCCGCTTTGTTTCAATGGAACTGATGCCAAGTCGATAATACAACCATCAGTATACTCTGCCATCTCTCCAATGCTGCTAGAAAGGCCGCCTGCTCCGTTGTCTGTAATGCATGTGATTAGGCCCGCATCTCGTGCTTCGAGAATCATATCAAGCATCTTTTTCTGTGTAATGGGGTCACCAATTTG
The DNA here is from genome assembly GCA_002719475.1 of Methanobacteriota archaeon. The sequence goes on along the minus strand of PBHQ01000016.1, from coordinate 20,226 downwards.
TACTGCGCTACTAGGGCTTTCTTCCGTTAATTCGAGGCTGGAAAATGTAGCCCCATGGATTCCATCAGCCCCAACTCTACCACCAACCATGTAAACCAAATCTCCTTCTGCTGGATTTTTGACGTGGGTTTCTCTTCCATCGGGTAGATATCTGGGCATCAATCCAATCGTTCCCGCATATACNAATGGTTTGCCAATGAACCTATCATCGAAGACTATTGCACCATTCACAGTCGGAATCCCACTTTCATTACCACCTACCCTGATGCCTGCATGGACCCCTTCAAGGACACGACTCGGATGAAACAGGTTTTCCGGCAATTCCCCNTCCCAATCAGGNGGGCCNAAACAAAAGATATCGGTGTTGGCGATTGGTCTGGCTCCTAATCCTGTGCCAAGGATGTCTCTATTCACTCCAACAATACCTGTCATCGCTCCACCATATGGATCTAAAGCACTAGGAGAATTGTGAGTTTCCACTTTCATACAAAGGCTCCATTCATTATTCCAAGAAATTACTCCGGAGTTGTCATGAAAGATTGAGAGTAGCCAATCAACTTCATTTCGCATTTTTTCGGTTGGTTTCATNATATAGGTTTTGAAAAGTGANTCAATCTCACTCTTCTCTCCTGTTTCGGTATCGTGATGCTTGATTTTTGCAGCGAAAATCTTGTGTTTACAGTGTTCTGACCAAGTTTGTGCAAGGCATTCCAGTTCTACATCGGTTGGAGCATCTGGACGTAAGCCTCTAGCTTCTCTATGGGCTTGGATTTCGGGNTCTCTATAATGCGATTGTATCGCCTTCATTTCCTCTAAACTCANGGCGAGTATTCCCTTTTCTGAAATCTCCAAAAGTTCTTCGTCGCTTACTTCTAAATCTATGGTTGCGGGTATGGTGAATTCAGTCTTTTGAGGNGTTGGAAAATCTAGAACGGGGAGNGGGGTNTTTGGATTTCTTGTATCTGCAACTTTAGCGATTTCAATTAGAGGGTTGTGAAGNTGTTTTGCAAGCCAATTTAGATCAATATCTTCACTNAGGCCATGAAATGCGTAAGTCATTGATGTTGAAATTGCAGCACCATCACCCAACTCTGGATGAAGGGTTAGAAGGCCGTCTAAAGCAGCACTTCCAGGGTTATCAGTAACTCCAGGTTTGAAGCCGATACTGATTACCGCATCTGGACGTTCTGGGAATTGTNCCTCATCTTCAAGTAGGGGAGAGTTACATGTTGCATTCTCGATTATTGGATCTGCGAATAATACATCCAAATCCTCGTGTAATGGGTCTTCGTCCAACTCTGAATTGACTAAAAAGCCAACAATACTTCTCACCTTATCTACTGAAATATTGTGATTATTGAGGAGTGAACGCCTAACAACTTCTCCCCTTACGTCAACCATTCCGGGCTTTGGGGTGACTTCGATNCGGTGCACAATNGTTGACAANCCCAGCACAACCTGCCCCGTAGGGGCAGAAGGTTGTGATTGAAGNCCGTCCATGAAGGCTTTCATTCTCTATTCAAGGTAATCCGACGAGTTTGCGTAGGGTTGGTACTACTTTCAACAGAGGTACTGCTAACCCGCCAGCCTTNCCGGCCTTGCCAGAATATTGTTTCAGAGTTTGAGAAATATTCTTTGAAACGGATGTCCGCATCGTTCTTCCTTCAATAACATCTCCTGCAGAATTCTTTAGCCTTACATGAGTATCAAATATTCCTTTACCATTTGGTTGCATGGAAAGCCATAGCACAGATCCTTTGTCAAGGGAGTCTCCAATAACATCTATCAAGTCTATTTTTTCATTATTTGAAATAGAGAGTGCTTTGCTTTCCGGAGTTTTTACAGTTTGTTCTTTGTCAAATGTTAGTTTAATTGTTTGGTGTTGTGGTTCAAGCGAGGGTGAAATCACTTCTACCTCATACGTTTCATCACTATCGATCAAGCATGCAAGGTATATCAGGAGGTTGATTTGATCACTTGATGTTTGTCTATCAACTTCTGAGTCAAAAATAAATGTGGAGTTTTGTAAGTCTTCTAATTCATTCATGAAAAGATGCTCGAGGCGATCTATAACTAAGAAAAATGAGGGGATATATTCTCTAGTTAATTCCAATAAATGCTGTATCATCTTCATGTTGAATATCTCATGAGAAAGAATCTGATCAACTGAATCTTTTGAAAAAATCTCACCAAGTTCTGATTGTACTTGGTCGTCGTCTAATACTCCTTCTTGATTCATGTGATAAAGAAAAATCGTTTTCTCAACAGCCGCTACTTTGGATATTCCGTCTTTTACTTGATGAGTGGTTTCTCTAATGTATTGATTCCATTTGCTAGCAAGAGTTGGTTCCATCATATAACGCATCATCTGAGTAAATGGTGCGGTTAAGAGAGTAGGGTGGCCCGATGGGACATATGTAGCAAGAAGTCCGGTTGGTTGAGAGGCATCAAAGTCTTTGGTTGGGTCCATCGTCGCTGCTAACCAAACTAAGATGGAGAGACCTGTNCCTACTGCTACTGACATTGCCAAAAGGAATGGCCATGGGTCTGATGCTGTAAATGTCATTTCATTCCACGCAGAGGGGGAAGTGAAGAATATAGCTCCAAACAGGGTAACTAAGTAGCATAATATTGCAATTACCCCAAATACTCGATGGGAAATTGCCTGATAATGTTCGTCGCGTAATGTGTTTGAAACCTGATCATATCCTTCAAGGGATTTGAATGGTTGGCCGTTTCTTCTAGCTAACACTCCTTCCAACTCAAAGTTAGCCCTTGTCAATTTCAAACCCCTTGCTCGTTTTGCAAGCAAGACCTGCCACAATACTTGACCGATAAGAATCAAAAAAAGCATGATTGGAATAATCGTGCCATTTAATTTGAAATTCAATAACGTTGGATCGAATTGATAAATTAATCCTGCTGCAATAACTGGAATTGGCATTAATCGATTGATTAAAACTCCAGGGCCGGTATTGAACAAGAATATCTCTCGTTCTTCTGCTCGGGTTTGATTCAATCTCTCGTTCAGAGTTTCGGTTGAGGCNGTGATATCAAAGATATCTGAATAATCCTTTGAAGGTTCTAAGGGGGTGGGATATTCAGCATCCATACGGTTTCGAAGCGGTTCCGGGGGATTATGGCTTCGGTCCTATAATACGCCCTTTAGGCAAGTTCCAGTATATCCTTTCTTGATTTTTGAAACATCTTCTGGGGTTCCCTGAGCAACTACAGTACCTCCACCATCTCCGCCGTCCGGGCCTAAGTCGATAATCCAATCCGCACTTTTCACAACATCGAGATGGTGTTCAATAACAACGATTGAGTGACCCTTTTCTCTTAATATCAACAATACTTCGATGAGTTTTTGGGTATCAGAAAATGAAAGGCCTGTTGTTGGTTCATCAAGAATATACAATGTGTGATTATTTGCTGGTCTTTTCAATTCGCTTGCTAATTTAACTCTCTGCGCCTCTCCTCCACTGAGTGTTGTTGCTGGTTGGCCGAGTCTGATATATCCAAGGCCAACATCATTCAAGGTTGATAATATTCGGTGGAGTTTGCGGTGGTGTTCAAAAAAGGTAGTTGCTTGAGAAACTGACATTGCCAAAATATCTGAAATAGTCTTCCCCTTCCATTCCACTTCTAGTGTTTCTCGGGTATATCGGGCACCCTTACAAATGTCGCATGTCATCCATACGTCTGGTAAAAAATTCATTTCCAATTTTATTGATCCTGCGCCTTTGCACGATTCACAACGGCCCCCCCTTACATTGAATGAAAAATGCCCTGGTTTGTACCCGCGTTCCTTTGACAATGGGGTGTTTGCAAATATTGATCTAACCTCATCGAACGCTTTGGTATATGTTGCAGGGTTTGATCTAGGTGTTCTACCAATTGGTGATTGATCAATTATAATGACCTTATCTACATCTTCTGCACCAATAATGGCGTCGTGTTTTCCTGGNACTTTNTCACTTCCCTGAGTTATGCGCATTAGTGCTGGGCCTAATATTCCAGACACTAGAGAAGATTTCCCNCTACCGGAAACTCCTGTCACAGCGGTCATCAAACCNAAAGGTATCATTACATCAATTCCGGTTANATTATTGTGTCTTGCACCTTTGATTGTTAACCATCCATTTTCTGGTTGGATACGATATTCAGGTGTTGGAATCTTACGGCGGCCTGACAGATATGCGCCCGTTATGCTCTCCTCGCATTCCATTATATCCATTGGCGGGCCATTTGCTACAATTTCTCCACCATCAGCGCCTGCTCCAGGACCTAGGTCGCATAACCAATCTGCTTGTCNAAGAGTCTCTTCATCGTGCTCAACAACAATCAATGTGTTTCCTGATTCGGACAATTCCCTAAGTGTACTAATGAGTTGAGCGTTATCCTTCTGATGAAGTCCAATGCTTGGCTCATCAAGGACATACATAACGCCGGTCAATCTAGTACCAATTTGTGTAGCTAATCTAATTCTTTGACTTTCGCCGCCAGAAAGGGTGTTGGCCCTTCTATCGAGTGTCAAATAATCTAATCCTACATCGTTAAGAAAAGAAAGCCGGTTCTCAATTTCCTTGATTACTTCATCTCCAATAAATAGGGATTTTTCACCTAGTGGCTTTTTACCTCCACGCCATGACTGAACTAGTTGTAATGAATCACAAACTGTCATTGAACTAAGAGATGGAAGTGATGTCCCACCAACAGTAACTCCTCTTGCAGAAGGATTCAATTTTTCACCATTACAATCTAAACAGGGTTCGTCTGTCATGAATGACATCAATCTATGACGGGTTCTTTCGGAACTTGTTTCGGTGTATGTTTTGTTCAATCTCCCCATCACCCCCATCCACGGACGTTGCATCTTGTACGTCGAACCCTTTTCTGAACGGAATTCAAAATCGATAATAGTTGAGCCCGTTCCATATAATTGGATGTCCCTTTGATCATCATCTAATTCCTTGAATGGGATGTCGGTGGGCATTCCGTAGTGCGCCGCTACTTGTTCCATCTGTTTTCGATACCATCCAGGAGACATCGATTGTCGAAATGGCCTGATACAGCCTTCACTAATGCTCGCTTCTTCGATTATTGCTAACTCCTCACTGAATCTACGTTGAACTCCCAATCCTTGACAAGAAGAGCATGCGCCAAGAGGGCTATTGAATGAAAAGACTCGGGGACTTAATTCCGGCATGAAAGAACCGTGTTTTGGGCAAGCGAATTCCTCACTATAGGCTAGTGCTTCTTCATCGGAATCTATCCTTTCGATGGCGACGGTCCCTCCGCCAAGGCGCAGTCCTGCCTCCACAGCCTCAGTCAATCTCTGGCGAGTCGGGTTTCCTATCTTCATTCGATCCATCCGAACATCAATATCATGGCGAAGATTCTTTTCAAGAGATGGTGGATTCTCAAATTCTGCATCCCTACCATTGATTCTACCGTGTGTCCATCCTTGATCGACTAAATGTTGGAATAAATCGACATGGGTGCCTTTTCTATTTCTTATCGCTGGACTCCATATGGCACATGCTTGATCGGTAAACCGCCACAACATATCATCGACTATCTCCTGAATGGTTCTTCTAGCAACTTCATCACCGCATGNGGGGCAATGTGGAATCCCTATTCTAGCCCACAATAAACGGAGGTAATCCATAATTTCAGTAACTGTAGCNACTGTTGATCTTGGATTATGAGAGCCTTGTTTTTGATCAATACTAATCGCCGGAGAAAGGCCTTCTATCTGATCGCAATCTGCCTTTTTCATCTGCCCTAGAAATTGTCTTGCATAGGAGGATAGCGACTCGACATATCTTCTCTGACCTTCAGCATATAATGTATCAAATGCTAAGCTAGATTTTCCACTTCCTGATACTCCAGAGATNACAACAAACTGTCCTCTGGGCAATTCGACATCTATGTTCCTCAAATTGTGGGTGCGGGCTCCCTTAACTTTGATCCAGCCTTGGTCGACTAGACTAGTGTTGTCCGCGCTGCCCATGTAATTGCTGGGTCTTGGCACCGGTTATTCAATGCATGTCATCTTTCATCAGAATGTATTCTTTTCAAAGATTGAAGGGGGTTTTGAGAAGAGGTTCATTTCTTCTCCATTAGGGTGAATGAAAATCAACGTGGTTGCGTGTAACATCAATCGTTTTGTTTGAATTATTGAACCATGTGCTTGATCACCCACAACCGGATTGCCTCTTTCGGCCAATTGTACTCGGATTTGATGTCTCCTTCCCGTTTCAATTTTCAATTCTACTTTGCTTATTTCCGAATTTGTATGGAGAAGTTTCCAATGAGTTATGGCGAGTTTTGAGCCCCTAATCTCTTTTTTGGAAACCCATACACGTAGATTCTTATCTTCAATCAACCAATCTTCAGCAATGCCTTGCTGTTCCAATGTTCCTTCAACAATTGCTTGATATCGGCGTTCTACTTGTCGTTCAGCAAATTGTTCCTGCAAATTCTGCTTTGTTTCTTCATCCTTTGCAAACAAAATAATTCCACTGGTTTCTTTGTCTAATCTATGAACAATATATCCCCATTCTTCATCATTCTGAGATGTAAGATATTGTTGAACCTTTGAATGGAGGGTGTTCGGCTCCATTTTATCAGTCGCTACCGTCAACATTCCTGGTGGTTTATTGACTGCAATCAGTTCTTCATCTTCGTAAATGATATCGAGCAATTTATTCTCAATTGCTGGTTTGGGGTGTATCTCAATAATTGAGCTGGGCGAAACCTTTGATTTCGCTTTGAGTGCAATTGTTCCATTTACTGTTACACGTTTTTGAGTTAGCATATGTCGAAGTGTCCTATTGCTTGAATTTGGATGGATTTTTTTGAGTGCATCTAATAGTTCCATTTCAGAATCTATTGTAATGCTCGGATTCATTGTTCCGCCTCATAAAAGAATGACATCTATTTTTTGTCCTTTTTTTGCAGTTGTTCCGGGAGCGAGGTATGTCAAAGCGTTGGCTGAAACTAAACTATGCAAATTTCCAGAACCCTGATGGGTCTTTGTTGATGCCAGCAATTCTCCTTCAATATTTTCAACATATACCCTTCTCAATGTAAAACAATCTTCTGCAGCTTTAAGATCCTCCAACAAAGTAACTGGGACTGTAGAATCATATGGGCCTTGGATACCAAATTGGTTGAGTATCCAAGGCCTAACTAGCATTCTGAAAACCACATGGCTTGAAACTGGGTTGCCGGGCACTCCAAACAAAGGCGTTCCTTTCCATGTGCCAAATAATGGGGGCGAGCCGGGGCGAATTTTCACTCGCCAATAATGAATTTCTCCTTCCTCTTCCATTATTTTTCTAACAAGGTCCCATTCCCCCATAGAAACTCCCCCGCTGGTAATTATCAAGTCACTGTTTTCCGCCGCATTATCCAAGGATTTTCTTAATGCAGAAATTGAGTCGGCGCAAGCATCCGTCCGAATAGGTATACACCCTAACTCTTTCACAAGTCCTGCTAAACCAAAGGAATTGGACTCGTAAATCTCTCCAGATTGCAACTCTTCTCCGGGTGATTTCAATTCGTCTCCTGTAGAAATTATTGATACTCGTAGTGGGGAGTATACTTTCACAGTTGGATGGCCCATCGTAGCGATTAATCCAATATTGTGCGGAATTAATTTGGTACCCGCGAGTAGTGCTGCTTCCCCTTTGCGTAAATTCTCCCCTTGTTTACGAACCCATCCTGGCTTTGCTTCTTCTAATACATCTACCCATTCTCCATCCTCAGAGGTTGAGGTCTTCTCAACCATGATAATCGCATCTGCGCCAATTGGCATTTGTGCACCAGTCATTATTCGAACCGCTTCTCCTTCTTTCATTACCAATTCCTCAGCAGCGGCAGCCTGAGATGTGCCGATTATTTTCAGCCGCCCTGGTGTATCTTTGTGCAATACTGCAAATCCATCCATACTTGAATTATCAAATGGGGGATCATCAACCAAACTTTCAATATTGCAGGATAGAATTCTATTGTGGGCTTCGTCAAGTTGCAAAATCTCTTCTGAAGTTTCTATTGATAGTTCATCTCCTATCTCTCTCGCTCGTTCGAGTGAAACAAAATACTCCATGCTATCGAACCCTTCGTTTCAACACATGAACATGGACCTATCGCTTAGTAACCAATTATGAAAAGAAGTTACAAAGTCCGTTGATATATGTCCGGGGCTGTTTGGGAAGTCACAGTTACTTCTCTAATGGTTTCAGGAAGCGCTACACTTCTGGCAATGTTGATTGGACTTCCTTTGGCTTCAATATGTGCTCGTAGAAATTTTGCTGCAAAACCAATATTGAAAGTGGGAGTAAGAACGCTCTATGGATTGCCACCAGTAGTAGTTGGTGTTGCTGTATATATCGCCTTATCCCGACAAGGTATGTTTGGCGGGTTAGGACTATTATTCACCCTTGAAGGGATGATTATTGCTCAAACATTGTTGATTCTCCCTCTAGTGTGGGGCCTTTCTTGGAGTGCAATGGAAAATGTTCCTCGAGAGGTGCTTGAAACGCACCGGATGTTAGGTAGGAAAGATGGGGTGATTACCCACCTTCGCGAAGCGCGGGGCGGAGTAGTAAATGCCTCCTTAGTGGGTTTCGGAAGAGCAATTGCTGAAGTTGGTGCGGTGATGATAATCGGTGGAAACATTGCCGGTAAAACCAGAGTATTGACAACTAGTATTGTGTTAGAAACTTCTCAAGGGGATCTTGATTCTGCTTTATCGCTTGGAGGTATTTTGTTGTTGATTGCATTGTTGGCTTCAGGAATTGCGCTCTTAATTGAGAGCAAACAGAGTGGGAAGAGTGCCCCTCCAAAGGCATGGAGTGAGCCTGTTTTCAAAACTGGAATGGATGTAGAAGTAGATGTAGTGGATTTGAATTGGACAATTGATGGAAATCAGATTCTAAGTGATGTTTCGTTGAAATTTAAATCGGGAGAATGTGTTGCCGTACTTGGAGCATCTGGAAGTGGTAAATCCAGTTTGTTGCGAAATATTGCCGGACTAGAGAAGGATGGCTATCTTTCAAATGTTGATGTAATGATGGTTCATCAAAGAGCCGTTACCCTATATGGTGATGTATTGAGTAATGTTATGCACTCGGGAGTGGGAAGTTCAGAAGGAATGTGGTGGCTGAAACAAGTCGGGTTGGAAGATTTTGCAAATCGGGATCCTTCTACATTATCAGGGGGAGAACGGCAACGGTTAGCCCTAGTTAGAGCTCTGTCTTCAAAACCTGAAGTATTGTTATTGGATGAATTCACAGCTAATTTAGATGGCCCTAATGTTTCTATATTGGAAAAATTGGTGATGGATTTTATTTCTAATGGCGGGGCTGTTTTGTTGGCTACTCACAACCCGTTTCAATCCCAAAGAATGGCAAATAGAACGTTAATTTTGGAGGATGGAAATATAGTGACTAGTGACTCTTTGCAATCTCAAGCATTACTCGACGGTTCTTGGTTAGGTTGACCTGGATTGAACATTTGTTGATCATTAATAGTATATTCAGCGATAATCGTTTCTCCCTTTGTTGACATCAAGTATTCTTCAAAGAGTAAAGTTTGAGATTGATATTCATTATCTAATTGAATGATGCTATATTGGTTCAGTGTGAGTTCGTCTTCCCAAATATTTGCAACAAGATCAAGTTGGGGGGACATAGAAAGCCAGGTGCCCATATCGCTGAGTACCCAACAACGCAATTCATTTGCCATATTCAAAGCCGCACCCATTCCTTGGCCAATGGAATAATATGATTCGCTGGAGGGGTGGGTTCCAGAACTATCTTCAATCAATGATATCGTTGTACTGCGCCATATCTCTTGTTCTTTGATGTGGGTTCCAGATCCATCTCCTCTCGATATAATACATTCATTTTGAATTTGTTCAAATGCTTCGGATACATTTGTTGGTTCATTCAATTCACTTGGACCCAATAATACAAATCTATTCCAGGCAAATGTGGTTCTCGAATTTCCATAGCCTTGTTCTATGAATTGAATTTCTTTTTCAGGTGCATGAACAATCAGTATATCTGCATCTTGATTTTCTCCAAGTTTCAATGCTGCACCAGTCCCTACAGCAACAACTCCAATTTCTATACCATATTCTTCTTTGAATGATGATAATAATACATCCAATAAACCTGAATCTCTCATTGATGTAGTTGTAGCAAGGATCAAGCCTTCTGAATCTTCTTTCTCACCTAAACAACCAGAAATGTTGAAACTCAACATTAACAAAACAATGGCGATTGAGCGCCGCATCAATACAATCACTACGAGAAATCGTCCACATTTTCNCAATGAGGACATGTGATCGTATATTTTGCGCGTTTTGGTTTATCAACCATCATTATTGAGCCGCAAAGAGAACACTGATGTTTGATTTTAGTCGGCTCTTCGATTTTGGGGGCATCTTCCAATACCCTGCCAGATGTAGACCAACCCACAGTATCAGTATAGCTATCTGTCTTTTTCAATGACTTACTTTTCAAAGTTAGACGCATCTTCTTGCGTCGCTTTTTCTTAGGNCCGCCAGCAGCAGGTTTTTTCCTCGGACCGCGCTTCTTCGCCATCTTAATCACCCCTCCCTTGAGGCTGAAGTATTCAACCCCATCGGCTCATTGTAAAACATAACTTTCACCATTTTTTGGTTGATGGACGGTGTGACCATTCTTTTCTAGAGCCGCCGCTAATGGGGGTCTTGCTTCATTTGGATCTGTATGATAAATTACTACATCTTTAGCTCCACATGCTTCAGCAAATTCTACAATATCTGCATGTCCTGCGTGAGTTGAAAAATTAAAAGAATACCATTCTAAATCAATAGGGGTAAGATTTCCAAAAATTTCTACTCTNCCTTCTTCNTGTAATCTTCTACCACCTGAACCTTTAGCNTGGTAGCCCATGAATAAAATTGCATTTTTTGGATCATGTCTTAATCTATTTAGATACCAAATAGATGGTCCGCCGTCTAACATGCCACTTGTTGAAACTATGACATCAGCATCAAGGGCTTTTTTCTTATCAGATTTACTTGAAACTCGTTTTACCCATTTGAATGNNTTTTCAAGAGCGTCAGAATCTCGAAGATATTCTGGATTNTTTAGATAATGTTTGGTTATCGTTTTACCCATTCCATCATAATGTACGTTTAATTCAGGCATTGCTGAATGCAATTCTAACAATACATCTTGTCCTCTTCCATTAGCAAAAGCAGGAATCAATGCTGTTCCTCCTCGATNAACAATCTCGCGAACTTTATCAAAAAAACGCTGTTTTTCTTCTGATTTATCCGGATGTTCTCTACCGCCATATGTTCCTTCAACAAATAATGTATCAATTTGAATTGGGTTTGCACCATTAACCAATGGTGAATTTCTAGTATCAAAATCNCCAGAAATCAATACNCTNCGTTGACCAGTATCTATCTCAATCATGGCTGCTCCGGGNATATGNCCTGCAGCATGNANCCTCCATTTCCAATTTCCATGCTTGTTCCATTCACCAAAAGAATGAGCAGTCCAACTATTCAGAGCTTCATCAAGATCTCTTTTATCCCATGGTAATGGATAACCTTCTATTCGACTTATTTTATGACAATCATTCCACATTAATTCACTCAATGCAATTGTAACATGAGTTGCATGAAGACGAGAACGGTGTGCTCCCACTAACCAAGGAACCATACCAATATGATCAATATGGCTGTGAGTAACTATTGTATCAGTAATCTTTGGAGCTTCATCAGGATATCTNGGTGGATCAGTCGGTGTTAATCCATAATCAATTAACAATCTGTTACCTGATGGNCCTTCAAGAATTAATCCAACATTTCCTACTTCTGAACCACCTCCAAGNAAATGATATCTCAATCCTGAATCAATNGGTTCATCTGGATAAGACGTGGTTTTACCAGGGGAATACATGACCATGATGATTCCTNAACGGTATTCATCATGAAGATACCCCTTTGTTTCCACTGGAGAAAATAAATTAAATCTAACACTATTTCTTTCCAAGATAAACAATATATGCTTCACGCGAAATTAACATACGGGTGTTGCTATCCTCAAATTATTTTATTGCTATCCTCTAAACAAATTTCNACTTTGCAGTAGAAGTAAGGGGGTAAGGGGATGGAATNCGATTGCACTTGAAANTAATTTCATATGGATATCCTTCTTCAACAAATACCTCTTCGAATGCTCATGGTTCGGGTACCGGGACATGTTTTCATCGTTGATGAAGATCGATGTTTTGGTTGCGCTGCATGTATTGCTTTATGTCCTATTGATGTACTTCGACTGGAAAATAATCTAGCTATTGTTGATGAATCATCTTGTACGCATTGTGAACATTGTATTCCAACATGTCCGGTATTTGCATTAGAAATTGTTCAAGAGGTTTGAGTATGAACATAATTATTGCAGGGGGTGGATTAACAGGATTATCTGCAGCCTTTGAATTATCACATCATGATGTTACATTGATCGATTCTAAACAAGAACTTGGCACACCAGTACGTTCTCCAGGAATAATTNATGATGAATCATTATTGGTCTCTGGAATTAAAGATAAAATCCAATTCAATAATGGTTGTTTTAGGCGATCATGGTTAGAAAAAGCCATGGCAATCAAAGTAATTGAACAAGGTTGCAAAATNATGCTAAAAACTCGAATTGTTGGTTTTGATGATGGTTTAATTTTGAAAGGTTCACAAATAGGTATTCCTGAAAAAATGAAGGCTGATGTATACATCGATTTGCTTGGAGAAAANTCCTCATATCCTGGTTGGTTTGGTGAGAGTAAAATTTTGCGAAATGAAGAAATGATTCGCCCACCATCTAGAAAATTAGTGAANTGGAAAGGNGGAATATCAATTTCTGCCGGAGAATATACTCGAGCAGATGGAACGAGTGAAACTTGGTGGAGAGATGAAGCACCATTTATTCCCACAGAGGGTTGGTTGGAACAGATGAGTGGAGAACATCCTGAGCAAATTTCAGCGGATGCTGCTATTATTAGAGGAATTGAATGCGCTGAGAAGATTGTTTGACCCCAAATCACATACCAAATAGCCGTCACCCAAGGCCATGCTTCCTGAATACGCAGGGGGTCTTTTGTCTTGGATATGTTCAAATAAATTTGGAACTAGACATGCCACTTTACTAGATCCCGCTGACCAATCAGCAGAAGATGCTGCAGCCAAGGCTTTAGCTGCAGTTGAAGGTGGTAGTAAGTTGATTTTGGTAGGCGGCTCTACAAACACTCCGGAAAACAAAGTGCATGATACAGTTGTTGGGATTCAAGAAGCACTTGAATTGCGTGTTTGGGCAGCTTCACAAGATTCTACTGTGAATGAAGAAGATTGGAGAATACCAGTAATTCTTTTCCCAGGGGGAGCTCATGCCCTTTCTTCTTCTGCGGACGCAATTTTATTCATGATGTTGATGAATAGTACCACTCCTAGATTTTTAGTTGAAGAACAGGTAAAAGGAGCCACATGGCTCCATGAAGCAGGAATAGAAATGCTCCCAACCGCATATCTGATTTGCGAACCTGGTGGGAAAGCGGGAGAAGTAGGACAAGCGAATTTACTTAATTCACCAAAGGACATTCGCGCATATTCGTTGTGCGCCAAAGGATACGGAATGAAAATTCTCTATCTTGAAGCAGGTAGTGGCGCCCCCTCTCCTCTCGATTCAGAGATGATTAAATCCGCAGAAGGAGAGTGCTTATTTGTTGGTGGCGGAATTAGAACTACTGAACATGTAATTTCAGCGAAAGAAGCTGGAGCCTCATGGATAGTTACAGGAACTATTGTCGAAGAGCAAGAAGACTTAGATCTAATTCGTTTAACGATTGAACGATTAGTTTCAGCGTTGAACTAATCATCGTCTTCGTAAACTACAGGGTCTCCACTACCCCCTGGAGCATTTGGCCTAGTATCGGGCTCATCTCCTTGGGGCAAAGATTCAACATTCTTCTCCAGATCTATTTCATCTCCGCCTGCTAAAGTATGCATATCATCTAAAGAAGGCGACTCGATAGTTCGCTTCTTAGGGCCCTCTTCAACGATACGAGCCCTTGTCTCTTCTCTAGCAGAATGATCTCTTACTAACCCGAGAGAATCTTGGAATACTCTACCTACAACCTCTCTTGTCTTTTCACTACGTCTAGCCGCATCAAGCTCTAACATCGCCCTTTCACGCTGACTCTCTACTTCCTTTAGTTCTGAAGTTCTATCTTGCAATGCTGCTTCAAGATCAGTGATAGTTAGATGCATTTGCTGAACTCTTTCATCTCTTTCAAAGACATCATTATGTAAGCGCCTTTCGCGCCTTCTCAAAGCCTCATATTCACGATTCCTTTCTAACAATCGTCTCTTTAATTCTTCAATTTGTTCAACTAAGTAATCGTGTTCTGCACTAACAGATCTCGGTCCAGTCATTACTCGTTCTAACTGCTCTTCTAATTCACCTAACCGCCTATCGCGCTGATCTAACAATCCTCTCAATCTATCAGCGATCTCTCTTAATCTTTGTCGTTCTTCCTCCAAAGCCTCTCTTGCTGCGATTTCTGCTGCCAGGTCCTCCTCTCGTTGATCCAATTGACCTTTCAAACCTCTGACTTCATCAGCAGTAATCGATGTTAACCCTGCTTGGGCTGCTTTATCTAGAGCCGCAACCAATTGATCCATTTTTGCTTCTAATTCAGCAACAACGTCGGCCTGCTCTATTGTTAATTCTCGCAACTGAGCATTTTCAGCCTTCATTGCTTCTCTTTCTTCAGCAGTCATCGATGCCGCTAATGCCTCCAATTCAGAACGGGCATCTTCCAACATCCGCTCCAGGTGAACAACCCTTGCATCTTTTTCTTGCAACATCTGTTCTGCTTCAGAAAGCCTTGCAATTTCTGGGGCAACTCCATCTTCTCTTTCAGCCAAATCTAGCTCTACTACGCGCAACTTTTGCTTTGCATCCGCCAATTCTTTGTTTCTTTCACTCAATTCTTCCCAAGCAATCAATACCTCGTCGACCAATTGCTCAGTAGGATATGCCTTCAACATCCCTTCTAATGCAGCACGGTCACTATTATCGATCAACCCAGAAGCCCCATCTGAACCGGGTGTCGCAGCCTCTACAGACATGATATCGCGTTGCATCGGCAACAGTCCATTCTTGAACCTTCACCTTGTAATTGACAGATTATGGCTGTTCATCGCCCCTACGGGGCGTACCGAAATCAGTTAATTGCCGTGTATTGTTCATCAGGCATTGCGTTTGCCAACTTCAATGCTCCAGAGGCAACACTCTCGATTGGATTGTCGACACACCATACTCTAACATCACCAATATCAGCAAGTTGATCTGCAACCATTTCAGCAACTCCTCCAATCATCGAACCTCCTCCACTGAGGATGATATTATTGCGGAATTGCGGCTGGTATTCGGGGTCGGCTGTAGCGATAATTGACTTAATTGCTCCAACAACATGCGGGACCAAAGCCTCGCACCCTTGTCGAATAATATCTCCAATATCAACAACATTCTTCTTACCTTCAACGGACAATTCAACCATGCACTCTTCGTCATCTGACCCGACATAAGAGAATTCTTCCTTCCATGAGCGAACCATATCCTTTGTCAATTGAGCGCCAGTGTATTTCTTTTCAATGAGGTCCATTAGTTGAAGATCCAACCAATCCCCTGCTTCCGCAACCGTGAACTCATCATCTTCGTTAGGGAAGGTTCCGTAAAGTCGAGCTACATCTGTAGTTCCGGCACCGATATCAACAACGATTGAACCCATGTATTGATCATGATCAAAACCAGTGGCAAATGGCTCGCTAACCACCATTATTGCGTTTACTTGACCGCGTAGAGTAGCAACCAAGTTTGACTTGTCAGTAAATGTGATGTGCGAAGGGCTGCAAATAACACCAAACACTTCATCGTATTCTTCGGGGTCTGCGACCTCAATCAAATGGGATACGAACGCCTTAGCAGCAGCCAAATTTGCCTCGTCGTCCTGAGCAACTCCAGCAGCCATTGGGCGGTAGATATTACAAGCCAATTTCTTAGCAAGTGCTTCATCTCCAAATAGTACATCTCTACCTAACATATTTCGAGCAACGGGGTCCTTCGGTTTACCGACAACCGTTTCGATAGTTTGCATAGCACCAGCACTCGACGCAATTGTCGATTGATAGGTTCCAAGGTCAATTCCGATGTAGAGTCTTTCTCCCATTATCATTCCTCATACGCCGCGGCGTGGTGGTGCCAGACCTGAAGTGGTCTTCAAGGTTGAGTCGCGGCAATTGTTCCGAATAAACCAAATCTTCAACCGATTCTTGACCTATTTCGATTAATTATTGCAACCACTGCGAAGCATATTATTGCACTTACAAATAAGAAACCAGGAACCCCTTCTTCTTCCTTCACCATTTCCCTTGTTTCTACGGGCGCGGACAGGGGGTCTGTGCCAGCTGCCACTTCATCTCCATCATTAACTCCATCACCATCAGTATCTTCCACTAATGGTTCAGTTTCATGATTAAATATTTCATCTCCATCACTCAACCCATCTCCATCAGAATCAGAATTTTTTGGATTTGTTCCCCTTTCTACCTCAATGAAATCCACAACCCCGTCTCCGTCATCATCTATGTCTAAATAATCACACAATCCATCTTCATCCAAATCAATTGGTAAATTACTATCAACGAAAGGGTCGCTTGAACATTGTATTTCTTCAGCGTCGCTAAACCCATCACCGTCACTATCGATTATTTGATCACAACCATCACTCAACCCATCTTCATCAATGTCGACTAAATCATCAAAACCCGCACACCGATCAGAGTTATCTCCAATGCCGTCGCCATCGGAATCATTAGCCTCTGTAGCATCATCTGGAAAATCATCCTCTTCATCATTTACTCCATCACCATCACGATCAACCATTGAGTCACAAGCATCAGGAATATTATCTCCATCAATATCAATCAAATCATCAAAGCCTGCACACTGATCAGAATTGTCTCCAACCCCGTCTCCATCAGTATCTACAGATTCTGCGGGGTCGTCAGGAAATACATCAACCCCATCTTCTACCCCATCGCCATCACGATCAACGATATGTTCTCTAATTTCATCTACCCCCTTAATTGCAAGACCAAACCCAATTCGATTACCGTTTAAACCAAGCATATCAGAGTGATTTCCAATATTTACAAATCTAGCATTTACACTCACATTTACCCATTCGGCCCCAACCAGCTCTGTTGCGGGAATTCTTATTCCAACAGTAGTTTCATTTCGCGGAGTCAATTCCATTCTTTCTCCAAACAGGGTAGAATATCCATCCTCCTCGAAAACATCCCCATATGCGAATTTCCCCCCGGGCGTCTCAACTATCAGTTGCAAATCATCGATTTGTGCAGGCTCGGGCCTTGGTGACCATGAAAGACGAACATCAAGATCGCCGTCACTCCTATTCAATGTCCAAGAGGCGGATTCACCACTCGCAAGAAACGGCCCCATCGCCCCATTTCCGTTCCATGGAACCGATTCAACCCTTTGCAATGGCCTTTCATCACTCGTAGAACTATATGTTCTATTTTGTACCAATTCTTGCCAATTATCCATGGCAAAAGAATCCCACAACCAAATATCATTATTTGTTGGATTTTCTAAGTCAATTAACCTAGATAGATTTGCACGACCCCAGCCTTGAACATTATCGGGGCCTGCACCTGTCTCTCCTCTTTCATGCTGCAATCCAGGCATTGGTTCGGCAGCCAAAGCAATGACAGATCTCAACATTGCGCCACTCGGGGTATGATTTTCCTGCCCAATCCAACCGTCCTCAATCATCTGTTGAATTATGGCTGTGAAAGATGCTGCAGCAGGCGTGGCCATTGAAGAACCAGTACTCGTTCTTGTACCATTATTCCATGACTCGTGCCCACTGTCGGCTGCAGCAGAAACAATTGACACACCCGGTGCAGTAATGTGGATGCCTCTTCGTCCATCATGTGTTTCACCAACCGATGAAAACTCCCAGATACCATGATTCTCAGTTTTGGTAGTTACACTGACAGCAACAACCGAACGCGCGTTTGCCGGCTCCATAATTTGACCACGATTATTCCCCGGCGCGATAAACGCCACCGACCATGGGACTTCATTTGACCAAGCATCGAAATCATATGTTCGAGCAGTATATTCAACTGTATCATCGCCCCATGAATCAGAGTGAATTACAGCACCATTCCGTAATGCTTCCCAAAGCAACCAATCCACATCTGGAGGGACCCACCCCTCTTCATTTACAATATCTTGAACTACTAGTTTTGAAGCATGGCTCAAAGAAGTCCCCTCTATCCCCGAAGTCGCATTATCAAACCAACAACCCAGAGTCCCTCCGATATGCGTCCCATGTCCTCCATCTTGATGAGATAGAGTATCCCAATCATCTAGAGTTTCATTCAACGATATGATTTTCCTATGTTCTAGTCCAGGTATTCCTGTAATGTTCGTGTTATTGCCGCCCTGTCTGAAACAAGCATGGTCCCGATCAAGCCCAGAATCGGCAAAAGCAATGACAACCCCTGAACCATTCAAACCCAGATCCCAAACTTCTCTAGAATCACTTATGCCAGAAGTCATCAATCCGGCAGCAACGTCATTTCTCGCCGACGTATCTAGAACAGGCTCAATCCAAAGAATTCCAGGAATGTGTAAAACCTGCTCAAGCGATTGACTCGACCATTCGACCAAGATTCTAGCAGGTATCGCAGATTCACTTTGTGGCATGGATTCCAATCCTATGGTAAATCCAAACCGTTCTAGCTCTGTAAGCACGAAAGAAACTCCCTCGAATGGAAGTCTTGGCTCCAATAGAATTCTAGTCTTTCCTTCAGGGTATGTTTTTTCTAATCCCGGACGCCATTCCGCGGGGCCAGCATTATCTCCAGTAGCGCCCCAAGCTAATACTTTGTATGGCCCCAACTGCCGCAAAGGAGTCAATCCCCTCTCCCGCAATTTATTCCATTCATCCACCGACCAAATTTCATCTGAGGTAATGATTACTTCTCTAGCGTTCAGACCGATGTTTTCTGTAAAGTCAGCAGCATTTCCAATAGGCATCAGCAGAATCAACAACGCCGCCGCGAAGGCCTTGGAAGAACTAGGCACAACCCTATCCGAAACGCCCATCACACGTCAACGCATCGCCAATACGCTACAATTCTAACGCGCCAGCGCGTTTAAGGGGGATTTGCAGGTCGCCGGCGCTATGCAGGCTTATCGTATCAAAGGAATCGCCCCGTTCGGCAAGCAAACACAGAAATTTTCGCAGGACATTGTAGCATCTAATGAAGAAGATGCTAAGCACCGGATTTACTCCATTCTTGGTAGTAAGCACCGCGTTAACAGGCGCCAGATCACGATTGAATCTTGTAAGAAGATCAAACCCGCATCATCTCAAGACCCACATGTCATTCACCATTTCCGTGAGCAAATAGCCGCTTCAGGAAAAACTTCATCTGAAGAGGAGTGAACTTTCGGTGGGTTGATGACACCCCCTCTTTCACGGGTGTGCGTTCAACATGAGTGACAGGGCAGAATTACAGCGCATGGCCCGCCTGATTGAGATGAACCGCCAAAGACTTGGGCAAGTCGAACAACAATTATCTCAACTCGACTTGGTATCTAAAGAGCATTCAGAAACTGAAGAATCTCTGAAAGCTCTAATTTCATCTTCCGATTCAATGATACCATTGGGGGCAGGAGTCCACCTCCCGATTGTAAATCAGAAGAAGGTGGTTGTAGACCTCGGCTCAAATGTATTCGCAGAAAGAACTCTGGAATCAGCAGCGGAAATAATGTCTCGAAGACAAGAAGACCTCCAATCAGTAATCAATGAATTAACAGAACAGTATATTTCGACCGAACAAAAGGTGAAAGAACTCACTTATTCATTGGAGAAAGAGGTTGAAAATACAACAACTCCAGAGGACACACCCCCCTCCGAACCGACAAAGACCGCCTCTTCACGCCGCCCCCGTCGCGGATTTGGCGGCGAATTGACTATGGATGATTGAGGTGGAACTATGGGCCTATTCGATCGATTCAGAAAGAAGATTAAGAAAGCGGTTGAAGATATTGATGAAGA
>PBHQ01000015.1 GCA_002719475.1 Methanobacteriota archaeon | reverse complement strand
ATTTGGTTCCAATCAGTGCTTTGGAGGATCTTGCCCACCAGATTTCAGGCGCATTGAGGACTGGAGGCGTTTTCGTTTGGGATAGTGGTGATGTTGAAAGCGCTCTGAGGCCTAAGGATGTATCTTGTTTACATGATCCCTATCGCTCTGTAAGAGAATATCTTAGAGATGACGATGCAAGACAATCTCTTCTTTCCAAGATGGCTGCTGAAGATGCTGAAAGGTCGGAGAAAAGAATTGACCGTATTTTCCCAGTGCCATTTTCAATCGAGATATTGATGCGTGCTATCAGTTCTGCAGGACTATTGAGTAGAATTAGTGATCATGTGGTAGAATTTGCAAATGAAGATGCTGAAAGGTTCATTCTTGTTCCACGACTTGCCGAAATTGCAGCCCCATTAATGCAAGGTGAAGAGCGTAATACGGCAATAAGTCATGCAATCAAAGAAGTGCTTGCTGAAATGAGAAAGGCTGGAACCGCGAGTGATTCTGCTTATCGAAGTTATTGGGTATATGGATTTCATATCAAACCTTGAACAAGGATTAGAGTGCTAGAGTTGAAATACACTCGATGAAATTTTATAGGTATGTTTGAAGATCATATCTACGAATTTTTTGGTGAAAAATTGGATTCTTGGT
The DNA here is from genome assembly GCA_002719475.1 of Methanobacteriota archaeon. Next base: position 22,926 of record PBHQ01000015.1, on the reverse strand, counting down.
TAGATGCCAATGGCCTAATTCTGCTTGTTGGCTCTTGGTCGGATGTGGAGGTTTTACCAGATAATCATCCCGAACATGAGAAGTCCCTTGAAGAATACATGGAGTCTGAGGAATTGGTATTTGAGATAAGTGGTAATGAGCAAGTCAGTATCACCATCGGATACCGTTCCGCAAAAGTGTTAGAGATTTCAGAGAATTTTCCAGAGCAACTTCTAACTGAAATCAAGGAATTTGCTCCAGGTTTTCAAGCAGATTGGTGAAAGATAGCAAGCAATCATATCCGCGCGACATTTCCGAAAACTGATGGAAGTTCGTCCGCTTATCCCTCAAGATGTGCCAACCATATGGCGTATTAACGAGGAAGGTCTTCCAGGTACTGGGCACATATCTGAAGATGGAATCGTAGAACTATTGGAACTCGCAACTTTCCCAATGGGCGTCTTTGTTGAAGGTGAACTGGCAGGTTTCGTAATCTGCTTACCCCCGCGCACTAGATATGGAAGTTTGAACTACGCTTGGTTCAACGAAAATTACGAGGAATTCCTCTATGTTGATCGAATAGCGGTTGCTGAGAGTCACCGAAATCTTGGGATTGGCAGTGTATTGTATCAAATGGTCGCAGAACAAGCCGAAAAGGAAGGTTGCCCGGTCGCAGCAGAAGTAAGCCTTAAGCCGCCAAATCCAGATTCAATGCGTTTCCACCACCGACACGGATTCATAGAAGTAGGAGTGCTTCATCATGAGGACAAGTCGGTGACGATGATGCTGCGCTTAAGCACTTGAAGTTCAGGATCTTCCTGCATCAAACATCTCTTTGAGAGAACCATCTTGAAGCATCTCTAGAACGATATCTGAACCGCCAATCAATTCTCCATGTACGAAGATTTGGGGCATGGTAGGAAAGTCAGACCATTCGCAGATTCTAGGGATCGCTCTATGGTCGGATAATACGTTGACACTGGCAAAGGGTTCGCCAAAGGATTGCAACGCTTGTGCAGCGCGATTGCTGAAGCCACATTGCGCATCATTTGGAGTTCCTTTCATGAACAGCACTAGTGCGTGTTCGTCAACCAAAGCCTGTAATTCCTCGTCGGTCCATTCCATGTTCTCACCTATTCGATATGCCCATGCTTGCGCAGGCTCTTGATATGGACTCCGGTTCCACCACCGTGTGGGTGAAATACCGTATCTCCAGTATTTTCTGCCTGCTCAGGAGTCATGCATCTGATGTCAATCGCATGAACTTCATGGGGAATATATGGTTTGAAGTGATTGAGGATAATCTTCTGCCTCTGAAGAGGTCGCATGCCTTCGAAACTACTGCACACAACTCTGACGTGAAAGTGGTCCCGTGAACCTGTCAAGTCAACCACTTCGATGCTTGCATCGGGTAGGACCTTCTGTACTTCCTCAGTTATCCATTGCACTGTCGGCATGGCCCTCTCCGGAACTCCGTAGGGTGCGGATGCTTTCAACCATTGTCCGGTGCCGCTATGTATGGCCGAGGCCGAAACCAGACATCCTGAGTTGGTGCGGGACACTTTTTGGCTATCTGCTGCAGACTTGTTTAGCATAGCAGGAGGTCTACTCGGTCAAATCATTTTGACTCATGCTTTGTTGACCGAGGATTACGGATTGTATGTTGTACTAATAGACGCATTCGCACTGATGTTCCTGCTGGTCGACGCAGGACTTCCTACTATCATTACTAGAGATGTTCCACGATCACGCGGCCAAGGCCGCGCTTTAGTCCACAGGACTTTGCGCATTCAGGCGGTGATTACTGCTATTTTCCTGCCAGTGGGTCTATTGGTAGGATTTCTTACCTGGCCAGATATACCTGCTTTGCTTCTGTTAAGTTGTGCTCTAATTCCAGTCCTACACATTTTCACTTATGCTCATCGCAGTGTTTTGCGCGCTCTTGGCGAAGCGAGGCAGGAAGCGATGGTCAAGGTTGTCGAACGTTTTGTTGTAACTTCAGGATACGCTTTCTTGCTATGGTATGGGTCAACTTCACCTACCCATTATGCAGTCGCTTTCCTGATCGGAGTTTCTTGCAGTTTAATTTGGGCAATTTGGTGGGGAGAGAGAGTTTCTCGTGCAGTAATTGATGAAGAAGGAGAGAACATCTTGTTGAGTCCTCGCGAATTACTTCTTTCGGCTCTACCATTTGCAGTTACTCTCGGGATTCTACCACTTGTTGGCAGGATGGAGAAAATATTCCTTGCTTGGTGGGATACATACTCCAGCGCCGCTCTTTTCCATGTAGCATACATCGCCTATCTTGCTGGTCTGTCTTTACCACAGGCTCTGAGGGCTGCCTTTCTTCCAATATTGGGAGATGCACGAAATGAACCCCAGCGCACTCTGTATGAAGTCAGAAAAGCTCGCAGAATTTGCAATCTGTTGATCCCCCCGGGGATGATTTTTGGGGCATTATTAGTTTGGCTTATGCTCCCAGTTGCATTCCCAGAACAATACAATGATGGAAGCCTTGGAATGAGTGCTTTCGAGATATTTCTTCTATTGCTAGGGGGTTGGGCGGTCACAATGTTGGCTGCTCCAACCTACGTTGAAGTATGCGCTGGACCGCGCCCTTGGAGATTCACTCTCATGCTGGCCGAAGCAGCAACCGTCGGTACAGTAAGTGCAGTATTGACAATTCCATATTGGGGGTTGATAGGTGCAATCATCTCTAGTCTTGCCACTGCAATTTCACTCCTTTTCTTCTCGATCTTGCATTCAAACACCGGCTTTGACGGCCCGCCAATTCAGATAGTGGCCATTGCCGCGGCATTGTTGGCAGCGGTCATAATTCCCTACATGGGAGTCATTGGCAAGATGCCACTCATGTTGTCCTTGATGATTGGAATATTGCTCAGTTTGACTCCTTGGTATTTTGAAAAGCCTTGGGCTAAATCTATTCCAGAAGCTGAGTAATAATCTTCTCCAATTCCTCGCTTATCGAATCAGCCTCGAACCTTTCAGGAAGCACAATGTCATCGACTTCATTCTCTAATGTAGCCTCCACTGCATCAGCTAGAGATTCCGGAGTTGCTTCGCCAATACACCTTGCGGGAAGCCATTCGCTCAAGTCTCCCACATCGGTTGACACAACCGGCAAGCCACAAGCTACGGCTTCCCGTGCAACTAAGGGGCCACTTTCTCTACTACTCGTGACCAATGCAAGGTCACTGGCGATCATGCGGTCATGAACCACATTGCGCGGAACATTTGGAAGTTCACCTATTTTCACCCTCCACCCTCTGGTTTCTAGTTCACGTCCAGTTCTCAATGCCAATAGATGATTTTTTTCAGGCCTTCTAGCATTTGCTGGAAACAGAATTTCCAATTCTCCCCGTCGCCAACGGCCGTGCCACCTAGCAACTTTGTTTCGGCTCTCTTCAGGAATTTCAATGTGGCATGGAATAACGCGGCTGGATTCGATAATCCCATCAAGGACATTACTCACTACAACGAGAGCATCGGTATTTTTGCATAGCTCGCGAATTCTATTTCCTTGCTTTGCACTCAAACCTACCGAGAAATCATGCCCATGAACGGTCGCCATCCATGGAATATTCCACCGCTCAGCCAATGAACGTCCTAACTCAGCCGCTGGCCATATCGTATGTACGCTNATCAAATCAGGCTGCCAGTCACCCAACCACTTCTCTACATTCTTTGCTCGGCGCTTGATTGAGGATGCAGTCCATCCCGGCAGAGGATGTTCTGGAAAGGCAGTATATCTGACCACTAAGACCTCATTTCCTTCGTATTCAAAACGCCGCGGGGCCTTGGCGACCCCCTGCATTGTTGACCTTCTTTGTTCATGCATTTTCATCATACGCGGTAAGACGTTGACAACCCGAACTTCATGGCCCATTTTCCGAAGTAGCCTTGCTCTGTCAGCAACAAACGACCCTCTTGCAGGATTATCAGGAAGTGGATGCAATAGCGTCAACAGGAGAATCCTGTGAGACATCCGAAGACCTCATTGTAACGCTGCACCGATAGTCGCGAGATTATCTGCAACATTGGCATTCGAGTTGAACAAGCCGGAACCAACCACTGCGTTGGTGACTCCCCATTCTTGAAGCATAGCGATATTGTGCGATTTCACACCGCCGTCGATCTGCAATTGCACCTGTCTTCCACCATTTGCTACTTGCTCATCTATGGCCTTTCTCAAGGNGCGAATCTTTGCTTCTACAGTAGGAATGAACGATTGCCCCCCGAATCCAGGATTTACGCTCATGACCAGAACCAAGTCGCATTCAGGTAGCACTTCAAGGGCTGCTTGAACCGGGGTACCAGGGTTGAGGACCACGCCTGCTCCACAACCGCGTGCTCTTATCGCCGACAACAACCTATGCAGGTGACTGACAGCTTCCACATGAACAGAGAGATGGTTACAGCCAGCATCGACGTATTGTTCCCAAGATTCCTCAGCATTATCGATCATCAAGTGAGCATCAAAGGTTGGCCCATCTCCTAATGCCTCTCTCAGTGCCTTGATTACCGGAGGCCCAAAGGTTAGATTTGGTACGAAATTTCCGTCCATAACGTCGAGATGCAACCAATCTAGACCAGCATCAACCGCTTCCGTACAAGCCTTGGCAAGTCCAGCAAGATTGGCAGTCAGAACACTCGGCGCGATAATCAATTGGCTGCCCCCGAATACCTTGCTTGGCTTTTTGCTCATAGTGATTGCTGCCAAAAGAGCCTAATCACTTCTTCAAGAAAGGGTTGAAGTGCTCCCTTCCCCAGCGAGTTGTACAGGTGAGAAGATGGCAGCGCCAATAGCAGTTTCAGATGCAGAGTTCGATTCAGTGGTCAACGATAACGAGTGGGTCTTAGTTGATTTTTGGGCCCCATGGTGTGGACCATGCAAAATGATTGCTCCAGCACTTGACACAGTGGGGAGCGAAAGGGAAGAATTGTTCATCGCTAAGGTGAACACCGACACGGATCAGATGAATGCAGGCCGCATGGGGGTTCGTTCTATCCCCAACCTGATTCTATTCCACAATGGTAACGTAGTTGAGCAGCGAGCTGGAGCGATGAATGCTGCAGCGCTTAGCCAATGGCTTGCAGGGCACATGGATTGATCTCAATACAATAAGCGCACTCGTAAATTTTTGATTCTCTACCTAATCATCAATTTTCAGAGTTATTCATGAAGGAACATATTCGATTACTAATCTATCAGACAATTGGAAATTAAGGAAGATGATTAGAATCAATACACCAATAATTTGGTGATATCTCTGTGTTTTTACGAAGGCTGCAGCCAATGCCAAACAACCCACAACGAATGGAGCGATGACTTCGATAGAAATCAAGTCCTTGCTAAACAAGTAGAAATTAATTGCAGACGAGCTGTAAAGTGAATATGCTACGATAATGAAAAATGCTGTATGAACAGAGTAGTAGTGATCTCGTAGATTGATCATACCCTCATCGGTTGCTTTAGGCAATACTAGAGTAGTAAAGAAATAGATCGAGGCTAAATTTGTCACCATAATCCAGTATTGAAGGTAATTCCACTTAGTAAGAATCTCCGAGAGCTCCCATAGTCCCCACCACTGAAAAATCGACCACATTATCACAGTCACTACCCACAGTGTATTGAGCCAATAAGTCTCAACACGTTCGCGGATTTCATAGAGATCTGATACCGCACGGAATATGTGCGTCAGGGCTAGACCGAGGATTACCGAATAGAAGACCGTGACGAACTCAAAGGGGGATATCTGCATCTTATCGATAAGTGTTGAAATTAGGCATCATATAGTCAATTATGGAAAATTCTGGTTTTTTCACATAAAGAAAACAATAAATGTACTCACGGTTAGCATTTAGTAGTGAACTCCATGGAAGAAACTCACAATAAGAAGTGGTGGGATTATTGGCGTCATTACAAGACTGCAAACGGAGCAAGAAAGTATGCAGAGAAGCATAAGGGCGTTTGGATAGTAATGTTAGCCGACCCTAGTATGTTGACAGATGAGGAAATAGAAGATCTTGGAAGATGGATAGTTGGCAGATCAGATGAATATTTGTTCTTTGAACGAAAACACGGTGTCGATTTTGCAAAAAAATACTCACCCATTGAAATCTGGAAAGATCACAAGATGTTAGTCGACAACTTGTCTGAATTAAAAGTTGAAGCAAATGTTGATGAAATTGAAAACCTATCGCTGCAAATAGAAGAAGTTGACAATATTTTTATTGAGAATAAAGACCCCGTAATGAAGAATAAACTCGAACAATTGGCTGACCAAATTTTATTGCAAAAATTTGGTTTGTAAAATTCAATCTTTTGTAGATTTTTCTTTAACATAAAATTTGCACTTGCCCCAATGCTTCGCAGTGCGGCGTTTTTGCAAATAAATTTAACAAATCTAGTGAAATCAATAATTTCTTTTGCGGATTAAGAAAAAGATTCGAGCAGGTATTGTAACAACAATGGTAGTACTATCGTAGCATCCGATTCAATCACAAACTTCGGGGTATCGACTGCCAACTTCTGCCAACTTATTTTCTCATTAGGTGGTGCACCTGAATAGCCGCCATAGGATGGGCGGGATTCGCTGATCTGTGCAAACCAAGACCACAATGGGACATCTTTCTGCAAGTCTTGAATGAGCATTGGAACTACGCAGATGGCGTAATCCCCAGCAATACCTCCCCCGATTTGTAGAAACCCTGTGGGGGCATCATTGGAACAGTACCATTCTGCAAGGTCAGTCATTCTGTCTAAGTCATTACGAATGATTGTCGAGTTGCTCAGAGTTCCATCTATGAGTCTAGCAGAGAATATGTTGCCAAGCGTGCTATCCGCCCAACCTGGAGTGAATACTGGAATTTGCATCTCTCTTGCAGCGGATAGCCAACTATCGTCCTTTTCAGGCAATATCCTGTAGAGGTATTCGTGCGGTGGTAATGCCTCTTCGGAATCTTTCCAGATTCCTATCATCAAATCTTCTGCTTCGCGTATGATTTGCTCTGGAATGCTAGTATCAGTAACTCGATTTTCGATATTCCCTTCATCCTCAGCGCTCAAATTTCGCCAATCATATCTGGGAGAATTTGATTTTTGCAATGCACGAAAGAGGTCTTCCTCAAGGTTGGCTCCAGTACAGCATATCGCGTGAACTAGCCCTAAGCGAATTGCAGGAGCGAGGGTGCGACCGATACCCGCTGTAGACAAGGCTCCAGCCATGGTCAGCATCAGCCTACCACCGTTGGAAATGAATTCGGACAGCGATTCAGCACAACGTTGTAACTCACCAGCATTGAAGTGTTTGAAATTCTCATCGATGAATCTCCTCATCTATTCACTTCCTATGCAAGAAACGGTCTATTTCATGGTGGCTTATCTGCTCAACTTCAGGACAAATTGCGCGTATGGCAGCATCGATATGCGCAATGATTTCCGAAGGATTGTGGTCTCCACAAGTGAAGGCATCTAAGGCCAACAGACCTTCCTGTGAATAGCAATGAGCAGAGACATGGCTTTCGTCAATCAAAACAACAGATGCAAACCCTTCAGGGCTTTCAGTACCATCGAATTTCTCAACGTGTGAATGTACGATACGTACGCCTACATCTTCGCATGCTGCTAACATAGATTGTAGCATCCAGCTACCTACGTCTGCAACTATTGGATGGAAGTTGACGTAGTCCAACATGATGTGTTGGCCGCGGGAGAAAGGTACCGTCATCGTACGTTGCCAGAGAACCGTCTATTTCAACGGCACCCTGCAATTCAGAGCCAGAATACAGTGCATGGCAATACGGCGATTGTTTGATGAATAGTGATTGGCCGCAGATAGCCGATGAGAGTTCAGATACTGCTCGGGTTGTTGCTGCTCTCAATCCTTAATCCGATGGCCAAGGCGCAACAATCGGATATTTCCGATGATGAAAATGAATGGCCCGGGGAACCTGTAGACAACCATCTACACATGACTTGGGCTGCACTAACTCTAGAAGTAAACGGCTGGGCAGATGATTATCCCGAAATAGGGGATTTAGGAGGTGTCGGCAACTCGGAACTGGGAAGGACACTGTGGGTAGTCAGGCTATCAGATTGGTCAATGGAAACTAAGGAAGATGGCAGTCCTAAAGAAATCGTCTACATCGATGGTGGGCACCACGGTAACGAATACCTCGGAACTGCGCTAGCCTGGTTATCTGCAAAATGGTATATTGAAGGTTGGAATGAAGGAAATGAAGAAGCCATTGAAGTTCTACAAACTACGGAAGTACACGTATTGATTATGTTGAATCCTGATGGTAATGACATCGATACTAGGTGGAATATAAATCAAGTTGACTTGAATAGAAATTATGACCATTACTGGAATACTTGCCCTACAACTCAGCCAGGTAGCAGCGCTTTCAGTGAATCAGAAACTGCCGCAAATTCTGCTTATATGAATGCTGAAGTTGCTGATGCCGACCTCTATGTAACAATGCACACAGGTGTTTGGATAATGCTCTACCCATGGGGTAAGTGGCCAGAACAGCCANCAGATTGGGAATTGTTTCATGGAATCNGAGAGGATGTCCACAATAACATCTCCGAGATTCCAATTCAAAATGCAAATCAGGGGTTATATCCTAATTGTGGAACAAGTCGAGATTACGGCTANGGAGTAATGGGTTTCCCAACCTTTACCTTCGAAACTGACGATGAACAATTTNTCCCNGGATCATTTGAAGCAATTAATNAACGACTNGAAGAAGAAATGGATGTAATGAGGTATCTGATTTCTAATGTCTGGCATTGGAGAGCTCGCTTACATGTGCAAGAATTGAGTATCGAAGAGGACCGATTAACCGCGACTGTGGTTAACGAGGCGCGAGCAAGTACATCCAACGCTACAATTTGGTGGGTTCCTGAAGGAGTCGATGCCTCCAATCTGAGCGTTGCTAACGAATTGATTGATGAATTCAANCGAACATTCACCCTGTCTTCTGAAGAGGCCATCCTGATNGGTGACTTCTTTGGTGTAAATGCGACCAATTCGACCAAAGTAACGTTCAACCTTCCAGATGGAGTATCCGAGAAGGGAACATTCGTTCTTGTGTATCAAAAAAGAGTAATCGATTCCTCAATGGCCGTGGTTGAAGCAGTTGAGGGACTCNATGTATCCTTTACCAATTCAGAAGAAGAAAATTGGTTAGGGGGTTGGGGTATTTTCGACCCTAGTGCATTCTTGATTTCCCTACTTGCTGCGGCATGGTGGGCATCGCGTCGCTGAGTTGNATGCCGTAGGCTTGACAAAGTGCTGCATACTCGCACCGTTTGGTCAGAACAATGAATGTCGATGTAGATGGAATTGGAAGCGTATCTGGTACCTTGGTAGTACCAGTAATGGAGAATGCCTGTGAAGTTTCTTCATTGAACTTAACAGAAGTTGCAGATGGACTTGTAGAAACCATCTCACATGTCATAGAGAATGGAGATTTCAAGGGCAAGGNNGGCTCGAGCCTGACTATTCACAGTACTGCTGGCAAGGCGATTCTTGTTGGTCTTGGCAAGGAGAAGGACTTGGATACTGATGCTATCAGAAATGCTGGTGCTAGCCTAGTTTCGGGTCGAGGCAAGCAGCACGGCAAGGAATTCACTGCACGATTGGCAGTTTTGTCCAGTGAACATGCAGCGGCGTATATCGAGGGAGCGATTNTGCGTGACTATGATTACGACCAATACAAATCAAAGGATGATGATGACGATGATGATGGAGAACTTTCACTGCATGTTCAGGTCGATGATGTAGCTGGCGTTGCTGCAGCAGCGGGCCTTTCTGCACAGGTAGCGACAGGAGTGCACCTAGCCAGAGATTTGGGCAATGCTCCTCCAAACGATCTCTACCCAATGGCCTATGCTGAGAAAGCAATCAAGTGGGCCGAGGGTAAGGACAACGCAACNGTCACTGTCATCGNATACGAAGAGGCATTGAAACTGGGAATGGGCGGACTTTGTGCAGTTGGTATGGGTAGCGATCGCAAACCTTGCATGGTCATCTTTGAACTGAACTCAGGCGCTGGAGAACGACCTCCAGTAATCGTCGGTAAGGGAATTACATTCGATACCGGTGGAATTTCGATAAAACCGAGCGCTAGTATGGATGAGATGAAGTACGACATGCACGGTTCTGCTACTGTCTTTGGATTGATGCAGGCGCTATGGGCTAGTGGGCACGCAGGCCGAGTTGTAGGAATTTCATGCATGGCTGAGAATATGCCAGCGAGCAATGCCCAGCGCCCTGGAGATGTAATTACCACAATGTCAGGTAAGACCGTAGAAGTTCTGAACACCGATGCTGAAGGAAGATTGGTACTTTCAGACGGGTTGCACAAAGCCTCGCAATACAATCCTGAATTCATTATNGATTTAGCAACATTGACTGGGGCNGTAGTGATTGCTCTTGGACATGAGGCAACAGGAATGTGGTGCAATGATGATGATTTGGCAGAACGTCTGAAGAACTCTGGTAATGCCTGTGGAGAATTGATCTGGCCTATGCCTCTTCTACCGGCCTTTGAGAAAGAGATGAAGGACAGCAAAATCGCCGACCTACGCAACCTNGGAGGGACTCGCTGGGGTGGCTCAAATACCGCCGCCGCATATCTCAAGCAATTCGTAGGAACCACAGGGGAAGGTGATGATGAGAAGCAGATTCCTTGGGCTCATCTCGATATCGCTGGAACCGCTTGGGGAGCCAAGACAAACAAGATGGTAGCGCACGGAGCAACTGGTATTCACGTCAGGGCTTTGCATCATCTTCTNACGCANAAGTGATTATTCATCTTCCGATAAGATTTCAAGCAAAAGGTTCTGGCCGGTCCATGAACCGAAACACTTCCCGTAACCAGCGCAAGATTCGTCTTCCAAAGNGGTTCAAGAAAAAGGCAAAAACCACGTCTGTTGAAAAGGTCGATGTAAAGCAGCCTGAAGCGTCCTGTCAAANCTCNGGTTGCGGTTGTGGTAACTGAGTATCACCGCNCCTCACTCTTTGCGAATAGGGCTAATTTTGCTAAAGCAGAGGTGATTAACTGATGTATGCATATCCCGAGAATAGTACTACTCCATCCATTCGATNAGTAATCCGTACTTCAATTTCGCAAGAACTGCTACANTGATCAAATCCGCCACTTTCTTNGATNAATANTGNTTCNCCNACNCTCCNATNTTGTNNCTGNANNNTCATTTCCAGAATAGNCTGAACAATAATAACTGCTGCTACTTTGACCAGGGTTTGCGCAAGTAAACATTGTATTACCNTCAACAGAAATTTTTATTTCAATTNTTGACCAAGACANATCTTCACCNCNTGACATTGTAATNTGAACCAAGTNGTCGTNGNNGNNGNNGGAAACTGAGNCGTAGGCATCGTATAGATCAAACGAATATCGTGNAGGTCCNCTATCGCCTNCATCATAACCTTNTACTTCATCACACATGCTGGGTATTTTGACGGAATCAATAGCATCTTCCCATTCGCTCTNATCATCTAATTCTCCACGNACAAAAGCAGTACATTCCACATTATNTTCCATGAAATCATCAGTTANATCTTCACCATCAANTGTNATGCTAAGCATTTTTAGGAACATNACATCTTCAACAATTTCAAATTTCATTTTGTAAATTATTAAATCCATATNACCAAACATATCTTCATNATCATCGACATATACTGTNCGAGAATCGATGAATGTTTGACTAGCTNCTTCATCTTCCCCATTACTACAATCATTTTCAGCGTCATTGACCCAAGACATANCTATCCTTTCGCCATTGTCACATTCAAACATTGGANTTNCTTGAGAATTTGNATCTTGACTCANAGNCCATGTCAATNNATCTCCATCGACCTCCCATTTAANCTCATAACCTGCAGGNATATCCTCTTCGCTGNTGANAGTACCGTCTTCTTTGAATTCCAAGACATCNCCATCGTTAGTTGTCCATTCACCTACTATNTCAGCATCAGACCAAATNACTCCCATNGCCCAAAGTGTGGTCAATGTTCCACCNCCTACTAGAATTAGACTGACAATAGANATNGTNGCGATTTTGACNACATTNCTTCCACCNCCATGTCCATGAGAACTGTACGAGAAACCTTGGTCCCAAGANGAGGCGGTGCCGCCACCATATNCGCNACCTACNGCTGGTGCTGCGGGCATTGCAGGTTGTTGTGGNGCCCANTGTTGNTGAGCAGGAGCCGCNGGGGCTGNNNGCATTGCAGGTTGTTGCGGTGCCCANTGTTGNTGAGCAGGNGCNGCAGGGGCTGCTTGCATTGCAGGTTGTTGCGGTGCCCACTGTTGTTGAGGTTGAGCAAANGTCTGGGCCAAAGCACTACCACAATTGTAACAGGCCGNCATTCCAGGATTGTTCTGAGCGCCACACATCGGACAAGTCATGTTNTTTCGAGAGNGGCTATCGTTCTTGAATCAAGCGCNACCCATTCCTTCGAGTTGTTCCATNACNCCTTCNGGTATCTGTGGGTCTTGTTTGGCCCAAAGNAGNTCATCTATTCGNAAAACNCTGACTGCAGAATCAGTTGCACCTTTGATNGCCTGCCGAGNGACTGCAATTGGCTCTCTGATTCCTGCTTCNTGCATATCGNNAATACTCTCAGATTCAAGATCTAGNCCCAACCAATCAGAATCCGCAGAAGTTTGTGCTGCGGTNAATTCCAGNAATCTGCCAAGAGCATCCTGTCCGGCATTTTCAGCCAATGCTCTAGGNATTACTTCAAGCGCTTCAGCATAGGCTTCGATAGCCAATTGCTCTCTACCAGGAATAGTTTCTGCAAATCTTCGCAGGCGTCGTGCCAAGGCAATTTGAGTNGCTCCCCCNCCNGCNAGANTNCGNGCNTCTTCGTGCATGTGGCAAGCCACCCCAATGGCGTCNGCAAAACATCGCTCGACTTCNTCCANCATTTCTTCGCTACTACCNCGNGTNACNAATGTCAAGCCTTGCTTTTGNCTTCCNTCGAGAATCCAATGNCCNACATCNCCCCAAATCTCTTGACGGCTGCTCTTGAAATGACCGAGGTCATCTTTGNNTGCGGTTGAAGTTGAATGCACAGGATGGCTGCCAACTGCTCTGCTCAATGCTTCCATGTCGTTTCGGTGAACTCTCCTGTATGCAGTGATTNCCGCCGCTTCTAACAAAGACCTTGCTTGGTCATCGATGCCGTCCTTGCAGACTAGAATATCGACTCCTAGAGCAATGATGTCNTCAACCTGTTTTGCCAGCATTTCGCTCTCTTTGTTGCGGAAGGCTTCCAGCATGCCTGCTTCAGTTATCTTGATTTTNGCATCAATAACGGTATTTCTGCGTTCGATTCCTCCATCTACCAGCAATATCTTCCCTGCATCTCTAGATTGGGTCATTTCTGGATGGGCAGGTTTCTTTGCAATTACCACTCCATTCACTAGATGAGTTTCGTTTGCCTGTCCACCTTTGTTGGCGAGAATCTTGACCAAAGTNGGATCCGCTCGANTCTTACCGTTTTCTTGTGTTGCTAAAGAAGCGGCTGCTTGTACGGCTAATTCTGAAATCCTCTGTTGAATATCNGAGTGNCCTTTACCNGCCAATGAGGTATGAGTNGCCTCCAGTATNTCACTTTCNTCNGTGGATTCCTTAGAGATCAATTCGAGAATCTTTTGTGCTTCAACTTCTGCCATACGGTAGCCATTTGCGATGACAACAGGGTGTACGCCTTGCGCCACCAAGTCCCAAGCATTCTGCAACATTTCCGCAGCGATAAGTATGGTACTGGTAGTCCCATCTCTTGCTACTCTATCTTGTGTACTGCTGCTGGAAATCATCATACGCGCTGTAGGGTGTTCAACTCGTGCAGCCTCCAAAACGGTTACTCCATCATTAGTGACTTGTACTCTACCTTCTTCATCCAACAATAATTTGTCCAAACCTTTCGGCCCTAATGTAGAACGAACTGTATTTGCCAAAGCGATTGCAGCCTGAACATTCTTGCGCAAGGCAGCCCTACCAGTAGTCCTCTCGGTCTCTTCGAGAATGGTGGTATCGTCGTTCGCGGCCATCTCAACGACCGTCCGAAACCGCAACCACCCTTGAAACCCATCGATTGTAGATTTCAATCCTCATCGACGACTTCGAAGTCAGCATCTACCACATCATCGGATGAATCATCAGAATCACCGGCGGATGCTTCTTGAGCAGCCATTTCAGCTGCTGCCGCCTCGTACAACTTGGAAGAAATCGCATGCATTGCCTCTTCGACTTCCTTGACCTTTCCTTGAATTGCAGCCTCATCGATAGCCTCGAGTTCGAATGGCTTTCCTTCTTCATCCTGAACCAATTTCTCCAATTCTTCGAGTTTCTCCTTAACTGGGGCGGTATCCTCATCCTCTAGTTTGTCGCCGGTTTCATCGAGAGTTCTACGAGTCTGGTATACAACTTGATCAGCCATATTACGTAATTCGATCTTTCCTTTTCGCCTCTTGTCTTCTTCGGCATTAGCCTCAGCTTCGGCGATTTTCTCCTGAATCTCGTCTTCGGTCAAACTGGTGGCAGATTCAATCTTGATCGATTGTTCCTTACCAGTGCCTTGGTCCTTGGCGCTTACGTTGACGATACCATTGGCATCGATGTCAAAGGTGACCTCAATCTGTGGGATTCCACGTGGTGCTGGAGGGATTCCAACGAGGTGNAATTGTCCCAATGTGATATTGTCCTTGGAGAACTCACGCTCTCCTTGCAATACGTGAATCTCTACCGCTGGTTGATTATCTGCCGCGGTGGAGAAGGTCTCGGACCTACGGCTCGGAATTGTAGTATTCCTCTCAATCATGGTGGTCATCACTCCGCCTAGGGTCTCGATACCTAGAGTCAGAGGGGTTACATCTAGCAGAAGAATGTCTGATACACCTTCATCTCCAACAATGATACCTGCTTGAAGAGCAGCACCAACTGCAACCGCTTCATCAGGGTTGATTCCCTTGAAAGGAGCCTTGCCGACTTCTTTCTCAATTGCTTCTTGGACTGCGGGTATACGTGTTGAACCTCCGACTAAGAGGACCTTGTCGACNTCTCCCTTGGAAACGCCNGCATCCTTCATCGCNTTCTTNGTTGGAGTCATGGTNTTCTTGACTAGAGATGCGGTTAACTCATCGAATTTGGCTCTGGTTAGAGCTATGTCCAAATGTTCTGGATTGCCATCTTTCATAGTAANGAATGGNAGATTGATTTGGCTCTGCATGGTTCCGCTCAATTCNATCTTGGCCTTCTCAGCAGCCTCACGTAGTCGGCTTGCAGCCTGTNCATCCTTGCTCAAGTCNATACCTGTGCTCTTCTTGAATTCNTCAACNAGATAGNCGATAATCATCTCATCGAAATCATCGCCACCCAACTTGTTGTTNCCATTGGTCGCTTTTACCTCAATCTGNGGTTGTCCATCGACCTCGTAAATTTCCAGTACTGAGACGTCAAANGTNCCTCCTCCNAGGTCNTATACNAGAATTGTNTGATCATCTCCTTTGTCNACGCCGTATGCCAAAGCAGCAGCNGTTGGTTCGTTGATGATTCTCAATACTTCCAAACCAGCGATTCGGCCAGCATCCTTGGTAGCCTTTCGCTGTGCNTCCGTGAAGTAAGCAGGGCAAGTTACTACAGCTTGTNTTACCTCTTCTCCAAGNTATGCTTCNGCATCNGCCTTGAGTTTCTGCAGTACCATGGCNCTGATNTCTTGCGGNGTGTATTCAGTATCGTCCACNCCTTCTTTCCAATCGGTNCCCATNTGTCGCTTGACNGACATGAAAGTACGTTCAGANTTAGTNACTGCTTGGCGCTTGGCCACCACTCCTACCATTCTCTCACTGCCATCCTTTGCGAATGCTACCACACTGGGAGTGGTACGTGCNCCCTCCGCGTTGGCGATGACTACGGCCTCACCNCCTTCGAGAGTCGCTACGCAGCTGTTCGTTGTTCCTAGATCTATTCCAATCACTTTTGCCATTTCTTTCACCTTTCTTTTTTTCACAGAATCGGNATCCCACCNTCATCCTCGTCNTCATCGTCGCTTAGATCGATACTGACATCAGGAATTTCCATCTCTTCATCCGAGTCATCTCCAGACTCGTCATCCGAATTCTCCTCATCGATTGCAGAACCTTGAGGAGTCAATTTNAGAGTGACATCNAGGATNCCATTATTNAACGACCAATCAACTAATTCNTCGCATTGATGNGGTAATTCGATGCGNGCAACAGGCGCTANCTGAGTNCTACGCATGACTTCCANCAANGANCCCTTCTCAATGAGTTCTAGNTCAATCAGGTTCTCATCTAATTCCACTTCAGTGGTGCAATCAACGGTAATCGCCATCTCCCAACCATCGAGATAAACATCGGCGGCGGGCAATTGCTTGACCTGCTCGATATCATCATCCTCTTCGGGGACGGGAATTTCAGTGGGCTTAGCGTCTACCTTCACGTCAAAACCCAAGTTTGACAGCATGTCATTCAGATTACCACCTTTGGAGAGCATGTCATTAAGGTTAGAGAGATCGAAATTGAGATTGACTCCGCCTTTTGCAATTTTTTCGGCGTCAAATCCCATCTCTTCGAACTTATTCTGGAATTGTTCCATCATGTTCTTGAGAGTATCTAGATTGACATCCATGCCCATNTGCTTGAACATCTCTGTCAATTTGTTCAGCATCTTATCTTCCCAATCTTCGGGCATATCATCACCTGCTTTGGACATTTGAACCACTACTGAACCATCGGTTGTATAGTTGCGGGAACAGTCTCCATATAAGAACTCTTGCAACTCTACCGAAATCTATCATGTGGCAATGATGAAGAAAGGGCAAGTACNGCAGGGGGTATGGCGGGACTACCAAACACCATGATGGCTTGGACCAAGTCCCGCCCAGAAGTGGATGGATTCGAACTNATNGAGCATCCAGTTCCAGCCCCTGGGCCNGGTGAAGTATTGGTCAANACCNTGTCAACCAGCNTTTGCGGANCCGATTTGCATATCTGGAANTGGGANGAATGGGGCCAACAGGAAGTACCGCTTGGAACCATTACTGGACACGAGACCTGCGGNTATGTTGCCGCTCTNGGTGAANGTGTAGAGTCACACAAAGTTGGAGATTTCATCNCAGTNGAATGCCATTTAGCCTGTTGGGAATGTCCTCGNTGTNNCGAAGGAAACGCNCACGTTTGCCAAAATGGTTCGATATTCGGTGTTCATTCCAATGGNGCCTTCGCACCATACTTCACAGTNCCCGCNTCNTCAGNCAGACNCAACCCTGAGGGTTTGAAACCAGAATATGCCTCAATCCAGGANCCCTTGGGAAATGCNATTCACACCTTGACAGGAGGNCCNGTNAAGGGTTCAACCGTNGCGATTCATGGTTTGGGNCCNATCGGCTTGTTCGCNGTAGATGTGGCNAAGAGAATGGGNGCNAGCAAANTCATAGCNACAGATTGGGANAACTCGTATCGTATGGATATCGCCAGAAAATTAGGAGCNGATTTAGTATTGGGNAAAGNNGATGATGTAGTNGAGGAGATTCTCAAAGNAACCGATGGCGTGGGAGTAGANAATTCATGTGAATTNAGCGGAGCAGCCGCAGCCTTNTCCAATGCGATNAAGAGNACGCGNATGGGAGGTTACCTCAACATCTTGGGAGTTTATGGTAGCGAGCCCAAAGTGCCAATCAATGAAATTGTCTTCCGCTATTTGCACGTCAAAGGAATAAACGGTAGAAGGATGTGGTCAACATGGGATTCTATGCAGGATCTATTGGTTGAAAACAAACTCGATATCGAATCAGTATTGACTCATAGGATGCCTTGGACCGATTACAAGGAAGCCATCGCTTTGATGCATACAGGTGATTGCGGTAAGGTAGTTCTCGACTTCGAATGATGAGAATCTTGATGTACGGCATATGCCGGCTCCATATCCCGTTGATGTGATATGAAGTACGTCATTGTCTCTGGCGGTGTCCTCAGCGGCCTTGGAAAAGGGGTGACCGCTTCCAGTCTAGGAGTGCTTCTGAAGAGCGCGGGATTGCGTCCTACGGCAATCAAGATTGACCCCTATCTGAATACTGACGCGGGTACGATGTCTCCGTTTGAACACGGAGAAGTATTCGTTCTCGATGATGGGGGAGAGGTTGATCTGGATTTGGGTAATTATGAGCGCTTCCTCGATGTCAACCTGACAAGGGACAACAATTTGACTACCGGTAAAGTATATTCCAAAGTCATCGAGGCAGAAAGGAGAGGAGACTATCTCGGCAAAACTGTACAAGTCATTCCACATATTACCGATGCAGTTCAAGATTGGATAGAGGAGGTTGCAGCGCGTCCTTCAGACGACAGTGGGGCAAAGCCAGATATTTGCGTCATAGAATTGGGGGGGACAGTAGGAGATATCGAATCTGCACCATTCATCGAAGCATTACGCCAATTCCAATTCCGAGTTGGTCCTGAAAACGTCTGCTTTGT
This sequence comes from Methanobacteriota archaeon, assembly GCA_002719475.1. The sequence continues at coordinate 4,386 of PBHQ01000015.1, read as the reverse complement.
CCACGTTTCATTGGTTCCAGTTATCGGAGTGGTTGGAGAACAGAAAACCAAACCCACTCAGCATACTGTCAAGGAATTGCGTAGCCTCGGAATAACTCCAGACATGCTGGTCTGTCGAAGTGAAAGGCCACTTGAAGACGATGTGCGCGACAAATTGGCCTTGTTCTGTCATGTTTCTTCGGAAGCGGTTCTCTCGGCTCACGATGTTTCGAATATCTACCGCGTCCCATTGTTGTTGGAGGAACAAGGAGTCAGCCAGATGCTTGCTACAAGATTAGGTTTTGAATTGCCCGAACAACGCCCTTTGCTCGATTCGTGGGCGCAGATGGCCGACAGGGTCGATGGCCTGTCCGAGGAAGTTCACATCGCAATGGTAGGCAAGTATACCGGCTTGTCAGATTCCTACCTGAGTGTAATCAAAGCCTTGCAGCATTCTTCTTTTGAGGTAGGTCGTAAACTAGTAATCGACTGGATTGAAGCATCTGATCTTGAAGATTCGCCCAACAAGGATAACGAAGCGTGGAGTCTTCTCAATAAGGCAGATGGAATCCTCGTTCCAGGTGGCTTTGGTGACCGTGGAATCGAAGGTAAGATACTCGCAGCGGGACATGCTCGAGAAAATAATATCCCATATCTTGGAGTCTGTCTTGGATTACAAGTTGCAGTCATCGAATTCTGCCGCAGTGTCCTGGGTTGGCAAGACGCCAATTCAACCGAGTTCGATGAAGCGACACCCCACCCAGTTGTTGTTTTCATGCCTGAGATTTCCAAGACCCATCTAGGTGGAACTATGCGATTGGGCAGCCGACCAACTCTCTTCCAAGTCGAAGATTGCGCAACTCGTAGACTCTACAATGGTGCAGGACATGTCGACGAAAGACATCGCCATCGATACGAAGTCAATCCTGCACTGATTGAAGATATCGAAGCGAAGGGTCTGAAGTTCGTTGGAAAGGATGACAGCGGCCAGAGATGTGAGATATTTGAGTTGGCCAATCACCCATATTTCGTAGCCACACAATATCACCCCGAATTCAAGTCTCGCCCTGGAAGACCCAGCCCGCCATTCCTCGGATTGTTGAAGGCCGCAAGCGGACAGTAATCAGTTCAATTCAGTTGTTCTCTTCGGATTTTACTCCCGGCCCACCGGTCATGTTGCGCGCTACTGTCCAATAGAGAATCGCTCCGGTTCCTACCGCCAAGACTCCCTTCCACGGACCCATAGTTTCCGTATCGGGTAGCAGTTCGGATTCTTGCATCCAAGATAATACTGCGAACATTATTCCAAAAGCAGAGATGAATAACCAGAACTCCAACAAATATATTGTCTCGTTGTAGATTTCAGGTAATCACCAACCGTTTGCATAATTTCATGATATTTTACTCTCAGTATCATTGAATCTGTCAGAGTTAATCTTCTGCTACCCGCATTATACGAGTGGTCCTGAACCCTTGTAGCATCTTCAGATATTTACGCTGCAGGAATTCAGCATCTAATTCTTCATCTCCAGTATCGATTCGCAACGAATTAACGGTCAGTAACTTCGATGGCGTAATTATTCCCAGAATATTATCTAATCCAACTTGGCGTATGACTTCAGGTGAAATCTGTAGATTCCCTCTCCCAATGAGGAACCCCTGTCCACCCATTGGACTGAGCAATAGTAGCCTTGTTCCGTTATGTTGTTCTAGGACTTCTAGTATCTGAGTCTCGTTCAGATCATTGTGTAATTCCTCTCCAATTGAGATGTCTATCCCCAACAAGGTTGCTTGCAAGCCATTCATTTCTGCAAGGGTCCGTAAAGTACCCCCAGAACCCCAGATCATCAATAGGTCTTCATCCTCTTTTCTCAAATCTTCAATGTGTTCGGCCAATCCCTCTAGAACTTCTTCCTCAGAAGCAGACTCAACCTGTTCTTTCGCTCCTTGCATCCAACGTGGACTTGCTGGAGTCATCGCTTCACCGTACATTCTGACTCTCCATTCACCCTGCCTGTACACTTCTTCGTCGAGGTCCATGACCTCGGTATTTGCTAGCAATAATTCCCCCAAGTGGTATGCGTTGACAACTTCGGCTGCGGCGCGTGGTGTTGCCGCGAAGCAGCCGCTGTGCATCTTCACTCCACCTGGAACACCAACTATGGGGGTACGGGATTCTCCAAGGGATGAAACGATATCTCGGGTGGTACCATCGCCACCAGCATAGAGAATCAGATCAACTTCTCTTTCTAGGAACTCTCCAACAACTGTGCTGGTATCTTCAGGCCCGGTCTCTCCAGAATAATTTCCGATGCTTCGGAAATCACTTCCTTCGGGCATCCAATCAGCCCCCATTCGTCCATGAGCAACAAGAAAGTCGAGTTCCAGACTTCGCAATTTCGACAATTCTTGCAATCTCTGAATCGTGATATTCATGCGCGGTCCAGCACGGTCTTTCGCTCCCGCTTCACGCGCCTCTTTGGCACGACCATCGCTACCCTTGAAGCCAAGCCGGCCACCTAGGCCAGCGTCAGGATTGACCAGCACCCCAACCAGCATCAAACCTGCTTGTAGCGCCTCCATGAATGACTCTTTCTGAGTACCCCTCTTGCCAATTGATTGAAGAGTGAACCCTTGATGGCCGAACGGCGTTCGCATGGAAGATGATGACCCGATTGCGCAAGCAATAGGCAACAGGCTTGCCGATGCATTCGGAGAAATGAACGCTCCTCCACCTGCCGGGCCGCCTGCTGGGCCACCAGCGGGCCCACCTGCAGCATTACCGGGAGGACCACCCGCGGGACCACCTGCCGGACCTCCAATGTCCCAACCCGAAGGTCCACCTGCAGCATTGCCTGAGGGGCCACCAGCGGGGCCACCAGCGGGACCCCCCGCTGCACCGCCAGCCGGCCCTCCACTATCCTCTCCCGAAGGTCCGCCAGCAGGACCGCCTGCGCAACCACCCGCATCATTGCCTGAGGGACCACCAGCGGCCCCTCCTGCAGCACCTCCTATGTCTCCACCACCAGCGGGACCACCCGCAGCCCCTCCTCTCTCTCCGCCTGCAGGGCCACCAACGGCACCACCTGCCGGGCCTCCAATGTCTCCTCCAGAGGGACCGCCAGCGGGACCACCCGCAGGGCCACCATCAGCTCCACCTGAGGCTCCACCAACGGCCCCACCAACGGCCCCACCTGCTGGCCCACCAGCAGCGCCTGAAGGTCCACCTGCTCCTCCAGAGAATACTCCTAGTCCAAACGTGGTACCGATGGACGCATTGATGGCTATTGCTCCAGCAACAGAAGAGGAAGAGGAGCCACAACCAGAGATCAAAGCAGAAGAAGTCCAACACCCTTCTCTTTCTGCTCTTGAGGTTGATAGTAAACTGGAACCGATGTTCGATGAGGATGCCCCTAAGGTAACTCCTGGCGAATTCTTTGGTACGGAGGAAGAGGAAGCTGCTGTCTATGAAACCATTACCGAGAAGGAAAGAGTCACTCACCAACAGGTTGTTGAAACCAGAAGCAGTTTCGTCGTAGGTGCAACGATGCCCAAATCTGAGGAGCCTGAAGAAGAGGTTGTGGAAGAAGTCGCAGAACCGGAACCAGAACCAGAGGCTGAGAAGGTACAGCCCAAGGCGGATTACGAAGCCTGGGATGATGCTTGGAAGGAACCTGAGCCTGAACCCAAACCTGACAGGGTAATCAAGTCGACAGATTCACTCAATGTGGAGTTGGAATGGTGACCGACCTTCCGATTCTGTACAGTTTCCGAAGATGCCCATATGCAATGCGTGCAAGAATGGCGATTGTAAGGACTGGATTTGAGCATGAACATCGTGAAGTTTTGTTACGAGACAGACCTGAACATATGATGAAAATCTCGCCAAAAGGTACAGTTCCAGTTATGCTACTGCCAGATGGAACCGTTATCGAAGAGAGTCTTGAGATTATGCAACATGTTCTGGATTGGGATTTAGATGAAGAAGAGGAGAATTGGGTTGAGAGGAATGATGGGGAGTTCAAGTTCCATCTTGATCGGTACAAATATCCTAATCGCTACGAAGATGTTGATTCAACTGAGCATAGACAAGAGGCTTGCAGATATTTGCGCGACCTCGATGAAAAATTAGACAGCAATATTTCAACCGCTTTGAGCGATTCCTTGTTTCCTTTTGTAAGGCAATTCGCTAATCATGATAGGACTTGGTTCGACGTGCAGGATTGGAAGAATCTTCATTCTTGGTTGGCTGGAAACCTAGAATCAGACGAGTTTGCTGAGTGCATGAAGAAGTATCCTCAATGGGAGCATCAATAATGCAATAGTTTGCAATCGTTGAAATTTACTTTAATTAGAAATATTGAGAGTTCGATTTTGATATGTAACGTTATTGAGATGGCCCCTTAT
>PBHQ01000014.1 GCA_002719475.1 Methanobacteriota archaeon | reverse complement strand
AATCTGAAATACGCCTACTACAATGGTAGTGCATGGATCAACATGACCTTGGACGGAGATTGGGGAGGAATGGATAACGTAGGGAAACATACCTCCATAGCCTTAGATTCTGGAAATTGGCCACATATCGCATATTACAATGAAACTGGAGGCGATTTGATGTACATGTACAATGATGGAACCTCATGGTATAGATTCACTGCATATGCAACCAACAATGTTGGGCTACATGCAAGCATTGCATTGGATTCGAATGATTTACCTCAATTCGTCCATTACAATATGCAGTTTCAGAACTTGATGTATACTACATTCGACGGAGGTAATTGGACAACCGATACTGTTGATTCTGATGGCAGAGTTGGAGAATTTTGCACCATTGCTCTAGATTCAAACGACTTGCCGCATGTAGCATATCTTGACCGAGACAATAGTGGTAGAATCAAATATGGACACCTAAACCAATCTTGGACCCTTTCTGCAATCGAGGAAGAAGGAGAATATATTTCGATAGATATTGATTCAAGAGAGAGAGCGCATTTCTCATATTATGATCTCTCTGACAAAAATTTGCGCTATCTCTCTCATTCGGGGGCTAATGTTGACCAAATCACTGAGGCGATTACCTTCAACAAAGATTGGGGCGGCATAGGAATGGTTCTCGATAGCCAAGAAGTACCACATATAGTATATCAAAATCATAGCGATGGAAACTACAAGGTATCATATGCAACTCTAAATGTTTCAGCAACAGAAAGTTCAGGCTCCAATGTCTGGATCATTGAAACGATTGATGGTTCTCTAGGGGACTACGCGGGAAGTTGGCTCTCTATTGACATAGATAGTCAAGATATACCACATGTTTCATACTTCGCAGGAGATAACATAGATGAGATAAGATATGCATTCAGAAATGATTCCGGTTGGCAAAACCAAACCGTTGATGATGGAATAGATAGGTTAGGATTCTATTCTTCAATCAAGATAGATTCTACTGACAATCCACAAATCGTCTATTCAAGATTAGGTGGAAACCATTTGAGATATGCGATGTATGACGGATCAACTTGGCATACTGAGAACATAGGAACTAGCTCTGGTGGTGATAAGAAAAGTTTGCAACTTGCCTTGAGCAGTGCCGACGTTCCTCACATCTGCTTTTTTGATGAAGGAACAGATCGAATGGGTTATGCAACATATAGCGGTTCATCTTGGGTCAAAGAAACAGATGTTATCAGTGATGATTTAGATTACATAGCGCAAGCAAGAGGAAAATGGTGTGACATCGAAGTTGATCAATTTGGCACGCCACACATCTCTTTCGATTACAATTCCTATTCACAATTAGGATATCTTATCAAAAATGGAAGCTCATGGGATGGTTGGAATCTCTCCGCTGTTGCTAGCGGTGAAACTGCTGTCTATACACAATTGGAATTCGATAATGAAGAAAACCCATGCATCGCTCATCACAATACCATGGTGGATGCAAACAACATCTATCGTGATGTCTACTTAACCTGTTACAATGCGACTTCAGGAGAGATGGTACAAAGAGATACGGGACTTTTTGATTCAGATTTCTACTACTCCTCTACGAAGTGGGGCCGTTATCTAAATCTGCAACTTGATCAAAACGATAGTGCACACATTGCATTCTACGATCAAACTGCTATGAGTATCATGTATTATACCGATAATTACTATCCAACATTTGATACCGACGGAGACGGTATTCCAGATTCAGAAGATAACTTTCCTTCAAACCCATCAGAGACTGCTGATTATGATGGCGACGGAACTGGCGACAACGCAGATAATGATGATGACAATGATGGTGTAATCGATCTGGTAGATGATTGCCAATTCGGAATCATCGGTGCTGGGGCAGACTTCGACGGCGATGGTTGCAAGGATTCAGAAGATGATGATGATGACAATGATGGTTTCGACGATGGGGATGATGATTGTCCTAAGGGCATGACAGGAATTGGTGATGACTTCGATTCAGATGGTTGTCAAGATGCAGAGGATTCAGACGTAGATGGTGATGGAGTTGCCAATGAAGATGATGACTTCGACTTCGATCCAACTGAAGATACTGATAGCGACGGAGATGGCATCGGAGACAATACCGATCAATTCCCAGATGATACCAACGAGACCACAGATTCTGACGGAGACGGAGTGGGCGACAATGGCGATGCCTTCCCAAATAATGCCAATGAAAGTTCAGATTTAGATGGAGACGGGGTTGGTGACAACGAAGATGCCTTCGATGATGATGCCAACGAAACTACAGACTCAGATGGAGATGGAGTCGGAGATAATTCGGATGAATTCCCCAATGATGCCAATGAAAGTTCAGATTTGGATGGTGATGGAGTAGGGGATAACGCTGATACCGACGTAGATGGAGACAATGTTTCGGACAATGAAGATGCGTTCCCTAATGACCCAAACGAATGGAATGACACCGACGAAGATGGAGTAGGTGACAATGCAGATGCCTTCCCCAACGATGGTAATGAATCAGCCGACAGCGATGGTGATATGGTTGGAGATAATGCGGATGAATTCCCCAATGATGCCAATGAAAGCATCGACTCGGACAAGGATGGAGTCGGAGATAATGCGGATGAATTCCCCAATGATGCTAACGAGAGCTCTGATTCAGACGAAGATGGTATAGGTGACAATAACGACATATGTCCTGGTGGAAATGATTCGACGGATGCAGATGAAGATGATATTCCGGACCATTGTGACCCATTGGTTGATTCCGATGGTGATGGAATTGATGATGCGGTTGACGTATTCCCAGACGACTCAAGCGAGTGGGTTGATTCCGATGGCGATGGTGTAGGAAACAATGCCGATGCATACCCCGCAGATCCAGAGAAGAGTGTACTTGAAGAGACCAACAACAATCAGACTGGACAAGGAGATAGCAATTCAGAAGAAGAAGAAGATAAGGAAGAAGGCAATACTACAAGTTCTGAAACGAAATCCTGGACTGAATTCCTAAAGGAAAATGGCATAGATCCTGCAATCCTAATGGGAGTTGTTGGAATCATTGTATTGATGGTACTTATTCAGATGAAATTATCTTCACGCAAAATCAAGAAACTAAAGCAGGAATTGGGAGATGCTGTTGATGCCGACTCTGTTTGGCAGCGCCTCGACTTTGATGGTGATGGTGAAATTTCGGATCTTGAATTCGAGGCTTACAAGGTGATTAGAGATAAAGGAAAGAAGCCAGAATCTTCAGGCAAACAAGAAAGTGAGTTAGAAACAGAAAATACTGCTTCGCAAGAAACTGCACCTGAGCAAGTTTCCAACGATTCTAGCGGACCTCGTAGTAGATACGACTTCTGACCATATCAATTCTCAGAATACTCGGTCACCCTGATTCCAAGTCTTCCGGTTATGGAAGGACGTTGCATTACTCTATCCAATTTAGTGTGGAACGCTTTCTCTAAATCGACTTCCATTGCTAGAGCATGACCTAGAATCAGAATCAGGACATCTGCTAATTCTTCTTCGAGATCCTCTTTTGGCTTGCCCTTGGTAACTGCTGCTGCCAANTCCCCTAATTCCTCAATTGTCAATGCCAAGCGATATCCCATATCATGCCCGTTATTCTCAGCGAAGGCGTGCTTGTCGTGGAAGCGNGCAACCCTTGCCATCATCGTATCAAAGCGACCATCACAGAGAACTTCGGCAACTCCTGTCTCNTCGACTGCCATCACTCTCTCGCCTGCACNATCAGCAAGCCAAGATGCAACATCTCGTGGTCTNGACTCTTCACTCATGNCAAGGTGGTAGACAAAGCGGTCCTTCAACTCAGATGGTCGATGATCTTACCAGCCAATGCTGCAGATACGCCCTTAACTTCGGAAATANCNTCAACACCTGCTTCCAACAAGGCAGCAAATGTACCAAGACCAGCATCCTGCAATTTCTTGGCAGTTGCTGGACCAACTCCCGGTAGAGTGGAGAAATCATCACCAGATGCCTCTGGCTCAGTCTCTTCTTCAGCGGCTTCGGTTGTTTCCGATTCTTCGCCATCTTTTTCGCTCTCTTCAACAGTTTCAACAACCTTCTCAGCAACTGCTTCCAATGCTTCAGCAGCGGCTAGAACTCCTGCCTCTTCAGCAACCTCATCGCCACCATCTTCTCCTGCAGCAGCCAGTGCTGCTGCCTTGCGAGCGGCTACTTCAGCTGCTTGACGCTGCTCCTCAGCGTGAATCTCATCTAGAGTAGGTCCACTCTCAGAAACTACTCCTGATTGTAGAAGTTGACTCCTGCGAATGACTGCACTGCGAACTGGGTAGACAGTCTTGACAGCGTTGCGTACCTCTTCTTCTAACTCGCTTCCCAACAATGCCTTCTGTAGATTCGCATATGTCTTGCGAGAAGCACTTGTCAAAATTACATCCTGTGCCTTCCGACGCATGGCGCTCTTGACGCTCGACTTAATTCTACGATCTGTAATCAACAAAGGCTTGAGTCGGACGAGATACCCATCTTCGGTTACTACGTCGACAACTCCATCCACTTTACCGCGATAACGACGAATCTGTCTTCGTACGTGATCTGATTGGTGGGTGTGACCAATGAACTGAGTCAATGCGTCCTGTCCAACACACTCGGTCACGCGGAAACGCAACTTGACGTGCATCTTGCTGAAATCTCCGTCGAACTCCTGCTGAGTTAGTTCGTAAGTACGTCCAATGACGTGTTGTTCCTCTTCCCCGAGGGTTTCACCGATGCGCTTGAAATTCCATGGGAATCTCGGTGCACGGATAGTGAACCATCTCTTGGCCTTCCATTTGTCCTTCTGCTTTCTTGCTGCTGCGCGTGCTTTCGCGCCGGTTCTACTGGCCATGATTCTCCCTCGGTTCCGTTGCAGGGGCTACCCTACGAGCGTCCAACCGACCGAGGTCCACTATTTGAAGTGGTCTATCACCACTCAAGACCTTGTTTCTACCACCCTCGCTCTTCAAGACGAGTATCGAGTTCTTCGAGTTCAAGACCGGGCATAGCCTCGCTCATCATTGCAGATGCTTCAGCAACCACGGCAGGGTCATCAAAATGATGAGTTGCCATGACTATTGCATCGGCAGTGGTCTTGGGGTCGTTTGACTTGAAGATTCCAGAACCAACGAATATTCCATCCATCCCATGTTGCATCATCAATGCTGCATCGGCTGGCGTTGCGATCCCTCCAGCTGAAAAGGTGATTACTGGTAATCTTCCCATCTGCGAGACCTGAGTTAGAATATCGTGAACGTCCTGATTGAAGGATTCATCAAGAGGTCCAAAAGGTGTACTGCCAACATGGCCGGGAATGGCTGACATAGATGCCAACTCATGGTATCTGTCAACGATTACGTCTGTCGCTACTCTGAGGTCTTCAGCACTCAAGGTCTGTATCTGAGCGATTTCTTGCTTTATCAAACGAGCGTGAGTTACCGCTGCTACCACATTTCCAGTACCAGCCTCACCCTTGGTTCGAATCATAGCAGCACCCTCATGGATACGCCTTACCGCTTCGCCTANATTGGTNGCTCCACAGACGAAGGGGATTGTGAAATCATTCTTTGCAATGTGGAAGAAAGGATCGGCTGGAGTCAATACTTCAGATTCATCAACCATGTCAACGCCAAGTTCCTGCAACACCGCGGCTTCAGCATCGTGTCCGATTCTAGCCTTGGCCATAACTGGTATCGANGTAGTCTCNATNATGCCTTTAATCAAATCAGGATGGCTCATTCTGGCNACACCACCTGNCTTACGGATATCNGCAGGNACTCTTTCAAGAGCCATAACAGCAGTCGCACCGGCATCTTCTGCCAATTGCGCTTGTTCAGGGGTTACCACGTCCATGATGACGCCGCCCTGCTGCATACGAGCAAAACCGCGCTTGATCAACTCTGTTCCCTTACGCATCACCTGAAGGTCGGTCTCAACTCCCATTGAAATCTACCACCAAAGTTTCAGTCATCCGCAAGGACTGGTGTATCACCAGTTGCAACCTCAAGATCTGGGGACTCTGCNGCATTGCGCTCAATCCANTCTTCCTCTTCATNTGGNACATCGCTGTCTGCATAAATTGCCTCAACNGGGCATTCTGGGACACANGCTCCACAGTCTATGCACTCNTCAGGGTCNATNACCAGATAGGTTTCTGCCTCCCTGAAAGCCTCGACTGGGCATACTGCTACGCATTCCTGATACTTGTGNTCGACACAACCAGATACTACTACATGAGCCATNTTGTTCCCGNCCTTACGAAAAACAATANCAATATGAAGGCTTGCCAAAAACCTACTCTCGCGCCTCAAGATTTGGNATGGCAGCGACCGCAATCAGGGCATCTAGTGACTCTGCACAAACCGTTAGTGCGTCTTGTCCAGGGAAGGTGCGGAACTTCAATCGCAACTTTACAGTTTCAGGGCCGGGGGAATCAGCTAGAACTACTTCAGCACNTACCAGAGCAGACTTATCGAGTCGAAAATGCAGAGCATTTCTCTCATCCANCCTCTGCGCCAATTGCATCTTCAAAGTTCTAAGCAAGTTTGGTCCAAGGTTAGCCAACGCAGTTTTTATCGTAGCCTTACGATGAAGATAGGCCGTCACAAGATGTACAGGTGAACCATGCCACGATTTACTTCTCTCTATCTCGATGGCTTTNGTATCACCGATAAGCCATGCCAAAGCATCCGCAAGTACCTCAACGTCTTCTAGTCCAGAAGNAGANAGGCGAATACTTAGGTTTGCGAAGGGCATCAAACTCAGTCCTTTTTCATTAAGCNGGCCGATGAAATCTCACTAAATGCCGCCTGTGTACATGGCAATCATTGCAATAAAACCGATGAAGAAAATCACGGGAACTGCAACCAGCCCCACGCCAGCACCGTAAGCAAACCACTTGTGCCCCGCCATGTATGCACCAATTGGTACTCCAAAAGCAGCGAGACAACAGAAACTCGACAAAGCAAGAGCGAGTAACTGCTCACTATCTCCATCATCCTTCCAGATGTCAATTTTTATCGAATCAACCTTGGAATAATTCTCTGGGAAACTGAAAGAAATCGGGTCCACACTGTTTACATTCCTCACTAGAATATAATCATAATTTGTATAGAGGAGACATCCATTCGATGCTTCANCGCCGAAAATCNGAGACCTAGATTCCTCTCCATCCTCATTCAGATGATAGTAATCACCTCGATTAATGTCGTAGCAATGACTTGGAACTGGCTCATTACCATTGAACTTGGTATTACTTCCATCCCCAGGAGGGTCAAGAACCTTGGTTCTTTCACGGTTAGAATTCTGATCATACCACTCTATTACTACAGACGTATTCTCAAGTGGNGCAAATGGTAGGTCNACAAATATTGAGCCATTGGAATACCAGTTACCAACCTCATCCTCAAGATCTAAGGATAACTCTTCGCCACATCCAGAATTTGCATAATGATAGCGTTCATTTCCTTCCTCAGTTTGCCATTCGATATCGAACCNCCCATAATCAGATTCACAATCTAACCCATAATCACCGAGTGTGAAATTGAATGTACCATCTTCCTGTGCAGCGATTTCAAACCGCTCACCTTCATCAAATTCCTCAAATATAGCAGAAACTGAAGCAACTATGATTCCCAGAACAATTGGNAATAACAAACCAAAGAGGAATTGTTTCTTGTTCATCTCCTCTTTTTCGGGNGGCATGAGGCTGGGGTCCACCAAAACCACACCTGCATCAGTAGTTATGGTACCAGAAAAGGTAGTTCCTTGAGTTGCATCAACGCCTAAATCTACAGCCTTTGGGGCAGCATTTGCTTCGACTTCTCCNAAGTCGATCGAGGTCGGTGCTTCCTTTTCATTTTCTTCTGGCATATTTTCACCTCAGTCATTCAATACCGGCAATCTTGAGACTCGCTCTTGCGTAGGGAGTAAAACAATTCCTGCTAGTTGCACTCTNTTTTCANAACTNAGGGTATTGCCAATTATTCGGCGAACAAACATCATCATGAATCCGGNAGCAATCCAACCTATTNCCTCAAAAAATGCATGAGGATGGATTCCCATGATATACACGGGAAACTGCATCTNNAAACCTCAAGTCAAGACTTCGAGCAACCTATCTTGCTCAGCTGCGCGGCGCAACTCAAGAGCAATCCTTCGACCACTGCTCATCGGTTTTCTCCAAGTTGCGTTACCATACGGATGTCCNACGCTAACATGGACATTTGTACCTCCGCCCAAACGAGGTGCCACGTCGTAAATCGAGTAATTCATGTCCTTGTCAATGCAGGTCTGAAGACAGAATGGACCAATAATCCCAGGGNCATAATGCTCCTTGGAGGCTGTGATGAACTTCTCTCCCAACTCAAAGGCAGATTCCAGCAAGGATTCCCTGATTGTTGCATTATTGTGCCCAACTACAGTCATTTCAGGAATCTGTTGATGAGCAGGCATGGTCATCTGCTGAGGGGCAGGTAGGCGGACGTGCCCATCCAGTGAAGATTCGAATCTCCAATCAACTCCAAGCAATTCTAGGCGAGGCATTTCATCTTCAAGAGGACTATAGAAGAAGTTGAGATTGAATACTGGGCCCAAAACATAGCGCTCGATTCGAGCCGATGCAAGACTTGCCTCATCGATTACGCCTTGGCGCAGAAGGTTCTGGGATTTCTCCTGATATTCCTCATATGAAGCACAGGTGAAGAAGCCGCGTTCCAACTTCTTTTCTGCATGGTGCAATTTGACTATCGCTAGACAATCAATATCCTGCGGATCAGAAATGGCTTCTGGATATGGCAGTCCTGCCTTGTCGAGAATCCAATAGTAATCCTGTTCCTCTGTTCTCTCCTCCATCCTCAACATGTTTCTGCTACCAAACATTGGAACGCGAAAATCATTCTCAATGGAATCTATTCCACAATAAGAAGTGAAAGAACGGTTTGGCACATAGACAACGTTACGGTCTCTCATACCCTGCTGGAAATCTGNGTCTAGAATATCATCGAATCTATCGAGAACCACCGCTTTGTCTACCATTCCTCGACGAACTCTTCCCGAAACGGTCCTCTGTGATTTGAAGTACTCCGAATAGGTCTTCTCTCGCCCCTTCTGGCAATAGGCAACAGTAGGGAATCCTTCCTCGATTGCACCATCGCAGATGTCCAAAGCAGAATGGCTGGCCGTCATTCCAATTCGCAACTTCAAACGGTTGTAATCCTCGATTATCGAAGCGATGTCGTCCCTGATGATCATATGATCACTCTCACTCGAAACGCTGGAGTTCCATCAACTGTTCCGTTGACAGTGTTTCTCCACTCATTAACTTGGACATCAAATCCTGCACACCCTCACTGGAAGACTTTTCAGGTGCCGTTCCACTAGCAATTCCTTGGATGGCTTTGATAATCTGCTGAGTACTATGCAAGCAGCGTATAGAGACAATATAGTGATGATGCGCCTGATCNGCCTCCTTCTTGGAACGACGTAATTTACGGTGAGCNTCTTCAGCCACCTCTCTTTTTCGATTAACTTCCTCATTCCACTCGAGCATCAAGTCATGCGCCTGTTGGGCTTCTTCTGCTGCGCGAGTTACTTCCAAGTGTGATGCTTCTTGAGATTCAAGTGCCTCCCGAAGTACTTCTCTAGCCTCCTTCAACTCTTCATTATCTTCCTCGGATCTCTCCATATTCTGAATCTGGGCTCGAATTTTCTTGAGACGATCCATCAACTTGGTCTCATTCTTGCCAGTGTGCATACCCTGTTCAAATTCTCTTTCCAGTCGATCGAATTCTCTGCGTAGACTGTGTACGGTCACTTTCTTGTCCCTGCGACCCCTTCTGCCTTGACCATGACCTTCGTCGCGGGAATTATCACCATCNCCTCGTAATTCAGATAAACGATTTTTGGCTGCTCTAACAACCTTGTTGCATTCACTGCGCCTTTGCTTCTTATCGCGTACTTCCTCGTTCTTCTGTTCGCGCAACTCTCGCTGCGTACGCACGTTTGCGATCAATTCCTTGACCTCCGTATGGAGGTTATTTCTGGTAGTTAGATGCNCTTTTGTGCGAGNATTCCAATCATCTCTGACCTGCCTGTATTCGGTCGCTTTCTTGTCGACCAACTTTCTCTTTTCTTCAAGCAAGGTCTTCAGTTCACTCATCTACTCATCAACTACCCAACGGTCCGTCCCCGTTCCGTCGAGTCGGCGACCAACAACCCCCATATGAAGTCTGTTAACAAGAAGATATGGCGAGATTAGCAGACATCACTTCCAATATTCAGTCATTGATAACGAAGCCAACCTTGAAGATGTGCTTGATTGTCGCTGGGATGAGAAGTATGTTCCTCGGAAGTGTAGCAGGAATTGAGCGAGTGATTCAGAATGACGTCAGGCCACCCTATCTGTCTCTTGTGACAGGACCGCCTGGTTCGATGAAGACCGGTTTCTGCATGACCGTTTTGGCCAATCATCTTACCCGTACAGGTGAATTCGGCCTGTACTGTACAGTTGAAGAATCTGTGGACAGCCTATTGCGTTCTTGCGAGTCATTCGGTCTGAACCTACCACACAATCTTCAGATTACGGACTTCACTGAGTTACGAAGAGAAAATGAAAACATGGACTACCTAAAGTTCACCCGCAGGATGATCGAACACTTCAAGCAACAACACGGGCACAGATTCACCTGCTTCGTTTTAGATTCACTCGGAGCCATATACAGCCTTACTACCATCGATGAAAAGATGCGGAAGAAGATGTTTGGTTTCTTTGATTTCCTCAGAGCCCAGAACCTCAATGTATTCATCATCACAGAAAGAAACATTGGAACTCACGCAGAGCTTCAAGGAAACGAAGGTTTCCTCGCTGATGCGATTTTCTCTCTAGGACTTGACAGGCGCAATGGAACCTTGGTTCGAACTCTGCAAGTTGAAAAAATGCGCCACGCTAGACACTCTATGGAGAAACAAGCGATAGAAGTAGGTCCGCAAGGACCAGTAATTCTAGGGCCATTGTTCGATTAGGGCATTCTGCGCAGCAAATTGTCCATGTGTTCCTGCACTGCATGCCTTGCTCTTCCCAGCAATGCACTCTCTTCAATGCTTAGTAGTAGCCAATGTTTATCACCCAAACGATTGACTATGACTTCACCATCCTCAGCACTAACCAAAATCTCCTCGATTGGACCAGAACCAGCCTTCACTGAAACAGGGGACAATCGCTGCATCAATGCTGCCCAACGACCCACTAATGCCGAAACATCAGATCCTTCAGGAGAAGTGGCCAATGTTATCGCCTCGATATCTATGATAGCCACCGTTCGGGCTGCCGCATCACTTCGCAATCTATCCAATGGAGCCTGCCACACGAANTGCTGCTGACNAAGGAGGGTCATGGAGATTATGCAACATTATGTACCAANGGACCGTACATGACAATGCCTCTNGTATCCCGGTAATAATTGCTTAATCGGCCTAATNCCAACAAACCTCGACGGCTATAGAAATCAAATGCAATATCGTTTTCTTGNCTTACNTCGAGAGTTACATTNCTTGCTCCATCTTCGATTGCCATTTGTACAAATCTGTGCCAAGCTTTTGTAGCATATCCCTTGAGACGGTGACTTGAATCAACTAGAATTGTCAGAACTCTAACTGTTTGTTGATCCAAACGCATCACCCATAGAATGCCATGTATCTCATTTTCAGCGATGGCATCTTCTTTTGCTAAGTCACTGGGTATCAGCAATAGACTTCCACAACTAGGAGAAACAGGCATATTCTGCAGCATCTCAAATGAATAATCCTCTCCGGTGTTATCCAAAATCAATTGCTTACAACGCAACAGAGCCTGATAGTTTAGATCACCTGGCATGGGTGAAGCAACCCAACGCAACTCTTCATCCACAACACCTGAAAAGTGGCACTAGTATTGAATCATCCGTTAATCTCGCCTGCGAGTAGACCGCCCCTCAATATCAGGACGACCATCCCCCCTCTTGGATGGAGCGGGTGAAATCCTACGCTGCTTGCGGTTCTTTCTTCTCCTACTTGACTGAGGTTCATCATCACCTTGAAGATTCAAAGAGGATAAACCGCCACTAGATAACAAAGCATCAAGGTCATCAACTGTCATCGACTCACCACTACTTGCTTTTCTCTTGGCTTCCTCAACATCAACCTTAGGACGTCTATCGCCTCTATCCCTCCTAGGACCTTTGTGTTTGGACTTTGACCTTTCCTTGTTTGAATCAATTCGCAACCATGCCTCCAAGCGTCCAATTTCGCGATTCAACTCTCGTAACTCTGCCATTCTATCTCCAATTTTTTGATATAAATCAGCGATATTCTTGTCGAGGTTCTTCAATTCTTTATATTGTCCTTTGAACTCTGCCAATCTAGGGTTTTCTGAGATTAATCCGTCCCTTTTGGCAGTTTTCTCATCTTCAAATGACTGCAATGAATCCTTCTCTACATTCTGTACCTCAATCAGTGAAACAAATTGTTGGTGACACTCTGTCGCTTCAATAGCCAGTCCATGCATTACTTGCAACTCAAGGAATTGAGAAAATAACGATCTCTCTTTCTTTGGACTTGGGTATCTATCTTCATCATTCTGTTCAACCAACTTTCTATAGACCCTTAGGATCTCTTCTTCAATCGCTTGAGTGGACAATACTACACGATGGTGAATGTCATCTCTACGAGTTTTCAATTCGTTGATTTCCTTCCATCTACCGG
Organism: Methanobacteriota archaeon; assembly: GCA_002719475.1. The sequence goes on along the minus strand of PBHQ01000014.1, from coordinate 111,106 downwards.
GAATACGTTTCAGTAATTCCCTATGCTCTGGATCCAAACTCTTGGTGTCCTTGACTAGCCCCCGGAGTACCTGCACCATCCGAATTTGGCTTTGTCTTTGTTCGCGAATTGAATCAACTTCAATTGAGACTTTTTCCTTGAGTTTCTTTAACTCGGATAATTCCGACTTTACTTCATTAGATGGCCTCTGGCGCAAGTCCTCAAACAAGTCCTTGTCCTCTTCAAAGGCGATTGAGTCTTGAGAATGAATCTCAAATACTTCTTCAGGAGTCGAACTATGAGCAATCCTATTTGCCTCTGAGATGATTCTACTGGCTCCTTCTACCGTAAGAGTTGAAGACAAATCGTAAGAGAAATCGAAGGGATGCATCAAAGGCCAAAGATGAGGGGGGGCAGTATTCTTAGTCAGCCTTGAAAGGTCAGGTGCTTGCCAATCAAGACCTTTACGAGATATCCCTTCAAGATTTCTCAATGAAAGAACTTCTTTGGCTGGCAATTCAAAATCTTTCAACCAATCAGCAAACGAAAGGAACAATTGCAAGGCATCCTTCTGCGAACCTTCAACATCGATGATGTCTACTGAAGATTCAACGACTCCTACGTTGAATAATCTCTTACCTCGCTTGAATTGCGATTCAGGGTCATCTGAGAATGGATGCAGTAACACTCCCTCGCGTCTAAGGTGCAATAGAGCCAGTATATTCCAAGCAAATGAAGAAAGAGCGCCTCCTGTCTCATCTAAACTACGGTGCAAAACCCAGATATTCACTGCTGCTAGAAAATTCTCGATTCGCGGGTCTGCTTCCTTGCACCTGCTCAACAACTCAACCTGAGCCTCTGAAGTGGGATCTCCAAAACTGATGCGTACTGGAATACCAGATCTGTCATTGCGGCCATGTATTGTCGGAGTCATTCGCTCGGAGAATAACGCAACCTCCAATCCGTTACCTCTCAATTTCTTGGAAATCTGTTTGGCTAAAGATTTCAAGTCTCCTTTTTCCATCGAAACATTGACTTCTATACCTCCTCGATGGGGCGATAAGCCTAGTAAACTGATTCCTGAATAATCAACCATACTATTCTTTTCAACCTTAGAAAACATATTCTTCAGATGAGAAAGAACCTTGTCACGACGTTTGATATCGCTGGCTTTCTGTCTATGATTATCGATGAACTGAAGGAACTGCTCAAGATTCATTCCTCCTCACCTCCTACTTGTCTGGACTTCGCGGATTCGGCCTTCTGCTTCTTTATTCTGCGTTTGGAATAACTAGAAAGGCCGCCATTGGAAATCTCTTGAGCAGCCCTCGAAAGGTCTCCTATCCCTTGATCCAGAATCAGTTTCCAATACTGCTCAGCCCTGCTTGAATTCTCCATTAACTCCTCAAGGTTATGAATCTTGGACTTGATTTCTCCTTCGAGACTGGAATGTGCTATCCAAGAGGAATGGTAAACTCCACTTTCTTCGACTAAGGCAATCATTGCCTCATGTGCCTTCTCTGCTGCTGCAAACAAGGCTTTAGTTTGAGATTGTATTTCTCGCAATTCCTGCATCTCGGGATTGTTCTTGATTCTAGAAGCAACCCCCTGCTCATGCTTGGACATCATATCCTTTATTTTCCGCAAGAACTTCTGTTCAGCCTTGTGATCTCCTGCCTTTGTCTGGAATTCCTCCTCCATCTTGGCGATATCTTCCATCATCTTGTCCTTAACCCATTTAGGGTCAGGATTCTTTAATCTCCCTTCTGACAACAATTTCTCTCTGAGTTCTTTAGACCTACGAATCAATTCAAAGGCCTTGGCTTTGTTTTCGTTGCGCTCTTGTTTGAGAGAAGAAACCTTACTGTTGACATCATCTCTAGATTTTCCACTCTGTTCAACCGAGGGGCTGATGCTGCTGAGTTCATTTCTCAACTCTTCCAACCTAGGTGGTATTCTCTGAAGTAACTGCTCTCTACGATGAAGAACTGCTTTGGCAAGCAATTCAGGTGACATGGAAAGCAGGGTGGATGAGTCCATATGAACGGCTCGTCGAATCTGAAGTTGCCGATAAAGTGTTGCCATAAGGGGGGTCGGCTGCCACAAAGGTATTCACACGACTACGTGCCGAATAGTTGTATGAGACTGGCTCGGATGAGCGCTGTCATTCTAAGTCTGATGTTTCTGCTACAGGCAGTACAACTCAGTCAAGCAGAACAGAATGGTGGCGCGGCAATCGTCGATTCAACTCTAATCATCGAAGGAGATGGTGAAGTCGGCAGTGGGTCTATTTGGGTCAATTTGAGTATTGAAGAGGTTGAAGGAGACGATGCAAACACAACCGTGACAGCCATCATTAGTGATTCTGAAGGAAATCAACTTGCTAGCGAAAATGAAGCATTGCAACTATCTTCAGGTGCAACTCAACAAGTCTCATTAGAACTTGAAAACGTACCTGCTGGGCCTTTGGTACTGAATATATCATTGACTGGAGATTTAGCCAGTGCACCTGATTCTGACCACTCATTATGGCATGAAACTGCCATCGCAAGACTAAGGCCCTTGGACATCGGATTAGGTAGTCAGGTCCAATGGTTGATTGAAGGAATAGACACAGGAATGAATGATACTGGAAACAACAGCATCAGAGATGGAGACGGGGTTCGATTGACAATACCAGTTGAAAATAATGGAGATATCGATTGGAACGGCACTTTACGCCTTATTGTAGAGGGCCCCAATAGTTTGATTCAAGATCAGAACCAGAGCATTTCCACAACTGGAGATGAGACCTTCTATCTTGTCTTCAACCTCAGTTCACTGTCTGAAGGAGAATATCAAATCAATGCTACTCTGGTGGGTGTTGATGATGATGATTCCTCAGATGATTCAACAGTTCTCACATTCATGGTTGAACCACCACCACTAGCAAAGATTCTGATGGCGATGAACAGCGATGTTCAGAATCCAGATCTTGCCGAGGAGATCAGTATTGTTGTCACCCTCAATAACAGTGGAGAAGCGGAGTGGCAAGGCGTATTGATTTGTATTGCAGCAGATTCTACTACGCAGATTCTACAGACCCAGACAACGATTGACATTGGCCAAGAAGAATCTTGGAACATCACAACTTCTGCTCAACCTGGAAATGTTGTTTGCACCCTCAGCGGTGATCAAAGATTAGCAGAAAATAGTCAGCAAAGCGCATCCTATGCATTTGAGATGTTATCCGGCAATCTACTCCCTGCAGGTGGTCAAGATATCAGCCTGAGTGGTGGCCCTTGGCATGTTGGAGATTTGGTTGAAGCATCGGTATTGATTCACAATGATGGACAAAGAGATGCCAATGCGTCATTATGGTTGAGCGATGACGGGCAATGGTCCCAAGGAGATACAATCGAAATCCCCGTAGGAAGCAGTATGGAATTGACTGCAAGCCATCTCTTGTCAATCCAAGGAAACAGGAATCTATCTTGGAAAATTAATAGCGCTGACTCTCTTGTTTCAGAAGAACTGTTAGGCGTTGAATCTCTCAACGTTTCTGCATCGCAGAACCTTAGCGTAGAGATAATATCGACTTCTTGGGACGCTGTCGATGGAATTACGGTTTCTTGGATGGCTGAGCTAGGGTCTGGCCAGGGCAGAGTTGTCGATATTTCATTGGGGTTATTGATTCAGGGAGCGAGAGATGAGAGAGTTACCATGCAATTGAACCTCGATCAAGGCCGTAGAACCATGCAAAGTAATCTTGGAAAATATGCTGGCCAAGCCTTGGTCTATATCGATGCGGATCCAATTGAATGGGTCGCTGTGGACAACCAATTAGCGACTCAAAATCTCCCATCATTACGGCCTGATGTAAAAGTTGAGATTGACAAGGTTAGTCAACCTTCAAGACCTTCTCCTGGAAATAGCGCTACTATCTCCTGTACAATAAGCAATGATGGAGCGCGCTCATCTGAGGGGGTTTTGGCACTAATCGGTAGTGACGGTCAAATCATTTCAGAGAAAGATATCGGACGTATGGAAGGTACGCAAACAATAGAATTTACAATTAATTCGTGGCCAGATGATGAAGACAACCCTCTCACCTGTAGATGGACTGCAGATTCCGTTCATTCATCTACTCACACCTATCTCTCCGACATGGACCCTGTAGAACAGGAAGATGAGGGAGATTTTGCTTCTATTCCGGTTAATGAAATCGGCACAGGAGTAGCCATCGCTCTAGGAATTGCGATATTGATCAGACTTGGTAGCAATTGGACTGGGGATGCTGAGGCAAGGGCAGAAAGGCGAGAGAAGAGAGAAGCCGAAAGAGAAGAAAGAGCAAGAATCAGAGAGAAGGATGAGGCTTTGGCTAAGGATGAGAAAAGAGAAATCTCCTGTAGCAATTGTGACCAAGGACTGAAAGTTCCATCTTCTTATTCAGGTAAAGTCGCATGCCCATCTTGCAAAAATCAATTCGAAGTTGAGGCCATCAGTATTCCAAAGCCCGTTACCGCTGATGAGGAGGAGTTAGATTTTGAAGAGGAATTGCTCGATATCGATGATGAAGATGAAGCCGAGGTGGTTGAAGAACCTGAGGAAGTCACAGTTTCATCCAATACCGATATTCTAGCATGTCCTGAATGCTCTTCTAAGCTGCGAGTCCCTATAGATAAACGCCCTGCGATGGCTAGGTGCCCTGCATGCAAGGCGGAATTCAGAGCTTTGGCCGAATAAATCATCATGGGTTCATTTCATCAATAGTAATCCCCTGCCAGTGTCGTGAGCAAAGGACATTTTCAGGAATTTGAGGATGAATACATGGAGACATTGTATGAGTTTTGGGAGAATGATTCGGAGTCTATGATAAAGACTGGTCAGGTTGCCAAAGCAATGAATGTTTCACCTGCTAGTGCCACCGAGATGATTCAAAGGCTAGCAGGAAAAGGATTGGTAGAATACTTTCCATATAAGGGGTTGAAACTAACCGAAAAGGGACTAGTTACAGGTGGGAGAATGAAGAAAAGGCATCGTCTAGCCGAATGCCTTCTAATCGATGTTCTTGGATTCACTGGAGACGCTCACAAAGCGGCCTGCATGCTTGAACACGCTCTAACAGATGAGTTGGAAGAAAGCCTAGATCACCTTTTAGGAAGACCAACGAAAGACCCCTCAGGAAGAAATATCCCCCGTTCATTTGAATTGAATGTGGAGATAGATTTGAAAAAATCTCTAAAAATTGCAACTTCGCTTGATGAAGGTGAAGAAGGAGTATTAGTCTCCATCAGCATGACTGCTGAAGAAAGAATGACGCTTGCTAAACTAGGGATTGAAACTGGTAAGAGGATAAGTAGAACCAGTACTGGATTAATCATTGATTCTGTGGCCCACGAGTTAGATGAATTATTGCTGAATCGAATATTGATTTCCATAAGACATTGAGAATCATCTTCAACCTGAACCCGATGTGAAACCATGCGAGCCGACCAAGAAGAGGAACCTGATGATCAAAAGGAAGACTCTGAGAATGGCGAAGAAGAAGACTTGGTAGGAGATATTCTATCCAAGGCCAAGGATATTCCTGAGGAGAAAGAAGAGGAAGAAGAGGACGAAGGATCCAATGATGGTCAGCGACAAAGCATAGTGGAAAAAATTTCTAGCAGCATTCAATCGATGGGCCAACTTTCTGCAGAGGAGGAAGAAAGAGCCGAGGCACAAAGGGAAATCGACCGCCAAATCCTGATGACCACAAACGAACTCAATGATGATGTTTGGAGCGAATCAGAAAAAGAAAAACATGCAAAGATGCAAAGACTGGAAAAAGGATTGATGCGTATAGATCGACCATTCCTAACCAGTGGAGTCCAACTGTTGATACTGCTACCTGCCATAATCATCCTACTAGAGATAATGGCATGGAATTGGTGGGATAAATCCCCAGAATGGTGGGGAAACAGTGTTGAAGATGTATTGGGCATAGAATTCGGTTTCACCATGGTCCTTTCCGCGGTAGTGGTTTCTGGTGCCTGGATGTTGGCATCTTTCATTAGTCGACAGCGTTTGTGGGTAACTCAAACCATCATGTCCAATGAAGTGGATAGATTCCAGAAGATGGGAAGGCCATTCTCAAGCATGCATGGTTATCCGGCTTTCAAAGAATCAACTTCGGGAAGTTTGAAACAACGTACAACCGCCCTAATGTTGTGCACTACTGCCTTCCTATTTTTCCTCCTAGGGCTATTCAATGGTCTCTCAACAGATTTCGGAGTCAGTATAATGTTACTTGGCCTAGGTGCTACTTTCTTAGGGCTAGGTTTTCATCTCGTTAGTTCGGACAATCTGTACAGCACCTATGAGCCAGGTGGAATCTTATCTGTATACGACCCACCTGTTCATCCTGCTTTATTGGGTCAAGTGTTCTCAGACTTGATGCTGACTCATATGGACCCATTTCTGAGAATGCGATTTGAGGACTTCATGCAAAAATTCCGTACCGCCTTATTACCTGGTTTTGACCCAGTTATCGGCAGAGAAAGGCTGTTTTACATCCTACATCTACACCGCAAAGGTTCGTTATCAAATGAAGAAAGATTCCGAGAAGTAGCAGAGATAATTGAAGAGGATGATATCGATGCCATTCTCAATCACCCATTCTTTAACGACGAGGTATGGGAAAAACTGGTTAATAGGTGTAAGGAAAAATGCCCCTCATTCTTCCGCATTCTTGACCGCTTAGAGCACTCATTGAGAGTAGACGTCAGTGGATTCAAGGATAAGGAATTGATTTTCGACGTAGATATGGAAAATGTAGTCTATCAACATGCCAACCTGTTCTGCCTTTTGGTTAACAATAGTAATGAAGAACGTAATGTAGTGCTTCGAATCGAATCTCCTGATTTCCGTCCTGAAGTAATCCACATGAACCTCAGCCTTCCACCTGCAGCTAGCATGATTTCCGCCTTGCCTGCTGAATTAGCATTGAGCAGTGAAGGAGATGATGACGTATTGGCAGCAATAGCCAAGCTTCTCAATCTCGGTAGATTGAATTGGCAAACTCTCCTACCCATTCGCCTTGGAGAAGCAACCGTTTCTGTCAGTCTTGAAGATGAAGATGGTGATCTTATTCTGGGCAAGGTGGTCAATCTCAGAGTGAAAAGTGAGTGGAATCAGAAATTGACCAAATTAAGTGGACTCATCACATTGGCAGCAGGATCTTTAGCCATTCTAAGTGCTATATCTTTGCCTTTATTTTCTATGCTTTCCTTGTGAATATGCATCCAGGATGTCAAGGAACAGTATTGAAACGGTCCAAGCCATCCCACGACCCATGTCCGAGGCGGATTCAGGTCAAGATCAAGCAGTCGAAGAGACTGGCGACCTACGCGACAAGTTGCAAGCCATGGAAAAGCGCCTGTCCAAACTAAGAGCGACAAGAGGACAATTCCATGATGCTGCTGACCGAAATGCAGAGCAACGAAATTCAATTCAGTCTCAATACAAGGAACACCGAGAGAAACTCGATACTAAACTCGAAGAAGTCAGAGAGATTAGAAACGAAATTAAGAATCATAAGGAGCGAAGGAATTCAATTCAATCACAGATGAAAGAATTGTTTGGTCGCCAAAGATCCTCGCGGGATTCAGAACGAAAAGGTCGTTCAGTAGGGGCTGAGTACAACAAATTGAACGCTGAAGTCAAGGCTATCGAAGAGCGCCTAGAGACATCTGGCACTATTGGACTGGACAAAGAGAAAGCTCTTGTAAAGCAGGTCAAAGAGATGCGTAAGAGATTGATAGAACTCGAACCGCAATTGAAAACTCAAGAATTGATTAAAGTGGACCTTGACGATATCGAAGGCACCATTGCGCGCATGAAACAAGAGGCTGACGATGCTCACAAACTAATGCTTGAATGGGTAGCAAAGGCCGATGAAGAAAGCAAAGATCTCGATGAGTTGTTCTCACACAGAGATTTTCTCAAGGCAGAAGGCGACAGATATCACGAAGCCTTCCTAGCCGAGAAGGAAAAAGCGAATGAGATTCACGCCAAGACGGTGGAGTTGATGAAACAGGTAACCGAAGTAAAGGGATTGATCAAGGCTGAACGCGATGAGCGGAAATCTTGGATCGATGACCACAATGCTTCGGTTGTAGCCGAAATGCAAACAGCTGCAGAGAGCGATGAGGTTGCTGATGAACTGGTCAAGTCATTATTGCAACAAGGCAACCTATCAATGGGCGGTACAATGGACTCAGATGGACCTGAAGAANTCCAGAGATCCAAAAGAAAGCCAAANCAGAAGCGCAAGAGAGTCACTCCCTGGAGAAAGAAGTAGAGGTGGTCTTCTGAAAGGCGTCATCATGGCGGGCGGCANGGGCACTAGATTGCGCCCNTTNACTCTGAACCGTCCAAAACCAATGATTGAGGTATTGGGCATCCCAGTAATCGAATTTGTCAAGGACGCCATGGTTGCAGCAGGAATNAGNGAAGTCATNGTAACCACTGGATANAGAGGGGAATCNCTNGCCCAACTTGTCGAATCATGGAATCATAACCAACTTGCTGCTTGGGTTAACGAGGAAGAGACTGCNATGGGAACCGCAGGTTCAGTGAAGTTACTTGAGGGTGAATTGAAGGAAACATTCGTCGTAGGTTCAGGAGANACCCTCGCATCATTCGATATTGCAGCATTGCTAGANGAGCACAAGAANAGTGGTGCAATGGCTAGCATGGCTCTGTGGCNAGTAGATGACCCAAGCGAATATGGAGTAGTCGGACTATCCAATGAGNNGANTGGGGAAATAGACTCTGATTTGGAGACCGGTTGGATTGCTAAATTCCAAGAAAAGCCGAAACCTGAAGAGGCCTTCAGCAATGTCATCAATGCAGGATTGTATATCNTAGAACCTGAGGTACTNGAATTGATTCCAAAGGGTGAGAAGTTTGATTGGAGNAAACAAGTATTCCCTCAGATGCTCGAACTAGGAATGCCACTACGTGGAATCACCATCTCAGGCCTGTGGTTTGACATAGGTAGACCATCCGATCTATTGGCTGCACAGGAGATTGTTCTAAGGGGTAGAGATCAATTGTGGAGTGAGATTCCTGAAGGTTCTAATCAGGGCTACCTTAGTCCGAACTCCAAGGTTGAAGGTATTTGTGAAAAATCTGTATTGCTGGACGGCTGTATGGTCGGAGAGGATTCCGTTGTTAGTGGTTCATTATTGATGGCTAAAGCAGTAGTTAGGGGAGAAGTTANTCTCAGAAACTGTATCATAGGTAGAAACAGTATAGTTGAAACCGGTTCTGTACTTGATAGTTGTATTATTGGTGATGATATGGTTGTGCCAACCAATAGTCGATGGACAAATATACGCTTACCAGATAATGCAAATCAGTAANAATTCGGCATCAAACTCAAGAATGTAAAGAATCTGCACATACCCGTGANATNATGAGCGACAAACCNGTTCGCCACTACGATAGGACTTGGGAAGAGATCGAAGAGATGCTCGAAGCAGCCATNGNGCGAAAGNAAAAGTGGAAAGATTGGTTNGAACAGTGTCGAGAAGATGGNGACAAAGAAGGAATGATGGAGGCTGCGCGTAANGCAAAGGCCTTGGAAGGTGTNGTNAAGTGCCTAAAATGGACACTTGGAGAAGAGGGGATNGGCCACCCCTTGGATTAGATTCTGCGAANCCANGAACGAGTNGCTGGATCTCTTGAATACCAGATNCCCGANGNATTTGGATACTCTATCCACTCATTNCCATCAGTNCTCATCTGACCGACTATCGAAGGATCNGGNACACCTGTNGCTTGAACTGCTGCAGGTTGCTGATACTGTTGTTGATACTGCTGGGCATATTGCTGCTGAGCATATTGCTGCTGNGTANCCTGTTGANTCATNGCTGCTGCATATTGCTGATNATAGANNGNNTCNTCNTCCTCATATTCATCGTCTTCTTCTCCACCTCTAACCAATAATACNACGAGGATTATGACTGCAANAATTCCTCCAACCAACAANCCCCAAGTCACNGGATCNCCATCGCCAAGTCCTGCCAATCCACTACTAGCATCCTCATTCANCGATTGNCCGNNNNTNGAATCATCATTGCTTGAAGGCGGGCANCCNAGGTTGCCTTCTTTTGNCGAAGTCCCAAAGGTGTTAGGGCAAGCATCGGGNTGAACTCCCGTCAGAATTATCTCCATAGCCATCTCCNTCNGAATCACTCCATTGNGTNGGTTCTTCTCTGAAAGCATCNGCGCCATTTCCNATAGTCCAAAGTGCATCAGGATCGGAGAATCCATCNCCATCTAGGTCTGCACATCCTTTCCTATCGANAGTTGAAGCACCATTTGTGCTNGGGCAGTCATCTTTNCCATCAGCAAATCCATCCTTATCACTATCTAGATGCTCAGAGGCNTCNTCTGGGAATGCNTCAATGAAATCTGCCCAGCCATCTGCATCTCNGTCTGCACAACCGTAGATTTCTCCCTTNTTTGAAGCACCATACTGNAGAGGNCAAGCATCTTGGTTCAATGCCAAGAGAACNTATTCNCCNGGCCATCCATCTNNACGTGTGCTACTCCAAGAGTNATTTCCATAATTATCTCCAAAACCATCACCATCAAAATCNGTCCACTGAGTNGGGTCNCTTGGTAATGCATCNGCTCCAAAGTCGATNGACCATGAGAAATCTGCATCTGACCAACCNTCATTNTCNCTNTCCTTGCATCCCTGTCTATCCTCAAATGANCCNCCTGAGACCTGNGGACAATCATCCGCCTTGTGGCCATTGATATTGTCTCCATATCCATCTTCGTCTGAATCGAGCCACTGTGTTGGCTCTTCAGGCAAGGCATCGATACTATCTGCCCAACCATCGCCGTCGCTGTCAACACAACCAACTAGGCTTCCATTCTCTGAAGNTCCCGCTGTGTCAGGACAATCATCGAGACTATCTGCCCAACCATCACCATCGCTGTCNGGACAACCGATCATAGTCCCCTTGCTTGAAGTTCCAGTCTCATCAGGACAGTTGTCGTTCCCGTCCTCAATTCCATCATTGTCATCATCAGCATCCTCATCGGCATCTCTACAGCCATCAAGATCCTGATCGCTGCTAGGTTCAGATACCCAAGTTGGGATAGGGCTCAGCCCACGGTTCCAGTCAGTTCTCATACAATTGTCATTGGCATTCTCTCGCTGATCATTATCGATATCCATATCTTCAGATGTATCATCCTTACATCCATCGAGATCCCAATCAGTACTGTTCTCTGGATCTGACTGAATACTAGTTGAAGACCATCCCAACTCACCTAGGGGGCAAGCATCTGATCTTTCACCATTATTATCGAGGATACCATCATTGTCATCATCAATGTCACANGCATCTCCTTGCTGATCCGAATCATGGTCTTCCTGCCCACTATTATGGTCATCAGGACAGTTATCATTCTCATCGAAGACCCCGTCACCATCGGTATCAGTACTTCCAAAGCCAGTAATTACCCACATGAATGGACCAAAAGAATTGGCTGGNGATGCAGTTCCCGAGTTGGTTGAACTGAAATCGATAGTACCGCTAGCAGTTCCACCAAGTGCAACATTTCCATGATTGTCAACCGCAACACCGCCCAACCAGTTGTCCTGAGTTCCATGAGCACTGAGCATCCTCTCCCAAGCCCCATTTGGATTGATCGAGGCAACCATGCTATCATTTTCTCCCTGAGAAGAGAAAGAGGTGCCGGCAAGAGTCATTGAACCAGCGCTGGACATTGCGACTACTGCATTACCACTAGTCGGGTCTACGGCAATATCTGAAACGAAATCGTAGGTTGTGGTGCCGACAGAGGTAACCCAGGACCAAGCACCGGAGGAATACTTGGCAACGAAACCATCGTCTTGTCCCAAAGCATTGACGGTTTGACTACCGAAGGTAAGAGAGCCGCTGTAGATTCCACCAAGAACAGGATCACCGGACGAATCTACATCCAATGAGCCGGCAAATGTGTCCGATGTGGTGGTTCCATGTTGCGCATCTTGCCAATTTCCTTGGCCATTCAACTTGGCGATGACTGGATGACCTCCGCCATTTGCAGTGACTGAATATGAACCAAACATCATCGAGGACTCAAATGATGTAGATAGCCAGATATTTCCTGAATTATCTGATGCCATTGCTTGGACTTCGTTATGTTCCGGTCCTGTTGCATCTGCAATCCAAGTTGTAGAACTTCCTGCTGAATTGAACTTTGCAACGAATATATCCGAATCACTGATTGAAGTTCCTGCATTGGATCCAACCTGAGTATTTCCAAGATAGAATCCACCAACCACCGCATTACCAGACGGGTCCACAGTCAGTCCAGTTCCCCAAACCACATCTAGAGTTGTAGTCGCACCTGTTTGAGCATCAGCATTTCCTTTCAATGAATTAGCCCATTGCCATTGCCCTGAACTGGATATTTTAGCAATGAAACAATCATACAATCCTTGAGAGGTTATTGTATGCGAACCGAAACTAGCAGTCTCCCTGAACGAACCTGTGACGAACACATCACCATTGTTGGAAACTGCAATATCTCCAAAATTGATTGCCGGAGACGTCGCTCCCGAAACTGTTGCAACCTTGACCCAAGCTACATTGCCTGCACTATCTGACTTAGTAATCCAAGGAGTGACTGTTTCTCCTGAAGTGGCTGAAACACCACCCCATGAAATCGTCGCTGAACCACCATCCATCAGACCTGCTGCGATGACGTCACCAGTTGAAGCAACCACTTCTACAGCCCTGGTGTTTCCATTTGCTGAGCCGCCAGACATCTCGACCCAACCACTACTTCTGGCTGCGGCATCAAAAGTCTGCAACACATCAAATTCCGAGACCTCCTCTTCGACAGCAGGAGGAGAAAGCATTGGCAACAAACTGCTTAACATGAACAGCATGATGACCGAGGAAATAATGGCTCGGCCAGTCTCTCTAGGTGCATGACGAAGGCTCGACATGAATTTGCCTGAATCTACTCCCTGATGAATCCTCCCCCCCGNAGGGGGGGGGCTAAATCGTCAACACAGTACCATCAAGACCGTGTAGNAAAGCCTCTCCATAACCAGGAAGAGAACCCTTCCAAGCAGGAATAAGTATCTCCTGAGAAGACATTTCTGAAGATTGAATTGCGGCCTTCCAACTCTTCAAAACGGTTCCAGAACCTTGTTCTAATCCACTAGCCCTACGTTGGCTCAAAAATCCTTGCAGCCTGATACGCATCATTTCTATAGAAGATAATTGATTGCTATCCTGCTTCTCTAAATCGGGTGGATTCTCAAGGAGATCACTATCCTGTAACAATTTCAACTGTTCACTCCAAGGATCCTCAAGAATCAACCACTCATGCATCTCCTGTTCTCCATCTGGACCTTCAAGTATTCCTGAAACCCTCCATAACTTGGCTTGAAGATGCAATGGCCTAAGGCCTAGTCCGGTGAATCCTAGACGTTCAAGAATCTCATCAGGTCGTAATGATGGGTTCAATCCAATCTCACCACTCCAATTTGAGAGTTCAGCAGGTATGGAATCAGCGAAAAATTCCTGCTCCACATTCTTGATGGCAACATCACCAACTTCCAGTACATGTCTGCCAATAATCTCAGCGAAGCGCTTTCGTCCATAGAGAATGACCGATTCCGGTAGGCCAGCATTTGGTATCTCATCATTACCATGTAAGATGATCAAGTGTTCCCCTTCAGTAGCATCCACCAACCATCTCTGCAAGTCGGAAGAGGTTACTGCTGGCCAATCCCGCTCAGCAACCCAGATATCAAAACCGAGAAATGGCCAAAATGGCCGGGAAACCTCGCTGCTTTCTGAAGCCCTTCCAAGCCACTTAACCGGTCCTTGGGGCACATTTGGTGAAGAAACTGAATCATCCCAACGAAGCCCACACCTGTACAACAGGTCCGAGACATCGGTTTGCATGTAGGGGCCCTGTTCAAAGGGGTCCATCAAAGAACTGCTTACTCGATGTTGTTGCGCAGAGTTAGTAGATCGCTGCTTCCTGCCTCGATGACACAGATAACACTGATACTGAATGGTTTGGCACAAGCTACACCTAACTCGCGATTCACTACGGCAACGCGGTGCTTGGCAACATCTGGATGGCGGGCGTGCAAATCATCTATCCAATGCTGTGGGCAATTAGCGGACAGAATGACCAGTTTCGCCTGCCCGCGGTCACATGCATCTATCGTCTGATTCTGTCCAAACAGCAATTCCCCACTGCTGATTGCGGCCTTCAATTCTCTTTGTAGTTCCATTTTATTTTCCCCCATACTCCACTATTGCTTCTCAGAAGGTTGGAATTCAAGCATCCTCCGGTATGTAATACAATTCAACACTACCGGTTCCAAGCGAAATCGGTTGACCAACGATGACATTCTCTGCCACACCAGTCAAGCGGTCCCTCTCTCCAATGATACCTGCCTTGAGCAGGTGATTGACAGTGACCTCGAAAGCAGCACGAGCAAGAATACTGTGCTTGTTCCCGCTCACTCCGTGCCTACCGATAGCACGAACTGCACCTTCGCTGGTCATTACATCGGCAACCATCAACAGGTGTCTTACGTCGACTTCTAGACGCGCACCCTCTAGAGTTGCCTTGAGTTCGTTGATAATTGCCTGACGAGCGGCTTCAATCCCTAAGTAATCATAAATCTCGATGATATTGTTGGTATAGGTACGAGAACGGTCAATGGCTTCTAAGTCGCTGACTCTAGCAAGATTACTTCCGATGGTAGAAAGGTAGTATTCGCCAGTCTTGTCATCCTTCTGGACATTTGCTCTTTCGATTCCTGGTATTCCCTTTAGACGGAGATCCTTGACCTTGTCCTCAAGTTGCAATAACTCTGTGTAAGAAGGAGGGTTCTCATTCAGTTCAGCGAGATCTTCCTCTCTTTGCACTCCAGGGATAATCGTCAGAACTCTAGGCTTCTTCTCCTTGTCCGCAAGAATGTGTAGGCGAAGAGCACGTGAAAGTTTGTCTCTAACCTCATCACCGGTCATCTTCTTCTGCTTGAGATTACCAACCTTAAGATTGAGAACCAACTTACGCTGAGCAACATCGGTTTCGATATCTGCGATATTCTTGGTCAAGGTCACCTCTATTCCAGCGGCCAACTTGCGGCATTCTTCTGCATTGTCCTTCTTATCATCTGTCAAACGAATTGTCATTGTAGGAGTATCTGGTACCTTACGAGCATCGACGATTTCAATGACTCTCGGTAGACCCTGAGTTACGTTGACTGTTGCAACACCCGCATAGTGGAAAGTACGCATGGTCATCTGTGTTCCCGGTTCTCCAATTGATTGAGCCGTTGTGATTCCAGCAGCCTCAAATGGATCCACGCGGGCTTGCAAAAATGCAGCTCTAGATTGAGATATCATCTCTGTCGCTTGCTTTGCAGTCAACTTCTTGCGCCCCCGGGCCTTTACTGAGTTAGTAAGGTCAGCGAGTACACGTGGGGACAAAGGAGAATCACCAATCTCCTCGTCAGCCTTTACCAAAGCCTTGTGAATAGGGTCTTCAACTATCTCATCTACGTAGGATTCGTGTTTCTTCTCCTCATCATACTCCTCGAGTTCCTGAACTACCTTGGCTCTACGACGACGTGGAGCAGCGCGGCGTCTTACAACCGTGGTTCCACCTTGAGAATCTGATGAATCACTGCGGCTACCTGTTGCGCTGATGATTATTGTGTGCAGTTTAGTTCCCGTATCAGAATCGGTCTTACATATAGCAGCAATCTCTTGCGCTGTTAGAATCTTGACATCGTCCCACTTGCGGTCATCTGCCAACAAGTGTGCATATTCTTCTGGAATCTGCATGTCCATGAGCTTCTTCTTGGTTGCACTCTTTACTACCATCACTCATCACCTCCTTCTAAGGACACATCCTTGCTGGTTGTACCCAACACCTTATCGACGATGACATCTGTATTCACAGGTGAACCGTGCACACTTCTGGCTGGGTCGATACCGTCCTCTCCATACTCAAATTGAATGATGCGATCAGCAGTGTTTCGAACTGATAGTTTCTCATCTTTGAAGACCTTGAGGTCATCCATGGCGTTAATCAATCTACGTTGCATGTATCCTGACTTGCTGGTTCTTACTGCAGTATCGACCAGAGACTCTCTTCCAGAGACTGAGAGCATAAAGAACTCAGTCGGTTCAAGACCACGCTTGAATGAAGAAGAGATGAATCCCTTTTCTCTAGCACCCTTCAATCCTCTAGGGAAGTGAGGAAGTACCCTGTCCTTGTAGCCACGCTCAAGTCTAGCACCACGTACCTTTGCTTGACCGATAGAACCTGCCATCATNGTTAGGTTATCCATCGACCCTCTTGCTCCAGATACTGCCATGTTCACCGCAGCATTGTCTAGGCTACCTTCGGTCAGGTGTGTCTTTGCGATATCTCCAGTCTGGGCTTTTCCTTGGTCAAGAATAACCATGATGTTCTCCTCCATGGTCTCCAATGGTGTTCGTCCAGGTCGTGTTTCATAACCGCGGCCATCCTTTCCAAATGCCTTGAGTTCATCATCTACCTTCTGACGTGCCTCAGAATTGATTTCCTCGATTCTACTCAACGCCTCTGGTGGTAGATCCTCATCATCGATTCCAGTTGTGAATCCTAGAGAAGAACAAGCACCGATGGTCAAGCGCGTCATGTCATCGAGGAACTTAGCACCTTCAGAAGGTCCATTGGTCTGTACTACTGCATCGAGTAGCCTTCCGTCCTCAGCTCCAACCGCTCTCTTATCCAGAGTACCAGCAACACTGCTTGAGTTGATGATGACATCTTCGTTAGTACGACTTCGGAAACGGAGTTGTATGTTCTCAGGAATAATCAGGCCCATCAAATCATGTCCGTTGAATCCGGCTCGTCCATCATCCAATTCAATCTCTTTAGGTAGACTTCCTGTGTAACCAATCTGACCAAGAATGTCTAGAGCGACTGTCTTTTCAACCTTGGTTCCTGGGCGAGTAAGCAGGTATGCTCCAGAGATGTGGTCGTGAATTCCACCAATTACAGCACCTCCGTATCTTGGAGTCAAGATATGCTCTTGAACACGCATCAGAATCTTTGCCTCTGCGCGCGCCTCTTCTCCTTGAATGACGTGCAAGTTCATCTCGTCTCCATCGAAATCAGCGTTGTATGGCGTACACACTGCTAGGTTAAAGCGGAAAGTCTTACCAGGCATAACTCTGATTTCGTGAACCATCATCGACATCCTGTGTAGTGATGGCTGACGATTGAAGATGGATACATCTCCATCGATCAAATGTCGCTCGACAATCATTCCTGGCTTGGGTGTTCCCTCAAGATCCATGGTCGCCAATCGGTCCTCAACTCTGGTCCTGTATCCATTGATCTCAGGAGAACCACAGTGTGGGCATGAAACTTCCAAGTGTTCTGGGTATGGCTCATCAGGATTGGCCAACTCCCACTTCCACCTGTGATGTAGGACCGCGCGCGGGTCGTCTTCTGCTAGAGGCTTATGATTGAGGTCCTCTCCTCTTAGATTGGCAAGGGTTGCTTGCTCATCCACTTCATAGTACTCTTCCATCTGAGGTGCTCCGCCAACAACTGGATCATCTGTTCTGCGAGTCATCTTTCGAATCACTAGACCTGGCAAGAAATTAGGAGCAGGCATCACGCTATCGATATCGAACCTGAGGGTTGTCTCAGATTGACAATCTGGGTTGTGGCATCTGAAACCCGCATTAATCAGCTTTGAACGATCATTGATACGTACGCGACGTCCATCTCCGCGAATCACATAGTTGACACCTGGGTGTACGTTTGGACCGCGTAGAATCATCTGTCGCATCTGTTCTCGGTTCCTTGTAGTCACACGAATTGGAACGGTCAACTCCTTTGCCACCTGCACGGGAACTCCAACCTCATTGATGCCCAAGAACGGGTCAGGTGAAATTACTGAACGGGCACAGAAGTTGACACGCTTTCCCGAAAGGTTACTTCGGAACCGTCCTTCCTTACCCTTTAGACGCTGAGTCAAAGTCTTGAGAGGGCGTCCTGAACGATGTCTCGCTGGCGGAATACCGCTGGTTTGGTTATCGAAGTAAGTGGTAATGTGGTATTGCAATAGTTCCCACAAGTCCTCAACAATGAGTTGTGGAGCACCAGCGTCACGATTCTCTTGAAGACGTTGGTTGATTCTCAATACATCGACCAACTTGTGCGTCAAATCATCTTCTGAGCGGTCTCCGCTATCTAGAGTGATAGAAGGTCGGACAGTAATTGGTGGCACTGGCAGTACCCTCATAATCGTCCATTCAGGGCGATTAATCTTGTCCATTCCGATGAAAATTAGATCATCTTCTGGAATTTCGGTCAACCACTCGCGAATATCTCGAGCATTCAACTTCTTCTCGCTGGCTTTTGCGCCACCGGTTCCTGCATCCATCTTCTCTTTGAAAGTGGTAGGCTTGTCAAGAATGATCTTGCCTTGAGTTGCCTGACAGTGCATACAGACCTTACGCTTGGCACTGGAACATACCTTTTCTACATCCTTAATCAGTTTGGAGAATTCTGTTGAACCCAAACCGTGCTTCTGAATTGTATCGATAATACGGCTTCTATAGTAATCCTGCTCAGACTTTTCCTCGTCGCTTGGATGCGTCCCAGCAGCTTCCTGTAAGAGGATACGGTTGCATGAATTGCATGTAGACTTGAGAGCAGTCTTGATCAATCCAACGAAACCGATGTGCACGACTGGTAACTCCAACTGAATGTGCCCGAAGTGGCTTGGACACTCATCGTACTTGTTTCCACATGTATCACAACGTATTCCTGGTTCGATAACACCCATCTTTGGATCCATCAATCCTTGCCGGTAAGCGTGTCCATCGTCTTTGTAGGTGTCCGCAGTCTTTACTTCAACAGCAGACATCTTTCGAATCTCGTTAGGGTCCATCAAATTGAAGCGAATACTGGAGATTCGCTTTGGTATCAAAGTGGTCTGATTTCGGCTCATCTCTGGTCCTCCAGTTCAAGTCTCATGGCTACTCCAAGTGATTTCATCTCATCCAGAAGTAGCTTGAATGCATACGAGGTCTGCACCTCATGAACCTCTGCTCCCGGTCCAAGAACCGGGCTAACATAGGTTCGTTTACGCCAATCATACCAGGCTATATGCCCAGACTCAGAGCAGACCAGCAACTTCTCTCCGTCAGACTGGTCCAACAATCTGTCTTTGATGACCATCGAAACTCCATGAGCGATTAGACAATCTCTTTCCATCTCTCCAAATCTCAATCCACCTTGACGCGCTCTTCCTTCTGTTGGCTGGCGAGTCAAAATCTGCACTCTTCCTCTGGAACGTGCGTGAATCTTTCCAGAAACCATGTGGTGTAGTTTCTGATAGTAAATTACCCCTAGGAAGATATCTGCAGGATACTCTTCTCCGGTCTCACCATTGTACATTGTTTCTCGACCTGTGTGAGCGTATCCATGACGGACAAGTCCTTCTCTCAGGCTCTCTTCCTTCTCTCCACGGAANGCAGTTCCGTTGATGTAGCGTCCTTCTAGAGAACCAACCTTTCCACCAATCATCTCCAAGACGTGGGCAACAGTCATTCTGCTTGGAATAGCGTGAGGGTTGATAATCANATCNGGAACCACTCCATCNCTAGTGAAAGGCAAATCCTCGGGATCNACCAATCTTCCGATNACACCCTTCTGTCCGTGNCGNGANGCGAATTTGTCNCCTACCTCAGGAANCTTGTGGCTCCTTAGGGTGATTCGGCACAATCNGCCACTGTCCAANGATTCGGTGACGTAGACATTGTCGACCCATCCCTTCTCTCCATTGCGGACCAACATTGAGGACTCTCGGCGTTCTTGCGCTTGCAGGAATGCTCCTGCTCCGGTCTCCTCAAGGAACCTTGGTGGGCTGGTCTTTCCAACCAGGACCTCTCCGCCCTCAAGTTCTACTTCCGGAGTTGGTAGACCATCATCTTCCAAGTGTGCATATGCCTCAACAGGCTTGAGNCCCTTGACCTCTTCTAGACCTGAACCTGGAATCTCAATCTCTTCNACNTGACCTCCNGGATATCGNCGNCNCTCAGCATTGTAAGTTCNTATGAATGTCGAACGACCCAATNCTCTCTCAACACTTGCNCGNTTCATNATGACTGCGTCTTGCATGTTGTAACCATGTAGTGACATGACTGCTACAACGTAGTTNTGACCACCNGGNCTCTGTAGGAATTGTGTTGCTTCCATGGCATCGGTTCCNACAATACTTCGCTGCGGNTAATGCAANACGTGAAGTCTNGTATCTGGACGTAGACGGTAGTTTGANCTCGGCAATCCAAGACTCTGCTTGACCATTGCAGTACCACCGGTTACTCTCGGNGTAGAATTGTGNTCNGGGTATGGAATCANNCTTGCACAAACACCCATAATCAANTGCGGNTCNATCTCTACGTGGGTATTGTNGCTATCATANTCCAATGGAACCTTGAATGNCTCTTCGACTTCAGTACCATTAGGCATNTTTACCCTGGCCTTGAGTTTGGCGTGATCTACTCCTTCCTCTCCCATGTTTATCCATTCTACATTCTCATAGGTCAATGGGCGACCGGCAATCTTCTTGCAGGAGTCAGGAGCAGTGGCCGGTAGGATGAAGGGTCGAGGAGCGACCAATAGATCTTCTTCCTCTTCTGCATCTACCCATTCTACAACTCCTCGGTTCAACAAATCCCTGAACAACATCTCACCACTATCGAGAGCCTTGAGATCATCACTGGTCAATCGAGGAGCGCCATCGTGCAAAATCAACAATGGGCGCAGAATTCTTCCTTTATCGGTATTGATGAAGATGTCCTTGTTGACAATATCATGCCTGATACTAACTTCAGGCCTGATGGAACCTCTACGTCGCGCATTCTTGAACTGCTTGACTAGATTCTTACCTCTCTTGTGAATACCGTAGATATCTCCGTTCACGTGAATCCTATCACCATCTGTCCAATCCTCAGGCTGGAATACGTCCATCTCATCTAGGCGGGCCTTGATTTCCTTCTCGTCGACTTGCTCAGAAATGTCAATCATCTGCGAGGCATTCTTCACCAATCCACAATTCTGTCCTTCAGGAGTTTCGTTTGGACAAAGTCGTCCCCACTGAGTCGGGTGCAAATCTCTAGCTTCGAAATGTGGTTGGCTGCGAACCAATGGACTGGTCACTCTTCGCAAGTGAGAGAGTGCAGCCAGATAGGTTGTTCTGTCCAACAACTGACTAACTCCGCTGCGGCCACCGACCCAGTTTCCTGTCGCTAGAGCGTGCAATATCTTCGAAGTCAGAACATCTGGTCTCAAACAAGAAGTAATCTTCAGGTCTCGCTTGCGGTTGTGATGGCGCTCAAGTTGATACTTCAGGTCACGAGCCAACTGGTTCATTGAAACGCGGAACAAATCCTCAAACAAGTCACCAGCTAGCCTTACACGCTTGTTGGCGTAGTGGTCCTTATCATTCGGAGGCTTGTCATCCAAAGCCATCTCCAATACTTGGCGGACAATCCTACCGATGAATATGGCCTTCTTCTTCCTGTCTTCAGGTGCGTCACCTAGGTGAGGCAGGACTTCGCGGTCCAACAACTGTTGAACTCTTGCTTCTCTGTATTCCTTCTGCTGACCTGCAGCGAACTTCTTCTCCAACCACTGATGAGATTCTTCGACATTTTCTACATCGTACTCTTCATTGTCTTTGACTTCGTTGATGTTTGCAACAATGTACTTGAAGGTCTGAGTTGGGCCAGCAATGGCTTGGAAGACATCTTGATCCTTCTCAATTCCAAGTGCACGCATCAATAGTACCACAGGGATGGGGGTAGTTCCTGCAGTGCTAATCTTAACCATCAACATTCCATCACGTCGCTTCTCGACAGTCAGTGGTTTGCGCACACCCTCTTTCTGAGAGAAAATCTTTGCAACTTCTGTCTTCTTTGCATAACGCTTGTTGATTTCGATAGTAACCCTGTTTGGAGCAAGGTCCTCCATAGAAATTAGAACTCTTTCTGTTCCATTGATGATGAAGTAGCCTCCTGGGTCAAGCGGGTCTTCTCCCCTCTTGCGCCAAAGGTCATGAGCAATCTTTCGATCTTCCTCAGAGTGGGATGGATTGAGAACACCATCCTTAACCAAATGGTTGGGGTGAAGATTACAGCGTGCTGAGCGCGTCATGATTGGTAGGCTACCAACTTGCACACCCTTCTCTGGGTTCTGTGGTATTCCGTTCCTATAGATGGTGAAATCGATCATTACTGGAGACATGTATGTCAACTTGCGTAGACGGCACTCCATCGGTGTAGCATCGTGCTCACTACCATTGGCTTCGCGAATGGTAGGGGTTCCCAACTGAATTTTCTTGAGACGGACTACGATATCCTGATCGATTACGTCGAGTTTGATTATACCGCCCTGGTCATCGTCGATTTCCTCATCGGTACCTACTCGAATGGATTGAACTATCTTCTCCATCCTTGAAAAGCTTGAATCAGAAGAGGGGATACAGTCGTCATATGATGCCAACTGGTGGTTTACAAGACTGCGTTCTCGGAAAAATGACTTAATTATCTCCTTCATGAAAATCCCTCCTCAGTTGCCCTCCACAATGAGCCTGAATGCGATCGAAGTTCCTGCTGATAGGCTGTGCCTATTGACTTTGAGGACACGATCTGCCAACCATCCTGCTGGCAGTGGAACATGTTCGGGGTCTGCTGCAGAAAGAAGCATGTCCTCTTTCTCTGCCATCTCCTTGATGACCTGAATAACTGGGTCAGTAATGAGAATCTTTGGCAGGAGTTCCTTAGCGAGGCGTTGTCCGCCAGTATCCTCGTCCTCAACCATTAACCCCCACGGAGATAGGGCTTCTTCCTCTTCTTCCTCAGGAACCAATTCCTGATGAGGGACCAACTCGTGGTTTAGGACATTGAACTTGGTCAAGCCAAGTGGAAAATCGTCGTCATCAACAGCTTTGGCATTGATTGTGATTTTCTTGGATTTGCGCTTGCGGCGCGTTGCACCAACTTCTCTGATAACATCCATCAATGCTGAGAACTTCTCATCATCCTTTGAAAGAGATACGACATTGGCAACTTCATCGATCGAAAGTTGCTTGATGTCAGCCATGTTTCGGTCGGTTGCTAGTTTGTGAGCATATTCCTCATCTACGCCAAGTTCCATAAGACGTTTTTTCGTTGCGCTTTTGACTACCATTCTCCGACCCCACATGCCCCATTCAAACACCGAGCCTATAGGTTGTCAGGAGTGGGCCCGACGGGGTTCGAACCCGCGACCACCGGGTTAAAAGCCCGGCGCTCTACCTGACTGAGCTACAGGCCCGACGCGTAGTCAGGGCTTTCGGCGGACCGTGGGGGGGTATGTAAATCCATCGGCAAAGGAGCCATAGGCTACGCTCAGGCCCCCAGAGGTCAGTTGGGTTCCGGCCCGCATAATGAGTTTAGAACTAGCGATATCAAACCTTCGTGGAAAAACCTGATTTTTTGGCTATTTAGGGTGATTTTTCATGCGTGATTCTTTTAATGACGAGAATATCCAACGTGAATTACAATTCATCGAAGGCCCCATCCAAGAAGTTGAGTGGTGCGCGCCTGATGGTTTGAGCATAGATCTTGCCATCGCGCCGACGGTCTATCCGCCCGGCGAAGACACCGGAATTCTATGCGATTCTTTGAGCATTTTTGGAGAAGGAAATTCAAGACGATTACTTGAGATTGGTTGCGGTTCTGGGGCAGTCAGTATATGGGCTGCGATGAAGGGTTTCAATGTCCACACCTGCGACATCAACCCGATTGCTGTAGCGGCACTTAGAGGTCGGATTTCTGAACTGGGAATGAAAGGCGCAATCAGTGTTTCTGAAGGAGGCCCAGGAGAAGGCGACGGTGCTTGGTCCGGACAGGGACAATATGACCTGATAATCTGGAACCCTCCTTATCTCGACCCTCCCCCCTCGGGTAAGCCGATGCTTGGACCCTTGGAAGAAGCAGGCATGGTCGATCTTGATTGGCGGCAAGGTTCTGGAGATTTGTTGCTGGATGAAATCGATCGTTTCAATCTTCTAAAAGATGATGGCACAGTATTGATTATCCGTTCTTCAACTACTATAGGAAGACATCTTGGCAGACAATCTACCGCTAGAGGGTGGGCTCACAGAACCATTGAAGCGATTACATTTGGAGACGGTGAACACCTCGAAGTTCTGGCTTTTTGGAAACCTTGGTCAAGCCGAACTATCGAGTATTTTACAGAGGGTGATTCAAGCAACACCCTACTGCTTGATCAAGGTGGTAATGAGGGGAGGTGCCTGCAGTTAAACATACAAACCAAAGGAAAAGGACAGAGAGGCAGAACTTGGGATTCTCAAGAAGGAGATATGTTGGCTTCATGGCTGGTTCCAATGCGCAGCCCAGGTATTCTTCAATTGGTAGCAGGAATGGCCGTATGGAGAGCCATAGACAGTCTTAATGATGAAGCGCTGATGAAGCAAAATCATTGGTTAAAATGGCCAAATGATATTCTGACTGAAAGAGGAAAATTGTCTGGAACTCTTGTAGAGGCAAGAAGCGGAACTGAGCATGGAATGGCTGTTGTGGGAATCGGTATCAATCTCAAGCCTAGAAATGGACCTGGTATATCTCATCTAGAGGTAGAATCAGAGATTCTGATCAAGAGAATTGATGCAGAATTATCGGGTTTTTTGGAACAAAGAATAGGTTGCCAAGTACCGAATGACGAGAAGTTGTTGAGTATGGCTTGGAAAATTCTTTCCTTGAAATTATGCGAGGGCGCAATCGTCTCCAATTCTAATCTCAAAGGCCGCCCAGTAGGGCTTGACGAATCTGGAAGATTACTGGTCGAAAACGAGCAAGGTGAAACAATGATTTGTGATACAACATTCGATAGTAATTGGAGATTTGAGTTTGATTCTCAAGACTCACCCTGAGACTGCCATATTCCCCAAGAAAGCAAAGCTACTCCAACGAACATTAGCAGCCAAGGTAACAGCCACCTATGGTTAACATCTATATCCATCATTGCCTCCGAATCTGAGACTATTTGCAAAGTCCATTCTCCACCTTTATCGGCCTTGAATTTCTCCTCCAATGAATCCCCTTCTTTCAAACTCTTATACTGCCAATCTTGTGCTTCTAATTTTTCTCCTTCAAGGGCCCAAGCATATCCTATGAGGCCACAGTCTCCTGCATCATCAATACCGGGGCATTCCAATAACTCAAGCGACAAAATAACCTCATCACCCGAGCTCATATCAAATGTCTGTGAAACCTCTGTAGTAGGGTTTGTTCCTGGCGGAAGTTCCTCGTCATCTAAAGGCATCTCAAGATGGGTGGCAGAATCCCAAAGCAACAACACGAATGATGCCAAAACCATGGCTCCACCAATTAGAATGACTACATCATTCAATTTGACTGGAGGAGCTGCTCCACCGCCACCCATGGACGCTCGAAGAGCGATGATGATTCAATCCTTTGGGCGTGGCATGGTCGACAACAATACACAGGATGAAGCGATTAGCACCGCCCATCCCAATGGGTCTGAAAACGAGGGGGCCAATTCACTATCCATGCCTGATCCAAAGAAAAAATTCCACCAATTCAGGCTATTCTCGCGGGCTCCAGAAGCCGAAGTTGCGATTCCGAACAACATGTTCCACAACTGGAGGATAATTGTGGAGAGAGATAATACCAACAAGCCCCTATTCACTTCGACATTAGCCAAAAATCGAAACTCTGGTAGAGTTGAAGATAAGTTGGTGTGTTCAGCATTCCACCAGCGTTTGAAAAGCGGCTCTTTATCGCGAGTGATTTCAGCTTGTTCCAACTCCTCTTCGGGCTCTTCTTCATCCTCTTCTCCATCCATTGCTTCTTCCACAACAGCAGCAAGGTCATCATCCTCATCGACAATTTCTATAGAGGGCTCGCTACTTTCCCGGGGCTCTTCTGAAGAGGTTTTATTCGATTCATCAGATGCTTCTTCGACGGGCTCGGATTCAACCTCGTCATCACCGCTCATACAGGCATCTGCAATTGCTCTGAGCAAAAGCCCTTCGCAGGAAAAACTACCTAAAGATAGGTTTCAACGCTTCCTCTTGCGTGGACGAGGAGGCAAACCCAACCTCTTTCGAACCAGACGTATCTTACCAGAACTGGTCAAGCTAGTCAATCCTCTCAAATTCATATTCTCCAACGCAGCTTGATAATCCTCCAATCGAACTCTCAATATCGCCTTGATACCTTCTTCATCTCTCTCCAAATCAAACAATTTCCAAGGAAAAACCGTTTGCATNTGTTNTTTGAGNTNNTTTTCGAGNTCGCTTCTTTGNGCNAGNTCTTCAGGNNCTGAGAAGCCTATCCATCGGCGTTTNCCGCGCTTCGCCTTGGATACGCGAGTCCCGCCCATGCGCCCGCCACTGCCGCTAGACTTGAAAGCCTTCGATGTGCAGGTATACGCGAGGGGGCGAATGGCGGAAGAAACTCCGGAGCATGTTGAAGTCGAAATTCAACGGCTTGGCTTTGCTAGACTAATTGCAGTACTTCTGTCGCCGAGAACTTTCCCTCACCTACTATTGCTAACGGCGGTCACCTCCTATCTATACTACAGCGTCAAAGATTCCGAGGATGGTGGAGTTTTCGGCGCAATTGCCTATATTGCATTCGCTGCTGCATACGTGATAATCGCTCTAGCAGCACGCTCAGAAAGATGGCGCGATTTGATTCANACAACTGCTTTCAAGGAAACTGAAACAAAAGGTTTCAGCGCATGGGCCATCCATCAACTACAGCAATCGATCAAGGTCTGGATTCCACCCCTATTACTCAGCGCCATCATTCTAGGAATNCTTAACTCAATGTTCAACGAGGGAGGAGGATTAGAGGCATGGGCTAATGGCATCCCACTACTTTTGGCAGGACTGTTCATCGCTTGGTCCATGGGTCAAGCAATTTCATTTCGCATGACTATCAAGGGGTTCATGTTTGCTAGACCACTATTCATGGATGATTCNAGTCGCAAACCACACCTCCTATCTTCCTCTATTGTGCAAATCATAATTGTTCAATCATGTGCAATTTTGCTGCTTTGGGTATTTCAAAGCGCAGCGTGGGGTAAAACGGTCTCCGCTCAAGTTATTCTCAAGGAACATTTTCCATATCTCTTAGTTTTACTTGCTGGTCAAATCGCAGTACTTGTTTGGGCTAGACCATTTCGCGAAAAAGCAGNCCGCTACAAGGGAGCGAGTAGGGCTAGCATGGGGCTTGGATTGTTGATTCAATTATTCGCTGCTTGGCACTTACTCTCCATCTGGAGACGATTCAACAACTTTGGAGAGCCAGAACTCATCTCGACAGTTGAGGAATTAACCCTGATGATCTTGACGGTGATTCTTGCAATCTATGGGCTTTCTAGTCGTTCTCTTCAAGTTGATAGCAAGTACTTCACCGAACAAAATGCTCTTTTCTGGGGATTGACATTTGGTTTCGGATATGCAGGTTCAATCGCCATGATAGCAATCCTGCTTAGAGACGTTGCAACCGTTCTTATGCTTGGACANGCGATAACNTATCTGACTCTTATGTATCTGCACAATAGCAGTCTCCGACAATTACCATGGGNTGAGGACCAGAGTGGCGAGTCAGCAGATACTGACACTGTAATTGAAGATGTTGAAAATACAGATGATGTTACCGTTGAAGAAGATGATTCCATTGAACCGGTAGAAGAAATTGAAGAGGCGGAGGATGAGGTTGAAGTCGAAGAAGAGCTAGAAGAATCAACAGAGGACTTCGAAGATGATGACGACGATGATACCGAAATTCTCGAAGATGATTCTGAAGATGTCGAAGATGATTGGGAAGACGAAGAAATCGAAGTCCTAGATTAATCAGGAATCACGGTTATCCCAGAGACTACGGCTACCGCCCTTAATCGCCCTTCCAATTCAGGAGACATACGTGCACCGAGAATGACCAATGCCTCAGGATGCAGACCTTGGGTGAATGCATTCGATACCGCTTCCACTTGAGAAACAGTCATCCCTCTGCCACCTTCGACTTGTAATAGACAACTACGGGCGCCGATTATTGCCAAATCATCCAAGGGAGCGCGTAATGCCTTCTCGAATACTTCCAAAGGGTCGCTGGAAGAGCCTTCAGCAACCAACATTGTAGCCTTACCTTTGCGCTCCACAACTGCGCGCAAATCCATGAGATCTAGATTGATTAGACCCATTCGACAAATTGTCTGAACAATACCATCTACCAACTCCTCAATCCACGATGCCCCTTTTCGCCAATCCGAACCTCTCTCCCTTGCTTGCCAAGCAAGACGATCCAACGAGAGGCGCACGCAAACATCACTACTCTTTTCCAATTCAACAAGCGCTTGATCGGCTAGAGTCGCGCGAGTAGATTGACTCTCAAAAGGCAAGGCTGCAATACTCAGCACTAGAGCTCCAGATGTGCGTGCTTGACGCGCCAGTTCTGGTGCTGCTCCACTTCCTGCACCNCCCCCAAGNCCAACCATTAGAATGACCAACTCTATAGGCTCCAAAANCAATGCAGTATTACGACCATGTGCCTTCATTCTCTGACGCGCCAGTTGAGGTATCATAGCACAACCAGCAGGGTGATTTTCCGACCCNAGATCCAAGCGATGTGCTTCAACTTCAGGCATCTCTTCATGAGGGNGGTCAACAAGAAGAAGGTCGGCATTATCCTTGACCCTCTCATGCGCCTTGGCAGCCCAAGCACAACCCAAACCACCNACNCCGGCGACNAGAATGTCGCTGTCTCTNCTGGNCCGCATCACCAGTCCTGCAACGATGGAGGCCCTTCAATGATGACCCTTCAATCATAAGAACANTAGCGCTGATATCGACGCCTTTGATCTCTTGCCCAAGCNTTGTCNGGCTCAAGTTCCAAAACCTTCTCGTAATACTCTACTGCCTTCTCGAATTCNGACAANAACTTGCCATANAGATGNCCGAGATTATTCAATACTGGGACGCAAATNGGATCTTCTTCCAACATCTTCANCAAGGCTTCTTCTGCGGCAGTCAAGTCNTGCTTCTCCATCATCTCCTCGGCTTCATCNAGATTCTGGAGTTGCTCTGGAGTCAGGCGATAGGTATTCTTGAACGGTAAATCNGACATCTCGCTCGANACCATCTGGNCGAGCATCAGGCATGAGACTTTCCCATNCGNTAGNTTTCNTTGGAGGNATNTTGGNTNCTTGAGAAAAGGGCTTGCTGNGCCCCCCTCCCTACGGGAGGGNNGNAAATACTTATGNGCNACTNNCNAGTNGANAATATTGCTTGGTGNGGTCATGAACAGATACCGTATAGTTCTGACCTCANTGCTNGCGATTCTGCTTTTNGCACCTGCNCTCAGCAGCGCCTTTCACGNAGGNNTTGGAGGNNAACACACCAACATNNCCGATNGTTCCGAAATTTCCGATGTGGCGGAGATGGGATGCCTATGNCACAACCCNGNNGGTGCTGATNATTCNGTGACCGTTCTGATGGCCTCNGTACCATATCANTACATCCCTGGTCAAGAATANCCAATGCTGCTTCAGATTATTGGAGGNCCTGATTCCAGCGGACCATATTATGCTGGCTTCTCGATGCGNGTCAATATCGGAACNCTNTCTGCTGGAAGCGGTAGNGAAGGNCTCGTTGANACTGCAGTTGAAGGAGATGANACCACCTTNACNCATACCGCATCTGGTTCTGAAGTTAGTGCACGTTCATGGAATATCGTTTGGACNGCACCNGAGGCTGGTGCNGCAGAAGTTGTNTTCAGAGTATCAGGAAACGCGGTCAANGGAGATCAAGGCGCAACAGATAGTGACCGTTGGAANCATCTNTTGTTCAGCATCCCNGAAGGAGATGCTGAAACTGATGCTAGCCGCGTACGCACAGTGTTCATCGGAGATGGTGAACTAGAACCTCCAGCAGAAGATCATCACGGGATATCTCTACACGAAATGGGGGCCAAACTGAGAGCGCATTGGTTAGGACTGCTTGGATTCTTGTCTGTGATTCTAGTCATCATCTTCTGCGGACTGATGTTGAGGTATGGATTCTCAACTTCCTACAAGGGAAGAAGCAATCTGCTTCGATTACGATACCATACTGACAGGCGAGGTGACCAATGATGAGCGAAGATATGGTTTCCAGACTTCTAGAAGAAGTCGCCAGCGGCAAAGTTAGCGTTGAGGATGCCCGTAAGGCTTTGGAAGAAGTCTCTCTCTCTGAAAAGGAG
Source organism: Methanobacteriota archaeon (assembly GCA_002719475.1). Next base: position 80,744 of record PBHQ01000014.1, on the reverse strand, counting down.
TATCTTTCCGCAGTTGATCATGGCGTATTCAATAAAGCTAATCCGGGCACCATTGTTAATGCCAGCCTTGCCCCATCAGGTGGAAGCGCATTGGTAATATTCTTCTTTGCATGGGGTCTTTTTTGGGCTCTATACTGGATAAGTGGCATGCTCTACGGACTATTTGCAGGCTGGGAGGCACAACAATTGTCCTTCCATTTTGCAATGACGCTGTTGACTTTGATTCTCATGGGCGTAGTATACATGAAGTGGGTACTTCCTGACAAGATTATTGTCAAGCATCGCAGGAACAAACACGTTCCAGAACATACCAAAGATTGGGTTGAATACAAAATATGAGGTGATTTGATGGCAAGAGAACGTGATCTGCGCCCCGCACCAACACCTGGGGATGAATCGGATGTCGCTTCAAGCGTTACTTCGATGAACAGACGCCAATTCATGCGCTATGGTTTCAATGCTGCAGCGGGAGTCTTGGCTGCTAGTTTAGGAGCACTTGGTTATGCAGCCATACTGATGCCCGGCGGGGGAGGTTCAGAAGGAGACTCCGCTGTGAAATACTGGGCCAAGGGTCGCGAAGATTCGGCATGGTATGGTTCGAAGCATCTTCAAGAAATGAAGAAAGAGGATTTCATCGCAGAAGCAAGCANCTCAAAGACNGGNGTTNCTGGTGCCGCNGGAGTTTGGCAAGGNCTACCAGTGACTGTGAATTACATTCCCCACTCCCAAAACAGTGGGACTCCAGCTGTCGACAACAAACCGAGATTCCAGACTGCAGAAGGATACGATGCCACAGGCAAGTATGTTGGCCATTTCGAGGATCTTGTCGAAAAGCAACCTTTGCTATTCCCCGATTCTGACATCGTTATGATATTCTCCCGCTGCACACACCTTTGCTGTATTCCAGGATGGCAATTAGTTGACAATACCTTCACAGAAGACCATTGGTCGGCAGGGGGAACTGACAGTGGAGGAACCAAGTTGTTCTGCATCTGCCATTCAAGCAGATTCGACCCCACCATGCTCGAGATGAATATGAATAGAAACAGGGCTAATGGACAAGAGTTCACTTACGCAGGCATCCGTCGTTCTGGAGGGCCTGCTCCGGTGGGACTACCAATAATCCCGGTAACGATAAGTGATTCAGGTAGTATTGAGGGAACTATTTTGGATGTTGATGGGGTTTCAACTCTTGATTGGTTGACATTTTGTGATTGAGGTGATAATATGAGTACGATTTTCTGGATATTGTGGTTCTTCATCGCCTTCATCAGCGTGTTAGTGGCGTTCACTCTGCGAAAAGAGAACGAAGATATGCCTCGCAGAGATATCCTAAGAGCAGTTGAGTCCAGTGGTAAGATGGGTATTGCAGAACGCTCATTCTTGTGGGTATTCTCATGGCTTGATACAAGATTCAGAGTTCAGGACTACTGGGCAATGTCCAAAGACGCTTACTACAACATGCATCGTCAGATGCCTTTGTCGCATGCTGAAAAATACAAATTACGAATCATTTGGTATTGGTATCCACTGTATTGTCTTGGAGGGATTTCGTTCATCGCCTTCATCATCCTCGTACTAACTGGAACTGTTCTTGGAATCTATTACGTCCCCGGAGGGGATGGTGATCCAAGTCCTGCTTACGCTAGTATGCAATTCATCATGCTTGAGTTACCATTTGGATACATCATCAGATCGATACATCACTGGGCCACTCACTTCATGGTCGCTGCGGTATTCTTACACATGTGTCGAGTATACTTTACTGGGGCCTATCGTAATCCCCGCGAACTCAACTGGCTAATCGGTGTAGCGTTGATGTTCCTAGTCATCTTTTTCGGCTATTCCGGTTATCTGTTACCGTGGGATGCATTAGCATTTGGCGCGGCGACGATCGGAATCAACATGAGTCTCTCATCGCCACTGGTTGGTAAACAAATCGCGACTTTGCTGTTTGGAGGAACAAGCCTTAGCGGAGCTACAGTCACTAGAATGTACTTCATCCACGTTTTCATCTTACCAGTAATCGTCACCACATTGATCATCGTTCACATGTTCATCGTATGGGTTCAAGGTATTGCGGAGCCGCATTGAGGAGGTTGAAGAATGGGACTAATGGATAATCTTGGAAGGGTAGCAGACACCTACATGACTGAAAAGGCCAAACTCAAGGACGTTGGGGAAAAGCGAGTTAGAACCATGCTCGGGCATGGATTCTGGCCCCATGAAGTGCTCAGGGACAGCATCATCTTTGCAGCAATTTTGGCAGTTCTATCATTTTATGCATGGATTATTCCTCCGCCTCTGCACGATGCAGCAGATCCGTTTGCACAGGCTGGTTTCGTATTCCCTGACTGGTATGTGCTATTCTCCTATGGATACCTTCGATGGGGAGAATATCTTCCGCAATTCGATGTACCTCTCGGACCTATTGGTGATTTCTTTGGCCAGCCAGTATTCCCATGGAATGCAGCATGGTGGGGTTCAGCACTAACCGGCATACCAGTTGGAATATTGGTTCTCCCACCATTCCTTGGAGGCCGTGAAAAGCGTGGAGTGGAAGACCCTGTGTTTGCAGCTGCTGGAGCCATCTACTTAGCACATGTATGGTTTATTTCGGTATATTCAATTAATATCTTCCTTGAAATATATGGGAAGAATCGGGCTGACTTCTGTCGGTTAGATAGCCATGGAGATTTGGTATGTGGGGTAAGNGACCCTTGGATTGCGGATGTGTTCAATGCGATACCCTGGGTGATGACGGGTATCTTCATAGGCATACTAATCTATTTTGGAACTAGATGGTTCCTCGTCAATAGCATTGGCCTGAGAACCACTCCTAAACTGGGCAAGCAGATTGCCGTTGGTGGAATGATAATCGCTGTAATTATCAGCGCTTGGACATGGCCTGTTTACAACAATGGATTCTGGGATGCTGGCGGCCTTGGAGCGATGGAAGACGAGAGTGAGTTGTACAAGATGCGTAGCCAACCATTGGATACTTCAGTACATGAAGCCAATTCGTTCACTGAAGGTAAGTACGATGACTTGATAGTACCAGCCAGAGATTGGTTGGATTGGACCCTATACCAACCAACTCAAGCGACAATAATCGATTTCGCCGATGTTAATAATCATCAAGATTCGACAGCAGGAGTTAATGCCGCAAGTGGAGAAGATGAACGAAGTGGCGTCTTCTCATTCACTCAAACTCAAGAATTCACCATCGAAGATACTTGGCTGGATAATGTCATCACTGACATCTCATGTGAATATCGCAATACTGATCCAAATCAACGCAAGGTCGACGGAGTATTGGTCACCGATATGGTTACAGCCGACCTCAAGATTTCCGACAGTTCGGGCAACATCGCTGCCAGAGTCAAGGGGTGCGAATCTCTAACCACTGAATTAGCAACAGGAACCTATACCGCTGAATTCTCCTTGTCTAACAGCCAATTGCCATCGAATGTTAGCATTACCAGCGGATGGCANATCTCCTCCTTCCAACCACTGTTGATCTACAAGGAGACCGGACGNGCAGTGAACCTCTCAGACGCGGGAGGTATTATCGCAATGGGCGGAGAAGAGTCTTACGAAATCATAGAGAATCCGGGTTACCACGTTAATCCCAAGTCCTTGGATGCCAAGTTAACTTACAGTTTGTTCATCCCTCCACTAGCCGTTGGCGCAGTAGTTTGGGCTATTTTGCGAAAGATGGGACGTGGCTATGAATACGAGATGAACAAGTGCTATGGTTGCGATTTGTGCGACGATGCTTGTCCGGTAAGATTGTTCAATGCAGGTGACAAATTGAACATCATATACAATACTTGGAACAATGAAGATGATGGAGTTCCCATGTATTCTTGCCTTACTTGCAGTGCATGTACCAATGCTTGTCCACAATTGGTTGATTATGACTCATATGTGGANATCAGGCGCAACCTAGTNGTNGGNGGNCCNCCCGCAGCNGAGATCCCNCACACCGTGTTACAAGCAGTTCTTGCAGCAGAGGCNGAAGAGGANGCTGATNCNGACTTCATCAGCGTAGAGGACTACCCTATNGACAGCAANATNGGNTATTACCCNGGCTGTGTTGACTANATCGATCANGAAATGATATTCTCACATGTCAACCAAGGAGATATGAATCTTGGAGANGCNACNAATTCTGCNTTCACTCTNTTCGAAAGTATGGATATCGATGTTGCTTATCTAGGNCGAGATTTCCTCAAGTGCTGTGGACANGACCAAAANTGGCAGGGTATGAGTGAGGTCTTTGANAAACTGAAGGCTTACAATCAAAGNAANTTGAAAGCCAGTGGNATTGATACCNTNGTNTCATCCTGTGCAGANTGTTTCCGNACCTTCGCCAGAGATTATGAACTNGAGGACATCAAGGTNATGCATACCACTGAATTCCTACAGGTNAACGACTTCAAGATGGACTTGTCTGTTGAGGAAGANATGAAGGTCACCTACCATGATCCTTGTAGGTTAGGTCGTCAAATGGGAATTTATGACGAACCCCGTGAGTTGATTACTGATGTTGAAGGAGTACAACTTGTCGAGATGGAACACCACGGCGAGGATGCGATGTGCTGTGGAGTATCAAGCATGATGGCTTGCAATGAAAACAGTCGTGCTCTCAGAGTATCTCGATTCGAAGAGGTTAGAGCAACAGGTGCAGAGGTTATGCTGACCTCCTGCCCGAAGTGTGTTTCACACTTCGAGTGTCTGAAATTCGAAGGTGATCCACGCAATGACATAGAGATTCTCGACGTCGTTTCATTCTTAGCTCGCAGAGTAGAAGAGAAGAAATCACAGTCAGAAGAATCTGTGCTAAGCGAATCAAGAGACAGCGTAGTAGCTTGAATCAAATCGCGGTTGGTGCAACATGGCCATCTGATTTATCGTCAGGCTTGCGAACTCTCGACCATACATTGGCCATCAACTCATCATGGTGTTCCTGACAATAATGGAAGCGGCGGTAGGCCTCTCTGAATGAATATGCCTTCTTTCCTGTTGCAACAAGGTACCCTTCTGGTGACAACCTACTGATGACAACACCATCGGTTTGGCAACCGGGATAATCGCAACTTGGTTGGTCGGACACATCTTTCCCTCCCAATGCTTACCTTTCAATCCTCGGATTCCTCATCGGGCTTGATTACAACCAATGGAACATTAGCTTCAATTGATTCTCCTTCAGAGCAATGAATCGATTCCACCACTCCAGAAACAGGTGCAGTAATCTCATTCTGCATCTTCATCGCTTCAAGAATTAGTACAACCTGACCTTCTTCTACTCGGTCTGAAACCGAGACATCAATGGTCACTACCTTTCCAGGAATATTTGCAGAAATAGTTCCGCTCTTCTTGCCGCGAGAGGTATCACGACTACGCTTCGGGGCGACGGCACTTGCCCCTGCTATCTTTACTTCAAACACTTGATCTTCAATGCTTACGCGGTATACGTCGCCATCTGATTCAATCGATACATCGAATTCCTCGCCATCAACAATGACCTTGCGCTCGTCCATTCATTCACCTCCAAGTAGACCTCGACGAACGGTTCCACATCAAAGAGGATTGGCCGCTATTCATTCGGCGATGATCCTCTGCCCATGGGCGGCCAGAATCTCTTCCAATGGCTTGATTCTGCGAAGACTCTTCGACCATGTTGAGGACCGCCATTATTGCTGCGGTTCTCAGAATGTTGATTCTTTCATTCGACATGTAATCAACTCACAATGGTATATTTCCATGCTTCCTTGCAGGACGCAATTCTTCCTTATCTAATAGCATGGCAAGAGTTGATGCCAATCTACGACGAGTATCTTGAGGTTCGATGACATCATCCAAGTAACCAAGTGAAGCAGCCTTCCATGGGTTCAACAAAGTCTCATTGAATTCATCCACCAAACGTTCTCTTTCTTGCTCCCGGTTTCGGGCATTGTTGATTCTGTTTCGATGAATTATCTCTACTGCACCCTGNGCGCCCATAACCGAAATCTGNGCNCTNGGCCAAGCGANGTTCAAATCAGCGCGCACATGTTTGGANCCCATTACNTCATATGCNCCACCGTATGCCTTTCGAAGAATNACCGTCATCTTTGGAACAGTAGCCTCAGAATATGCATANAGNAACTTNGCACCNTGCCGAATGATGCCNCCCCACTCCTGATTAGTTCCNGGTAAGAACCCAGGGACNTCNACCAAAGTGATCAATGGGATGTTGAAAGAATCNCAGAACCTTACAAAGCGCGCAGCCTTGTCGCTAGCATCGATGTCTAAGCATCCAGCCAAAATACTCGGTTGNTTGGCGACAACACCGACGGTATTTCCNGCAAGGTGTCCAAACCCGACGACGATATTAGCCGCCCAATCCGACTGCACTTCAAGGAATGCTCCATCGTCTAGTATTCCTTCTATGGCCTTTCGTACTTCGTACGGTTTCTCCATCTCATCGGGAATAAGTTCGTTCAATGATTCACATAACCTATCCGCAGAATCGCTCGAAGGCTTGTAAGGTGGTTTCTCCATATTATTTGAGGGAAGCATTCCTACTAATTCTCTTGCTAATTCTAGAGCCTCCTCATCGTTTTCAGCAGTGAAGTGAGAAACTCCTGACTTACTACCATGAGTCTCTGCNCCACCNAGATCCTCGAAAGANACGACTTCGTTNGTGACNGTCTTGATAACCTCNGGTCCAGTGATGAACATNTGTGCAGTCTTGTCAACCATGATGACGAAATCNGTAATCGCTGGAGAATATACNGCACCACCTGCACAAGGNCCCATGATTACACTNATCTGTGGAACTACTCCACTGGCTCTTACATTTCGGAAGAATATCTCAGCGTACGAACCAAGGCTTGCTACACCTTCCTGAATTCTAGCGCCNCCGCTATCGTTCAGCCCAATCACTGGAACCCCAGTCTTNAGGGCAAGGTCGAGNACCTTGCAAATCTTCAGCCCATGCATCTCTCCAAGACTGCCTCCATAAACAGTAAAATCCTGAGCGAAACAGTAGATTGGTCGACCTCCTATNGTTCCGTATCCACAAATTACGCCATCACCCGGAATTACGTTCTTATCCATCTCGAAATCCTTGCAACGATGTTCAACCAAAGCGTCGATTTCCTGAAAACTACTCTCATCGAGTAAAAACTCCAGCCTTTCACGTGCTGTCATCTTTCCTTTTTTGTGCTGGGCATCCACTCTTTGCTGCCCTCCACCAGCCTCAGAACGCGCCTTNCGACGGCGNAATTCATCGAGCCTCTCCTTGGTGGTNTCCATGCTGCTCAACTCCACCANAGGNAGCCACCTCATATTGCTTACTAAGCAGCCCGAAGGGGNNNATGANGTATTCAAGGGTCGCAATCCACTTCAATGAGAGACTNCGCGTATGGGTCATGCCGAAGCCCCTGCGCATCGTCATTGCCAAGCCCGGGCTCGATGGCCACGACCGCGGAGCCAAGGTTGTTGCACGTTGTTTGAGAGATGCTGGGCATGAAGTAATCTATACTGGATTACGTCGAACNCCCGAACAGATTGTCCGCACTGTGATGGATGAAGATGCAGACCTGCTTGGTCTTTCTTCACTATCTGGGGCTCATGGCCACCTATTNCCACGCACATGTCAATTACTANCCGAAGCCGANTTGACTCACGTGGTAGTTTTCGGTGGCGGCATCATCCCAGAAGAAGATAGGCAATCTCTTTTCGATGCTGGGATGAGAGCAATATTTGGCCCGGGTACAACTTCTGAAGAAATCAATTCATTTGTCGACGAAGTNTCTTCTCGTCTACANCAGGAAGAATCNATCGGCAGTGGTGAAGAAAATGATTGGCGATGGGGTGCCTGAATGGAACTCGATGAAGCAATANNGGGTAGTCGCTTGGCTTTGTCCAGAGCCCTNACATTNGTAGAGAATGGTTTGTCTTTCANCACCGAAGAAGATGGCATGGTGATNGGAGTAACAGGNGCTCCNGGAGTGGGNAAATCCTGNCTCGTNGATCGNATNGCAACCTCNCTTGCTAAAGATGGAATCAAGGTTGCCATCCTTGCAGTNGACCCATCTTCNCCTGTTTCNGGTGGTGCATTGCTCGGAGATAGAATNCGAATGCAATCTGCNGATNTGGATGACTTGATCTACATGCGTAGCCTTGCAACNAGAGGNGAATCAGGAGCNGTNCCTAGCGTCATNGGAAACATGACCAACCTTCTCAAAGAATGCGGATGGAAGCACATTATTGTAGAAACAGTCGGTTCNGGACAAGCTGAATTNANAATNGCTGCGGTNGCTGATACNATCTTACTGGTNGAGGCCCCAGGCCGNGGTGACTCCATCCAAGCAGAAAAGGCTGGNATNATTGAATTNGTAGATTTAATCGCTGTCAACAAATCTGACTTNCCACAGGCAGAAGCNGCAGCATCTGATATAGAACAAGCACTATCNGCAGGTTCCAAAGATATCCCNGTCATGTTGGTCTCGGCNCAAACAGGAGACGGNGTCTCNGAATTNGTTCAGAAGNTTCTNGAGACAGAAGGCCAGTCCATGACTAGGCCNAAATGGAGNGAGAAANTGAACTCNGAATGGATGAGACAGTTGAACAGCCATCCTGANTTAGAAANNATNCTNGATGGACTAGAGGAAGGTTCATTGAATCTAGATGAAGCGATTAACAACCTAAGGAGATGAGGACATGGATGANGGAAGNGTGGAATTAACCGACCCATTGGAACACTCGGTCGGNGGAANAGGAGGGCANCTGCTACGACGCGGATTCCANATCAGCATGATTATCCTCCCATGGATNTATTATTGGAAAGGAGAACAGATTACAGATTGGTNGAACGATNTAACNGGNCTTTCGATGACTAGAGACATGNTNGCCAGTNGCATGGTCTTTGCANTNATTTTTGCAGAGATGATTAGNCTCAAGGCAGGNGTANCAGTTTACGGACAACGTGATTACGAGGCTGNACAAGTCAGCGCTTTGGCATGGGGNGCNTTCTCCATTGGNATGGCNTGNCTAATGGCGCCAAANGNAGGGCATTTAGGNGCCGCNATTGGNGCNCCATTGATNGNTTCATTGGCNCTGGGNGATCCATTGCTAGGTGAAATGCGCAGAAAGANCATCGACGAGCGTAATGTCCTGATTATTGGGACCTTTGCNGTTGCAGCGATATGGTTTNCTGGATTCTTGTGGTTGGAAACTCNATGGTGGTTNATCCCAATNTTCGCTCCNCTNTGTGTCATTGCNGAGAAACCTCGNTTNCGATGGATAGATGACAATGCAACCATGATTCTCATTCCTCTAGGACTTGCGGTCCTNNTNGGACCNTGGCTTTAGAAGGCTGTTGATTCGTCATATTTACAAGTCGCCGNCCCTTGCATTCACAATATGAGTCAGAGCGNTGATGATGCTGAAGAAGTACCNCAGGGNGCATATGTCTTTGTCTTCTTGCTATCATTCATCGCNCTTTGTGTGACCATGTTCGNNTTCCCTCTNTGGAGCNCTTGATTCAAACTTGCAAGAATGGTTTGAAAGGTATCGCTGTCGGCGAGGGNTTGCATGTGTGGGATTGCAGCCATGCTCGGCCGCCCGTCGNCATCAGTCACGAGNCGTATGACAGACATGCTGCANCATCGTGGACCGGANGGTTCNGGAATCTGGAAGGATGAGGAATGTGGTTTGGGCCATTCTCGTTTAGCAATCGTCGATGTTGCGGGATCTAATCAGCCCCTACATTCTGATCATGGTTGCGTGGCTGTGGTTAATGGAGAAATCTACAATTATGAAGAAATCAGAAAAAATCTACCCTCATACCCTTGGAAGACACGCGGCGATTCGGAATCTGTGCTAGCTTTACACCATTCATTCAAGGATTGGGTGTCGCGTTTAGATGGGATTTTCGCCATATGCNTATGGGACCCAGATAACAAAGAACTNACGCTGGCTAGAGACCCTCTTGGTGTTAAACCACTAATCCGAACCTTGGTAGATGGTTCACTGCTAGTCGCTTCTGAAGCCAAAGCTTTCAGATCTCATGAAGACTACTTCCCAAAAATAGACATGGAGGCGATGAAAACTCGAATTGCATTTGAATATAGAATAGGAGATGCCACCTTGTTTGAAGATGTAGAACAAGTTTCTCCAGGTACCTATGAAGTATGGGGATTGGAAGGAGAGAAAGCAGTCTTGAGAAAGAGAGTCAAATACGCGGAATACTCAATTGAACAAAATGAAACATGGAACCCAGAAAAACTTCTCGCTTCACTTACCGAATCTTTAGCGGATCGCTTGATGTCTGATGTCCCAGTAGGAGTTGTTCTTTCAGGAGGTTTGGATTCAGCATTGGTTGCAGGATTGGCGGAGCGCGCTGCTCAAATTGCTGGACAACCGATTCCAGAGTGTTGGACTGTAGCCGAAGACGAAGAAAACCCTGACTGGAAGGCTGCTGAACAGGTGGCTGAAAGTTTAGGATTAGTTCATCACCAGAGAATCCTCGATGAGAACTCTCTCGATAAAGCGGTACCACGCATGTCTTGGCACGGTGAGGATCTAGATGTCACTGAGATGTTCTTCCAGCCATTGTTTGAGACTATGTCGAAAGATGTTACAGTTGGACTGTGTGGGCAAGGTGCAGATGAATTGCACGCAGGATATCCTCGCTACAGAGAACTGGACGCACATCGAGAATTGATTCGAAGCAGATTGGTTGCAATGAACATGCAACGCGACCTCTCAATGTTCGATGATTTACAGAAAACGCTGCAATTTGAACTGGATGATGGACAATTAAGTAATTTCCAACTGCGCTTGGTAGACCGTCATAGCATGGCACATGGTCTTGAAATCAGAGTTCCATTCCTCGGTTCAGCACATCTGAAGACTGCATTGGCACTACCGATGGATGAAAGATTACCAAAAAGTGCAAGATGGGGTGATGAAAAGAAGGCTTTGCGTTCAGCTGCGGCATTGACGGCTCTGCCCAAAGATGTTGTCAAACGTCCCAAGATGCCCGCTGGAAGAGCCACTGCTCCGAAGATGTTGGATAGATTTCTTACTGAGATGAAGCCCCGTATTTTGGAATTATCAGCGCGCTATGAAAATCTAGAGCGAGGACTCAACGGTCAAGCACATACTACACTAGGACTTGGCCTGTTTGAATCAATGCACATCATCAATAGGGGCATTGGTAGACAGAACATGTCAGTAGAAGATCTTCTCGACGACTTACTATGAGGTGAAAAAATGAATTTTCTCGACGATAATCGGTATCTTCTTGAAGCCAAGCGAGCAGAATTGAAGAAATGGTTTGAAGAAACGAGAAAGCGCATTCCAGTTCCAATCTATGGTAGTGTGGATATCAGGGATTCCGGATGGAAGGCAAGCGTCATCGATGCCAACCATTTCCCCGCGGGATTCAACAATATTGCAACTGAAGATGAAGCAAGGGTGTCTGAACTTCTACATGATCACATCATGAGGTTNCATGANGGATGTAANTGGGTNCACCTCTATCCCGAGTCGCACACACGTAACCCTGCATACGTTGAGAACCTCAAAGTCATCAAGAAACTGATTGAGTTCTCCGGCCTAGAAGTCACCGTCGGGTCGCCCGAACTGGAAGGTCATGGCTCATTAGATGGGTTGAGTGGGCCGTTGAAACTAGATCAAGTAGAAGTTGACGATTCAGATTCCTTGTTGGTCNATGGCCGAAGCCCTTGCTTAGTGCTNTTGAACAATGACCTNTCNGGNGGANTACTTCCAGGGCTNCAGAAACTNAANGTCAGCCCTCCTCCAGAAATGGGTTGGAATCGAAGAAGNAAATCTGAACANTANGCTATTCTAGAGAAATACATCGANGAAGTGAGCGAATTAATCGGAATTGACCCTTGGCATTTGAGTACTGCATGGTTCGTAAGTAAAGACAAGTGTTTAGACAAAGAAAACTGCCGTATTGAACTGGCTGCTGAAGTCGATCACTTTATTGAAGGAATCAAGAGGAAATACGAAGAATTTGGAATAGAACAGGAGCCGGTAGTTTTCGTCAAGAANGATAGAGGAACATACGGATTAGGAATCCTCAGCATAAAATCAGGAGAGGAGTTACTGAATCTTTCAAACCGTAAGATGAACAAACTCAGTTATTCCAAAGGTGGTGCTGATGTTGAAAATTTCTTAATTCAGGAAGGAGTTCCTACCAGATTCTCTCAAAACGGCCCAATTGAACCAGTAGTATACCTCATCGATGGCGAGGCTGCATCTTGGTTCTACAGGCATAATTCCAAGAAAGGAGATATCGAAAATCTGAATACTCCAAGTGCTCAATTCCTTGGACGTTCCGAGATGTCTGATGAAATCACTTGCCACGCTGAAGGTTGGCATGCACTCGTAGCCGAACTATCCATGTTAGCNATGGGNGANGAGATGATGTCGTTATCACAAAAGGATTGAAACCGACCTTGCTTTNGCAGGNCTGATGACCTCTGTCGACGACCTACAAAAACGGCGTCTGGCGGAGCAGAAGCGTATCAGAAAAGCTCTCGATGAGTTACATCAAGAACGCAAGGAATCACTCAAAGGCGGGGAGGAAGCAGTCGCTTTCGTACATGAGAAACTGTGCATCGGCTGCGATCAGTGCCTCATTGTTTGTGATGATGAAGCCATCACACTCTATGAAAAACCCTTGGCCAGCCCAATAATGGATGTTGAAGTCAACAAAAAGGCCAAGATTGTGAGAGATGCATGTACAGGTTGCAGACTTTGCGTACTAGCCTGCCCTACTGATGCAATAGTAATGCTAGACAGGTGATGAAATGTCAGAAGACAAAGAAGCATTGAGATTCGGCGGAGAATTTGGGCCGAAAAGGGGNCCNAATACCAAAGGTGTTGGTCTTTCTACATTCAAATCAATGGTATGGATTTCAAACATCGGTGGACTTACCCTTTGTGCAATTGCTTTGGAATTATTCATCGTACAGCAATCCTTCGGCTGGGGCCTNTTTTGCTTGATTGCCGGNATNATNATCGCNATATTCCCNTCAAATTACGAAATCGTTGGAATGGAGGAAATCCCCNAAGAAGGCGGTGGTGACAAGGATGGTGACTGAGGCCCACGCCTTGATTGAGATTCCATGTGGAACTCTACTCGCTCGAGTATCGGAAAAGGGNTTGACGCGTTTGACCTTCCTAAGCGAAGAGGAAATGGGNAGATGGAGAAGGCTGCAATCGATGCAGAGCCCCACTATGTTGCAGAGAATGAATCTGGATGCGACTAAGAAGTGGATACAGTCTTACCTAGAACGTTCAGAACTCCCATTGGTCAAACTCGATCTGGAAGGAAGNAAATTCCAGAAAGATGTATGGATAGCACTTCGTTCTACTATTCCTGGAGACACTCTGAGTTACTCACAACTAGCCGAACTGGCGGGACATCCTGAATCCGCAAGAGCAGTTGGCGCAAGTATGGCAAACAACCCAATTTGTCTAATCGTTCCCTGTCACAGGGTGTTGAAAAACGATGGCGAAATCGGAGAATACTCCGGATATGGTGGTCAAGAAACAAAGAACTGGCTGATTCAACACGAATCAGAATGGATCAGATGATGCCCTGAGCTAACATNGAGTCTGCTACCTTGAGGAAACCTGCGATGTTTGCACCTAGCATGTAATTCCCTGGCTGACCATATTCTGCTGCGGTCTTTGCACAAACTGCGTGAATTTCGCACATGATCGCATCTAATTTTGCATCCACTTCCTCACGAGTCCAAGATAAACGCATACTGTTCTGCGACATCTCAAGACCACTGGTAGCAACACCGCCNGCATTACTGGCCTTACCNGGAGCATAGAGGATTCCAGCGTGGAGAAACTTGTCTACTGCCGCAGGCATACTAGGCATGTTACTTCCTTCACTAACCACAAACACACCATTAGCGANTAGGTTCTCAGCATCCTTTCCATTGATTTCATTCTGTGTAGCGGCAGGTAGGGCAACATCCGCATCGACTGCCCAAAGTGGGTTGTGATCTAAACTACGGTCGACAGGAGTATAGGTAACTCCTTCAAAATGTTCGGCATATTCCTTGATTCTGCCTCTACGATTATTCTTCAAATCCATAATCCAAGCCAACTTCTCAGCATCGANTCCAGCAGGNTCATGNATGAATCCNCTACTATCCGACATGGNCACAACAATNCCACCTAGTTGAGTTGCCTTCTCGGTTGCAAATTGCGCGACATTACCACTTCCNCTGACCAAGCAAATCTTTCCNGCAAGTTCGTCATCTCTGGTCTTGAGCATCTCNCTCGCGAAGTAAACNTGNCCATATCCGGTNGCTTCAGGCCTGATTAGAGAACCTCCCCANGTCCGNCCCTTTCCGGTAAACACNCCNGTGAANTCATTTGCGTTCTTGCGGTACATNCCNTACAGATATCCAATCTCTCTACCACCAACNCCAATATCTCCNGCAGGGACATCGGTATCAGCACCNACATGCCTCCATAACTCTCCCATGAATGATTGACAAAANCGCATAACTTCAGCGTCAGATTTACCNTTGGGATCNAAATCCGAGCCTCCTTTACCNCCACCCATTGGAAGAGTAGTAAGGCTGTTTTTGAATACCTGCTCAAAAGCCAAGAACTTGAGNATNGANAAATTCACACTNGGATGGAATCTTAGTCCACCCTTGTATGGGCCAATAGCNCTGTTCATCTGAATNCGNAAGCCGCGGTTAACNCGNACATTACCCTCATCATCAACCCANGGAACTCTGAACTGAATNACTCTCTCAGGTTCTACCATACGNGCCAAGATATTGGCATCTGCAAATTCAGGATGGCGCTCCAAAACCGGCTCTAAACTGTCAAGGACCTCCTTTACAGCTTGGTGGAACTCGGGTTGGTCAGGGTCTCTAGCAATTACACTCTCGTAGACTTCATCAATCAGGCTCATGAGGCAAACCTTCTATTCGACATTATCGAATGAAACGGCGACCCCAGTACCCCTTTTGAACATGCCTCAATCATCATTCCCAACAAGCGGGATTCAATGGTCTACGAACCTGCTCAATTACTACGCAGCACTTTGGACAAAGACCTAAGTGCATCATTCAACAAATGAGATTTAGTGTTCAATTCATTGACCAATGTTTGAATGATTTCATCTCTGCTCAAGGATAGAGACCAAAGATGTGGAGATCTTCCCGGCCTAGCACTTTCCGATTCAGATGATGAGATCCAACCTCTCCATCTCAATGTTCGTAATCCCGAAGCCACCTGGCTCTTCGACAATCTGGTTCCTTGTACCAATTCTTCAGTAGTCATTGCCCCATTAGCCATCAAGGACTTCAGGACCTCATTCGCACTGGCTGGTTTGATTAAGCCGTCAAGGCAATTCCAGCCATCCTTCTCCGGCTGCGGCTCAACCATGCTTCTCGCTAGGCTCGATAGCGAAAGAATAATCGCAAAAGGGCCACTGCGTTGTATAACATATGTTTACAGTTCGTTTTACAATTGTGCAACAGTTTATATGCCGGATGCTTTCTGCTCATTTTACAGGCAAGGAGATGAGCGGATGAGCGGGCCGAGTAATCTAGTTGGAGTCAGACTCCCAGACGATGACCTTGCCCTCCTAGACCAACACGTTGGAACAGGAGGAATGCGTAACAGAAGCGACGTCATTCGCAGATCGCTTAGGCTTCTGTTCGATAATCAACCAAGCCTTCCTTCTATGAAGAAGGTAGTTGTAGAACTGGGGACCGCTCAGCAATTCCAACTCGCACACCTACAGGAAATGATGGGAGTAACTCCTGAAGCGGCNATNACTACTGCTCTAAACAATCACCTCGAGCAGATGATAGCCAAGTTGACCGCTCAAAATGAGCAATACGAATCCACTGCAGCAGAACTTCGAGAACGAGTCACTCGAAAGAAGGAGTTCGAGCAGTGAGAGATTTGGTGAGAGCCATGAGAGGGGATGGGATGCAAACGCCGCCAGGGGGAAAGAGGNCAGAAGGTCGCGATTCCCCTGGTGGCACCCCGACCATGCCTCGTATTGCCAGTGGCTGGATTGCACTACGCGCTCGCGCTGCAGCAGCCAAAAATGACAGATTCGACCCACACACCCCCTCGGCCCCACACCGAGGGGGCTCAGATTCCCCCGGTCCAGCAAGTTGAANATTCAGCGCTGGCCGTCATTGGCCTCCGGGCCTNTCAAATGTTATGTTGAGCCAACCGTCTTGCCAAGAACTGGAAATTCCAACAACACCAACTGGCAATCTGGCACTTCTTTGAATGTGATCTCCNAATTCCATCTTCAGAGTAAACAATCCATTATCGCTGGAAACACTCAGCCCTACGTCTTCCTCGCCAAGACCTAACAAAGGCAGACTGAAACCCGATTCAGTCACTTTACCATTGAATGACTCAGCTAACCATTGGACCTGTCTTTCAGGATCTATATTCGCCAAATGAGTCTCTGGAACTAGACCTGCGCCAACCAGGAGTTTTTGGTGATTGAAACGGACCTCTTCAAGATGACTAGCGGTTTCAGCGAAGGCCTGATGAGCTGCATCAGGAAGCTGACGCAAATGTCTTTCTTGCTCGGAGGGCCCACCTTCGACATCAGGCTGCATGGCATATCCTCAACGGCGGCCATACATCAACACTCTCATCGGGAGCGGAAGAAACGAGCAGCATAGAAATCGGTCATNTCGGCATCAGCACAGGATATCGGCTCCATATCATCNGGNANNCAGCGTTTGTAATTTGGAATCTTCAACCTTTTATCCAGCAATAACACGAATGCCTTGTCCCCATATGCTCTGATNGGCCTNCCCATGGCTTGCATGACTGCATTAACCGCTGGTTGNAAAGATGCGTAATGCCANCCTTTTCCTTTNCCNAATCTATCAGATATGTACTCCCTTAGTGCATCCGAAACGATACTTGGAGGNGCCATTGGAATTCCGATGCAAACTACCGCTGACAACAGATTGTCATGATAATCGATACCTTCTGATAATCGGCCGCCATATACTCCAGCCAACAACACCTTCCTTCCTCTAGAACGTTCATCCTCTAATTCTTGCAACAATTTGTCTGCCTTTGACTTGTTCCAGTTAGAATCTTCCTGAATCACCCGACTAGTGCGCCATCTATGTTCTCCGACATACTCTCGCAATTGAATATACGAAGGTGCAAAGACCGCCACATGACCATTAGATTGGGCAATTACGGCCTCTATGTGTTTTCTAATTCTCTCTGTATTCTCCTTGCCCCTTCCATCCCATTTCGTAGTCACATCCTCTGCGATTGCTACCGGTCTGTTCTGAGCAAGAAAAGGCGAAGGGTAGGAATGTGATGTAATTGCATTCTTAGGAACCGATAGCAAATCTGCATACATCGAGGGAGGATGCAAAGTTCCAGACATCAATACCGAACCACGTACCTTGGACAGAACTGGCCCTGATACAAGACCTGCATCTAGTAGATGAGTAGAGATTGCTGTGTTCTGGGTCTTGGCATCGAATCTTACTACTAGAGCAGCATCTTCTGTCCATTGGTTAAGNATCTCCAGAATTGCAGCCAAGCGACTACAGGCNAATTCGCGTTCCTCTTCATCATCTGTCTCGTCGACCTCTATGGTAACCTTGGACAATGTGCTGATCAATTGAGTAATATCTCGTTCAATAACTGAATTCCTTCGCACCTTGGAGTCCAGTTTGGTCTGTACTCCGGAACGATTCACCTTTTTGATTGAATAAGATACCACCTGCATGATTTCCTGTGCCTCGATTCTTATCTCATCCACCTGTTTATCATTCTTNGATTTTCGAGGCTCAGCCCTCTTTTCAGCCAAACGTTTGCTCAACGATTTGAACAGAGAAACTACTTCCTGCCTGAGAACCTTCAACACTTCCAAGGCCCAGGATGGTGAGTCATCGAGATTCTCGAATGTTTCCTCCAAAGAAACCGAAGCATATTCCTCCATCTCAAATGTCGCATTCCTGACCATTTCGCTAGTCATCCTTCGCTCCATTCCTCTTCTGATGCGATCAGGAAGATTGTGCGCCTCATCGATTACTAAAATCAGATTCTCTAAGTTCAAACCCATTGCAGAAAGTGTGGCATCCCTTACATTTTCATCGAAAAGATGGTTGTAATCACATACTACGATATCTGCTCTTGCAGCAGAATCTCGAGCCGCCCTCCAAGGACATATCTGACACGAACGTCCATTCTCTCGGTGATGGCGAGCTACTTCGACCAATTCATCAACATGCAAGGGGTGCGATAGTATTCGGTCACTCAGCGAAGGCGCCTTCTCCAACCATGGACGACAACTCCTTTTCGACCTCATATCATTGCAAAGACGGCTGAATAGAGCAGGGTGCTCCTTGGCGAATGGCTGAACGCACATGTGAGATTGTCCAATCATGTCTACCAAGGTNATTCGNCGCTTNCCTTCAGGAAGTCGCGCATTGATCGACCTNGCCGTTTCAACGACGATTCTGTGCTGTGATTGCCTTCCAGTAAGGAACATAATAGNGGGGGTTTCAATTGCAGAACTAGTACTACGAATCTCCGCAATGCAACCAGCCAATGCTGCGGAAGTCTTGCCAATTCCAGTTGGTGCGGCAGCGAGATGATGNCCTCCATTAGCCAANGCTCGAACNATATGTTCGATCATCTCGCTTTGACCTGGTCTTGCCTCATCATGCGCCAACCAAATCTTGGCACCTTCTGCAGATGAGGATTCTACTGGCACCATGCGCTGTACGTTTCTGCGACCCTCTATGAGGGTTAGCAATGGAAACTAGGAGACTCAGGCCGGAACCGATACCTTGTCCATGGTGTCGATATCATGCAGAACTCCGCGCAACGACTCCTGTGCGAAGTTCTTGTGCTGCTCAGTCATCTCATGAGCCGAATATCTTGCCTCCTCAAAGACTTGGTCTAGATTCATCAACGAAGTCTCCTTAATCGGCAAGGCCTTGCGGATACCCATCTCAAACTCACGGACTGTTTCAAAGTCCCTTCTTAGGAATCCATGCTTCATCAAAACTTGACATAGGTTCTCATAGCACATGTAAATGGCTTCACGCATCTCGTCTCCAGCAGCTAACAACTCGGCAGTATAGGAGAAAATGTCGCTCAATTCCTTGATGTGGTCTTCCCTTCTCTTCCAAAGCATGTATCCACCAATTCCAGCGGCAATGACCAAAGCCGCAACAACATAGAACCAGACAGGAGTTTCAGCTTCTGGTTCAGCCTCCTTAACCTCAATCTGACCCTGATTGGAATATTCTGAACGGAATAGCGACAAAGAGTCATCAGAAACGCGGTCATCCTCTATCTCGAGTTCCAAGGACACCAAGCCCCAATAGTCACTGTCGCTGTATGGTGGGTCTGCAGAGAATTCAAAGTAAGCAGTTCCCGCAGAATCGGTCACTTGAATCTGAACGCTGTTAGCGGTGTTGTTGGTACCTTCGGAAGTAATCATTGCAGTTATCGGAATACCCTCAACTCTGATATCAATACCCTGTTCTCTAGCATTCTTATCGAAGATAATCACCGTTCCTTCAACCGAATCCTGCTTTCCAGGAACTAAATCCTCGAAACTAACCTCGTAATCAAGATCAACTTGAAGTTCCACTGAACGATTAACACTAACTGGATTTAGATATTGACTCTCGTTGCCAGCATAAGATATCATCAGGTAGATAGTTCCAGGTTCATACTCGAACCCTACTGTTCCAGTAATAATGAATGAGCCATCTGTCTTCCAAGTTACTTGGCACGGTCCCAAATCATCACTTCCACATATTGTAGACAAAGACAATTCAGCATTCGAGATTATACTCTGATTTCCACCCACCTCAATCAAACTGCCTTCCATAACAACTGGATGAAGGGAATCTCCACGAATTACTTCTGCTGAAGTCACCGTGACATCGAGTACGACCTGCGCTTGCACAATACCGACAAGGTTGCTCTCAGATGGCATGAAAGTCTGGTTTCCAGCATAGAACATACTGATATTGTGCTCACCTCGCATGGCTTCGTAAGCGATGGTTATGCTACCGCTCCAATAGCCGTTTTCATCGGTTAGTACTGAAGAGGAGAACACTCCGTCTAGATAAAGATCCACAACTTGCCCAGGGATTCCTGCTCGGTTGATATCATCATCATCGTACAATCTTCCTTCTAGGTCCCACTTCATTCCTCGAACTGCAGACTGTGATGAAGTGAAGGAGGAAGTCATCTTTGACTCGTGAGCCACGAAGAATGTCGTATTTCCAGTCCCAGCGCGATAATAGCCTTGAGAATCTGCATATGCAGATAGTACATGCTCGCCAATACCTAGAGTCTGCACTCTCCATACCACTGTGAAACTTCCATTGATATCGGTAACTACATCCGATGCGATAACCAACCCACCAACCTCAAGTAACACAGTGTGGTTGAACACCGGATCAAGGTTGTTGTCGAGAACGGTTCCAGTAATCGTCATGTTCTCGTTGATGGCAACCGATTCATTGGTCACTAATGTAATTGTAATCGGACTGTAAAGTACCCATGTGCCGTTAGCACCGGAAGAGAGGTAGAATTCCTCGCCGGCGAAAGCAACTCCAATTTCAGCAGGACCAAGTGGCGTCTCTGTTGGGATAATTACAGGGATGTTGAAGGCACCATTCATATCAGTTGATGCAACGCTGTAATATTCGCCATTCAATGTCACTGAAAGTGCCCTGTTGCCAAGACCGATGTTGATTATGTCCTCTAGAGTTCCATTCAACCAAATGGTATCACCGCGGTCGACATCGCCTCCGGAACTTGACAGAACTATGCTGGTTGGCACCTGTACTCCGAAGGTGGAGGATGCATTAGAAGGAAGGTAATACAGAGGATTGGCTGAATAGGCAGCGGAGGAACCGGGATTACCCCAAACAGGGTCAGCAGTATACCTGACTTCCACTGTGTGATTTCCAGCATAGAAGGACTGAGGCACCTGCCATACGAAACTGAATGCGCCTGTTGTGGCATTGGATTGAACAAACATAGTTACATTTCCATCGATAACCAATTCGACCACTCCGGCTGATTCATTGCCATCCAAGTAAAGTGGTAAGCCTAGATCATCATATAGAGTACCATTGAGGTAGAAATCCTGATTCACAATCAATATCTGGGTATGATCGGTTATACTCAAGATAGTTTGGGCAAGAGCAACAAATGATGCATTAGCACTTGAAGCCTCAAGACCGTCTGGAGCAGAATCTCCAGCATATGCCGCACTCAGTTGGTTTATTCCAGGAGTTAAATCGAACGGAACAGTCATGTTAGCCCAAGCTAATCCGTTGCCATCTGTAGTTACTACCTGCTGCCAACTAGTACCGATGAGGTTCACTGTCACAGTACCGCTTGGAACTGGATCTCCTGTATTCTCAAGCAACCTAATCTGCACTGTCAATGTCTCATTGCGAGTGGTTGCACTTTGCAGAGTAGGAGAGCCACCACTCATTACAGGATAGAGGAATTCCATCGTGGTGAAGCCTCTTGAAGTGAATACTTCTGTTGCCTCTGACTCTTGATATTCAACACTACTAGTGATGAAGTAAGCGGTCAAGTTGTGTATTCCCCTCTGGAAATCAGACATCAATGAAACTGTAGCATTCCAACTACCATTCACCTGTAGGATACCACCTGAAACAACAAATCCTGTAGTGACATCATCAATCTTGAACTGTATTGTGTGGGGCATCAGTCCACCTTGCCGGTTAATCACTCCCGAACCATTGTCTGAAAGAACACTGCCGTTTATTTCGAAACTCTGTCCGGCCACTGGATTAACTGTAATAGGATGTACATACATGACTGTGGTTGAAGATATTGTAACCGTATTGAGCGTAGAATTGGTTGAAAGCAGATCCACTGTTTCATTGTAGTAGAAAGTGACATTAATTCTACCCAGTGGCTGAGTATTTGGCACAGTATGATTGAATGCTATATACCCAACACCGTCTGTGGTCTGCTCAGGTAACCAAGTCTCGTCGAACAATATTGCAACTTTCTCTCCGGGCAAAGGAGCACTCATGTTGGAAGATTCCTCAAGAGTCACCTCCAATTCGACCCAATCCCCACGTAATACCGTTTGTGGAGAACTTGGTTTTGGACCGTACAACTCAGTCTGACCCATTACAAGTATCGTTCCTTGCGCGGCACCAAAGAGATAGAATTCATTGGATTCGTTGACCACCTGAACAATCAAGTCGTGGTTGCCTCGTACAGTACCATTGCTAGCACTATCCGAAGTCAAGTTGATGTCGAAATATCCTGTTTCGTTGGTCAATACGTCGTTGGCCAAAACTTCCGCAGGGTTGTCTGCCCAGAATACATCCAAGCGCACGGCAGACGATAAGGGTCTGGAACTGTTGTCCGAATCTAGGACCGTACCATTGAGATTGAACAATTCACCGGCTACGATTCGAGATGGGAATACTATATCGATAGAAGTTGCAACCTGAACGGTCAACTCTGCTTGACTCATGTTACCAAACCATCTTCCTGCATTACTTGTTGCTAGTGTATCTGTAAGGTCATCCGCCATAACGGCTGCAATATCATACTTTTCTGGTGCAATGGAGTCAGGAGCCCAAGCTAATACTGCCACACCCGTTGCATTTGATGTAGCACTACCCATGCTTACATTGCTGGAACCATAATCGAAGATGAATGCAACATTTGCACCAGGAATTGCGGTTCCATTTGCCACATCGGTCACTTCGACTACCAAATCAATCGATTGATTCACTTCTGTACTGTAAGTTGAATTCTCGAAATTGAGTACTGCTTCAGAACTAATTCCCCAAGGTACCGTAGTTGGATTCATCGGATCGAAGGAATATAAGTAGTAGGCATCATTGTTCTCAGTTCCGGGAACAGGATCGAATATTATCATCAAATTCAAATCGTATACCGCAGATGGTAGATAGGTCGGAGCGACCAATGTCACATTAATTGCTCCTGTAGTTATATTTACTGGCCCAGAACCAACCTCAACCGTACCCATTATTGGATCCTCAAGAGAGACCACTACTGTCGAGTTATTTCCAATGATTGTCTGAGTTAGAGCTGAATCATATAGGTCAGCAACAAGCCAGTTACTATCTCCAATATGTGTCCAATCATTAACTAACGTCGGGGGGTTAGGGTTGAATGTCGCTTCACCTTGTAGACGGGCCCATGTTGAGAAAGAATCTGCTTCGAAATAATCCGAACCACCAAAGGCTGTCTGCCAAACATAATCTCCTCCAGCAAGTCCTGCTGGAGAATTGAAATTGACAGTGAATTGTGCAGTCATTGGATCGGTCGTGGTGTTGACAACACCTCCGTTGAAACTATTGGTGTAGGTCCCAGAAACATTTGCTGGTTCAAATCCTCTGTGATCCAGTACCGTCATCGTATAGGAACCTCCAGTACCCCTGATGTGTGTAGGTGTATCGAAGGTTATGTTCATTCGGCTAATCATCCAAAGATTAGCGCTTGACATATCAGCATCATCGGTTGAATTCAGATTACTTGGATAGAAACGTAAACGCATGTCTATCGCTCCAGCAGGGATATTCTGAACCAACGAACTATTGAGGACAAATGAGGTTTGATAAGTTCCAGAAATAGATAGATTGGTGATGACTTCGAAGAGTGAGCCTGTTCCATTCTCGCGAATAGCTACCTCTAGATTACCCGCCAATGATGTTGCAGGAGTCGATACAGTCTGAGCTGTTCCATTAATCCAAACTGTGGAATCCACAACCAATCGCGAAGAATTGGTCTTTGGCCCTTGAACAGTCGCTGTAATATTCGGCGCAGCCTCAACAACGAAAGTCATAGACAGAGAGTTAGGACGAAGATGTTGTGGAGCACCTGTGAAAGATTGCGAATCATCGGTCCAACCTGCGAATTCAATAGTTGCCGAGATGTTCGCAAATGGTTCATTGGCATCCAATGAAACTGTGAACTCCCACGCACCACCTGCTGCTACTATGGCTTGTTGACTAACTGCACCATCCTGAGTGGTCGTGTAATTCAACCATAGAGTATGATTGGCTAATTCCTCAATCTCGAGTTCAGGTTGACTCTGATATGTCATAGTTCCTGAAAGGGTAGTAGTAGAACCTGCACCAAGGCTTGGAGAATTTGAAGGGGCTGGATCAATATGGGTCAATACAACATCATCTGTCACGTTGATAAACCAATCTTGCTCAATCAATTGCGATTGAATTACTCCCAAAGTACGTGGTACGAATACCACCTTGTGGAAACCTGAATGGATAGCCACTGAAGGTACTCCAGATATGAAGAAGGTTCCATTTGCTGCTGTTGTGGTTGAACCAAGTTCTCGCTCAACTGAAGAGCCTGGCCCTGGAACCAACGACAACTCATCTGAAGGAACAAGATATGCAGTTATTGTCACTCCACCGGCAACTGTTTGATTCTCAGCGAATCTTAGAGTTCCATTTACTTCAATAGGTGCCGAGCCATCTCTGTCATAACTAGTTGGAGACCAAGTCTCATCAACAACTTCTAGCACCTCTGCTTCAGGACAAGGTCTGAATGGTATCCAGCCCAAATCCAAATTACCATTTCCACCATTTGTCTGTAGCCTTACTTCACCCCAATAAGAATGGTGATCACTCATTACTGTGTATCCACTACCATTCCAGATTCCACCCATGTAACCAGAAACTTTGCGCGCAGGGATATCTGCCAATCTAAGCATAGTTACGAATGTAGTAGAATATTCTGAACAAGTTCCTCTCTTTGCTGATAATATGAGATGATTTGCCAAATCAGGAGAGGAGCCCCCATTGGAGCCGTTACTGTCCAACACAAATTCAGTACTACCATTTCCATTGATCAAGAAATCTTGGATTGCTGCAGCTTTTTCCCAAGCACTAGATGCTCCAGCCTCAGATATCACCGCATTAGTGACATTGAAAACATAAGATAATGGAGAGGAAGGATCGGTCAATTCAGGAGTCAATGCAGTTTCATACGCCATCCCGGACTTCGCTATCGTATTGGAGCGTACGGTATCCGAATAGAATACCTCAGGTTGTACCGTATTAATCTCGATGAGTGCACCAGTATTCGCCTTGACATCATATCTATGCGTCAAATGACTACGCGTGAATTCTGCCGTCCCATCCATTGCAGAAGTAATATTCTGAGTATTACTTGGCATAGGGAAAGGACCGCTGCTTATTGGTGAATTGAAGGTTATTCTCCAAGAAGCAGTTCCATTTTGGAAGGAAATATCTGGAAGTTCACTGCCATTATTGTAAGCTAAAGTAATGTCCTCGGTCGGATGCACATTTGAGTCTACTCCATATGCTGCCGTAGTGTAATTATCATAGGTATATTGTCTCCACCAGTGGACTTGGTTGGCATCTACTACTCCTGAAGTGTTCTCAGCGTAGAAAATCACTTGATTCGAAACTATGTCATCACTAGGGTCCCATGGATTGAATCCAGAACCAGTACATCCTGTGTATGGGAATGGCAAGGGACATTCAAGACCATCTGACATACCTCCGCCATCCGTGTCCGGATCAAGCCAGTTGGTTCCGGAGATATTCTCAATCTCGTCGGGAATGCCGTCTCCGTCGTAATCAGACAAATGTATATCGTCAGCAGCATTGCCTAACTCAGGATTGGTGGAATCAAGATATTCCGCACCATCGTTTATCCCCCCTCCATCTGTATCCCAAACAGTAGGGTCGGTAACATAGAGGTCAAATGTGCCATTGTCGATGCCTATCGCTGATAATGTACAATTCGTGCTGGTTTCGAAATAATCGTTCAATGTATCTCCATCAAAATCAAGACTGTTGTAACATGGATCTCGTGGATCGGTCTTCAAGCCCACAGCTACCTCATCAAAATCTGATTCACCATCACTATCTGAATCGGCCAATCCAGGATTGGAAGTATATCCGTAAACGCCCCTCAATTCTTCCCAATCTGCTAAACCGTCACCATCAGAATCTGAATAATCATCATCACAATACGTCCGAGTGGTGGAAATCGAACCATCCGCTACCGCTGAAGTATGGCAAAATGAACCATTCCAGTTTTCTACAGTAACCGTTCCGACCGGTGGAGATACTGGAACTCCAATCAATACCGAACCCTGTAGGCCCGTGTAGGTAAAGGCGGTCAAGACTCCTGAGGCATTGTAGTATCCTGACCCACCAGCAGGATTGAAGCCTGATGGGTCAACCAAAGTCAGACGCTGGGATGCATATCCTGAGTGCGTTGTTTGGAACGGCGTCAATGAATCACAAGGATCCGTACTATGATTTACGCTTTCTTGATAGTCGCCTACTCCTCCATGATCGGTATCTGCCACATCCCACAAAGTGCAGGTCATGTTCTCCTCCCAATTCTGGAATCCATCTTGATCCTCATCACCAGCATCTTCTCTACGCGTTGGATCAGTCTCGTTAGCACCTAGGAGTCCATCTCCATTCTTGTCCTCATCGCCATCATCGAATTGATCTCCATCCGTATTGTTATTCCTTGGATCGCTTGCTTGGGCAGGATTACCATATGCTGAATTAATCTCGATACCATCCGAGATTCCATCTCCATCGGTATCTGCAGCGGTAGGATCGGTCAGGTTGCCAATCGCCTCATCACCATCGTTCACGCCATCCTTGTCCGTATCTGCCCTCAATGGATCGGTCTGAGTGAAGGAATCAACTTCAGCTGTGCCTAGACAATTTGAAGGAGGTAGAGGATTACATGGAGTTACTGTTGCAGTTGCACCAGGACCAGGACCGGGCTGGAAACAATCGCTGCCTCCACACTGGCTATCCCAACCAGGATTGATGTACTCGTAGATATTGATCAAACCGTCGCCATCCGGGTCTCCACCACTACCGTTATCACCACTAGCAGAAGTTGGATCCAATCCATTCGCTTCTTCCCAACCATCATCCATACCGTCTCCATCGGTATCCCAGCCATCTGGATCTTCATCGATCAGACCATCGCCATCATCGTCGTTGCTACCACAATTAGCATCACCATCATTGTCTGGATCAGCCATATCCATGAGATTGTCTCCATCATTGTCGATATTGTCATTGCAAATATCTCCGGGTGGGTCTTCATCACATAGGATTACCGAACCACCATTACCGTCACTGCCAGGGTCTCCACAAGCAGGGGTATTCAGCGTCAATACGTGCTCCTCAGACCATCCTCTGACCGGAACAGTGCCATTCCACCAAACTCCATTATCCAAATACGTAGTTGAGGGCAAATCCCAATTTGTAGGGATGTTGACAAGATATTCTTTCAAATTGTTCAAATTGTCTCCATCAGGGTCTCCAGTAGCACCATCATCGCCGGTGGTTGAAGCATCCAAAGGATCCAAACCGTATTTCCATTCCCAACCATCAGGAAGACCATCGCCATCTGTATCGGGGTCTGCTGGCTGCGTATTGAGAAGATATTCCTGCGCATAAGACAGCCCATCTTGATCTGCATCGTTCAAAGCCATAACCTCCCAAGCACTGAATTGAATGGCAGCAAATGAAGAGAAAACCATCAGGAATACCAAGCCTAGAGACTTGCGGGCCTGAAGAACTCCAGAACGTGATACTGTGGCGGGCTTAGGGGCAACATCGTGACGTGACAACGTGAACACCATATCTAGGGGTGAATCGAAGGCACATAAGGCGAATGGAGCATCGTTCATACACCCACAGGGCCCTACGGGCCCCTGTGGAAAATCGATTTCGCTCTAATCGAGCATTTCTATTTCATCATCCCAATCATCTTCTGGGATCTCTTCAAGACTCTGCTCGACGGCCTCAGTCTCATCGCTAACCTCAAAATCTTCTTCGTCAACAAATTCTTCTACATATTGCACTGAGCGCTTACCTCTCAGGAATGCTGCGAATATCAGCAACAGAAGAAGTCCCCCTCCTGCAGCCAAGGTAGACTGTCTTGGAGAGGTTAATTCCTGCATCAAACATTCGACTCCGCCACTACAATCAATCTTGATCTGGACCTTCTTGGTCTTGACATAATCCGGGCCATATGGTGTAATT
The DNA here is from genome assembly GCA_002719475.1 of Methanobacteriota archaeon. Next base: position 52,590 of record PBHQ01000014.1, on the reverse strand, counting down.
TTGTGCAGTGGTTCTGCGGTTATGGTGATTTGCTCAACATCCCCATCTCTCACTCCATCACTTGGAGCGATAATCAACACGGTGAAAGTCTTGTCATCAAATGCTTCAACTCCGATGAATGGTATCGATTCAATGTCAACATCCCAACCTGATGGACCATCGATATCCAGCAACAATTCGAGATCGACATTATTGCCATTCACTACCTTGAATTCCATCTGCCTCTTATCTCCCGCCTGCATCGGCAAATCAGGTGAAATCTGGATAATCTGGAGGTCGTCAGGCATGTCTTCTTCTATCTCAAATTCCAAGGGCAAATCGAAGTACCTAGGTTCATCCGATTCACCCACTTCAGTGATGCGAAGGTAAACAGTATGATTTCCTGCTTCCAACTCATTTCCGGGATATACTGTCAACTTGATACTCTCTACATCCCCGGCACCGAGAGACACCGTATTGACTACTGTCGAACCAGAAGTATCAGTGATTGAGAATTCCCAAGTTCCAACAGCGGGATTACTGTCTGTATTGGATTTTAATTCAGCAGGATTCAAAATCTGCCATGTGCTCTGTTCGGAACCCTCCTCCATAGAATTAGTGATGTCAATAACGATTACCAAAGGTTGTGAACGGGTTGATGGGAATGGGCCAATGTGCCCGAGAGGCAAACCAAAGTCGTCGGCTGTCACTTGAGCGAATATACCGAAAGTTCGGTGGGCAGTGAAAGAGACGTTGGAACGCAGAGTAGTATTACCCTCGCTCATTATCGTAATATCGAATTTTGCAATGTCATCCTGTCCACGGTCTAGAGGCGGAGTCAATTCGAGAATCAATGTCTGGACATTATGACTCTCAACCTGTGCTGTAAGGAAATAGGCACCATCCTCGGTCAAGGAAGTTGCAGTCTCTTGATCGTACAACCTAACTGTCCAAGTGTGAGGTCCATCAACTCTGATACGGAAGGTGTCGAAATCAAAACCAGTGTTGAAGACCTCAAGATAGAATCTACCTGCGCCGTCTGCATCAATGAAATGTGAGACATCTGAATCATACGTATCAGGTCTTTCGGAGTCTGCGATTTCCATGATTCTATCTTCATCGGTAAACACGCTAACCTTGGGGCGGGCAAATACTCCAACCTCCTCGATATCGACACTGGTAGTTACCACTTGCACTTCTTCTGTAGTCCCATCCCCATCGGTATCTGCATAGGCTCTACCTATTATCTCCAAACTTGAGGGTGCATCTGAAAGGTCCTCAGGAGAGGTGACAGTTAGCGTCGGTCGCACAAGGTCTCCACCACCGCTCAAATCATATCCTCCAGGTTCACTGAACTCGATTAGCCAATCACTTCCAGGATTTCGCTGAAGAGAAAGTTGCACTTCCATGTCCAAACCGTCACCGCCTATATGCTCCAACTCAAATTCAACAGAAGTAGTCTTACTAGGGGCGATTAAAATGACATCACCTTGAGTCGCTGCAAGTTGCAAAAAGACTGCATATTCCACGAATTCAACACCATCGTGATCATAGACCATTACATTGTCTTGCATATCTCTAACTTCTAATCTCAAGCCATATTCGCCAGCAGCACGCCCAGAATTATAGGTCCATTCATATTGACCCACCAAACCCTCATTGTCCAGCCTCAATTCCCCATCATCAAAGGTTTTCTCAAAGACGACCGCTGTATCTCCGGGAGTCTGCATTACCAGTTTCACGCTCTTGATGTCGTCTCTACCAAATGCATCTCTAACATCTACTGAAAACTGCATTGTTCTGAACTCAACCCTGTGATTGGGGGCCCATTGAACTACTTCTGCATCATTCCAAGAACCTCCAGTGCGGTGGACTTTGACCTTGGAATTAGCCAAAGCATCAGCCTTTACTTCCATCCTAGTGTAAGCACCGTTGCTGTTGTCGACATTGTGGTACGCAACCCTGACGTCGCAATCATCTCCATCTTGTCCGGGGACTCCCCCGCCTTGGCAATTTGCCTCAGCTGTTATTCGTAGAGTCAATTGCTTACCACTCTGCACTATGAATCCTCTATCTCCACCTGGTAGAGTACTTGAGACATCCATGGAATAAGGACGGTATTGGTAAGCGCAACTACTACCAAAAATACCGCCGTCTTGGCAGGGATCATCGAGACTCGCAGTAGTTGTTGCTACTATAGTAGAACCACTCTTCAATTCGAAAGTTAGTTCGGCGGTACTTTGCTCCTGCCCGGTGAATCGAATGTAAACGAACAGAGGAATCTCTGCACCATCGCTGGCATCACCCTTAACCGTCAGATTGGATATCATTGCTGCAGACTTGAACTCAAGCCCGCCTATGGCCGAATCATCGGATTGACTACCGGAGTCAGGGATATGAGTGGTAATGAATCCTGACCCTCCAGCAGAAGAGTTCTGTTCAGCGATGAAGAGATCGTAGGATACCATTGCATCACTTGAAAAGGATCTATCTTCAAGCACTTCCAAAGTCCCATTCTCCATCATAGATGGAGTAACTGAAATGCAGGTTGAAAACACCATCAAAAAGACCAGAAACAGAGCGGACCTATGTTGGCCGACACCGGACAGTGTACTGGACATCATCACAAGGGCCGGCTTGCCTCCATTAGAACGTTTGCGGCCCCTGCGCTACAAGGTTAGCCGATTATTACGGAACAGTGATACTTGAGGACCGTTGCATCAAAAGGTGTAAGCCGCGCGGCTAGGAATGCAGAGATGGCTGAGCATGGTCAAAGGCGCCGGGCTTAAGATCCGGTCCGCAAAAGCGGTTCGAGGGTTCAAATCCCTTTCTCTGCACCAAAGATTCACTCTTCTTCTGAAGAGGCTTCGGCCACACCCATATCTCTGAGAGCTTGACCGAATGAAGCAACTAAGAATTCTGCCTCTGGACGTAGAAGGCGCATCCTTACTCTGCGCTCATTTAGCAAGAAGGTGACTTCACCCTTATCGTTGTAATCAAGATCCAGAAGGTTGGCCAACGGCCACTGACCTATTGTCCTCGGATAAATTCCGAACAATTTTGCCTTCACGGTGACAGTATGTCTTGTCAGCAAAATCTGATGACGATTGTCTAGACTACCGGTAGGCCCCTCAAGTTTGGCCCAACCCAAAATTGTCAGCAATGTCAACCCAAGGCTCCAAGATAATGCCAACCAAACGTTCGCAGTCCTAATTGTTGCCAGCGTTATCATCAATCCTAACACAATTGCCCCAATGCAAGACCAAATCAATCCCGCTAAGGCACCATCGGCTAATTCGGTAGGTAGACGCGCACTATACCCGCCAGCATTTTGCTTGAAACCGAACCTCAATCCATCAAGCTGTACTGGTTCCTCCCATCTTTCACCTACTTCATTCAACTGAGTAATGACATTCATTCCGTGTTCATCCTCTCGGACTCTTCTTCCAGTGTGTTCAGCTAATCTCGCATCGCACGCTACGGCAATAGATTCGGCCATCTTCAAGATATGTAACTCATTGAAGGAACGCAGAATCTCAATCATTCCGTCGTCCTTTGTATCGACATATAGAGACCATTGTGAAGGTCTGACTTCAGGGACCTTTTGAGTCAACACATAGGATATTTCTGTAGACTGCCAATGGCGCTTCAATGATCCTGCTACTAACGTTATTCCCTTGTCGTGAATATCGATGTCGATAGGGGTGCTTACTGTGGTGCTATATCGATGAACATCGCCCTCGCGCTGGTCCGAGAGGTCACTCGCCTGCCGCCACACCATGAGGGGGGCAGACACGCATTGCTATATCAGGATTCAAGCCTAGGCCCCTCCACAGAGGCATTTGGAGGTAGCCAAGTGGGCGCGGGAAGATGGTTAAATCGACTTGATGGGTTGGCAACAGATCCGATTGCATCTAAATTGCATGATTTGTCGTCGGCTCTTCCTGAACAAGTAAAGCAAATCATTCAACAAAATCTAGGCACTCAAGGTGAGGTCATTCTCACCTCTTCAGGTGCTGAGGCAATCAATCATGCCCTGAAAGGAATGGCTTTTCGCAATAGAGGAGGTCGGATCTTGATCTCGCCAAGAGTCCCTCTGCCGTTGCGGAACGCTGCCCTTTGGTTAAGTAGACAAGGTTGGCAGGTTGCGAATATCGGCTCTGAGGGAGATGCCGATATAATCGCCGTAGAATTGGTAGACCACGAAACTGGTGGAATCAGAGATATTGCTGCCTTGAGACATGAATATCCCAACTCAACTCTCATCGTGGAAGCCACTGCGGCAGTAGGAAGGATCCCGATCTCAAATGAGGGAATAGATGTGCTAACAATGGGTTTCGATTACTTCGGAGCCCTAGTTACTAGTAAGGGAGTTAGAATCGATCCTCTAATACATGGAGGCGGTGAACAAGGAGGACGTAGAGGAGGACATCTACCGTCCATTCTGTTCTCAGAAGATATCTTCTCATTAGAGGGGATAGAAGAACTAGATACTGTTCTCTTAGAGGCGATAAATGAACATGAATTCATAATCAATTCCGACCGCAAAAGAGTCCCTGGCATTCTCAACATACAATTACCCAGAGTATCTGCTGAAGCAGTACTTGTGGACTTGGCTAATGAAGGAGTCTACATGTCCTCTTCCAGTGGCTGTACAGCCTCTACAGGAATGCCTTCGCGAATCTTGACTTCTATGGGATTGAGTGAGGATGAAGCTTTGTCCAGTATACGAATTAGCATTCGTAATGATAACGAAGAACAAGAGATTCGGCACGGGATTGAAATTTTGGCAAAAATTGTCAAAGGATTTCAATCCTGATTCATCGCAGCACTCCATCCCCCATCGACCATCAATTCCTGTGCAGTGATATATGGAGAGGTAGCAAAGAATAACACTGCTCTCGAGATATCATCTGCCTGACCCCATCTTGATAGAGGAATTTTAGCTGCCAATGAGTCTACTATCTCCTCCTCTTCGGGAGCAGGAATTATTGCACCTGGAGCGATACAATTAGCCCTTATTTCAGGAGCTTGGTCCAATGCAAACTGCAAAGTCCAACGTCGTAATGAATCCTTTGATTCATCGTATTTCGAATAAGCCGCAGAGCGTTTCTTACAAGCATCTGTAATGCTGATTACACTACCTCTTGCACTCCTTAATTCGCTCATCAGCAACTCTGTCAACCTACGCGGTGCCTCGTGATTCACTGCCGTCATTAAATCGGCACTTGGACCTTCGTCAGTAACGAAAATCGATGCGGAGTGAACCAAACAGAAGAGCCCATTGCCATAGTTTTGAACCGCCGACAAAATTCGCTGATCTGTCTCAGGTTCAACTAGGTCCCCTTGGACCACCTCGGCACCGATTTCATTGGCAAGATTCTCGGCATCCTGTAACGATTTATTGCAATGGATGATTACATCAGCTCCAGACTCGGCAAAACNGCGACAGATGGATGCCCCGATTCGCCTCGATGCTCCTGTCACTACCACGGTCTGGCCAGAAAGGTTGGATGACATCATTCCAAGCGAGGCAGCGTTTTCTTGAATAGTCTNCCTAGATGAAGGAGAGTTTTGATTCACCAAGATTTTCTAGGACCTTATCCACATCAATAGCGGCTAGATAGTCACCATCGATTGGATTACTGAGTTCTTCATGAGAGAGAGCATACCCCTCTAGACTGATAACTTTGTATCCATTATCTAGTAAGGGCGCAAATACTGCNCTACCCTTTCTCCCTACCGAAGTAAGAATCTTCTCTCTAATCTCAAACAGAATCAAGCCGATATTTTGAGACTTCAGCAAACTATTGGCGCCCAGTAATACATCTTCTTCAAATCCTTCGACATCTATCTTGAGGAAAGCGATGTTCTGAATTCCCTTCTCAGAACAGTATGAGTCTAATGTTCTGACTTCGACATCTATCTTTTCCACAGTAGGACTATTGGCTGCATCGCCCAAAGAATGATGGCCATGGAAGCCTTTGACATGCAGTTGCATCGTGCCTTCTTCCTTACCTAATGCCGATGGGCATATAATCACGTTTTCAGTACGCCGCAAAGCATTCTGCTGACGAATCGTATTGAGATTGTCTGGATGCGGTTCAAAGGCATATACCTCCTTACAACGTTCTGCGAACCAATTGGCGATAGTTCCAATATTTGCACCTACATCGAAAACTACATCGTGTTTTTTCAAGAGTGGTTCCACTCTATCCAGCCAATATACTGCATCGCAGGCCAANCCCTCCTTCATAGTCCATTTCAGGCGTTCAGCCTTAGTCAATGGGCGCAATAAACCGCGGTCTTTATCATGAACATAGAGGGTCAAAGATGAATCCTTCAACCACCGATCTACCAGTGGCTGAGTGATNAATCTGGTGTACAATANTCCGGGTAGCCTGAANCCGTATCTGACCGCACGGTAAGGNAGGCTGTTCTTGATGGACATCCACTCTCAGGCCTAGGCCTGAGTGAATCATTCTTGACATTATTGCACCTGACAAGTCAGGGATGCGTTTTTCTGTCAAGANCGTGAGGNGGAGTTGAGAGCATGCCGTTCCTTGAGTCAGAGCAGGTCGAGGAACATCGGCGNGAACTGGTTGAACTAGGCTATACGGTNATCAAAGGGGTATGGAATTCNGATTTCATTACAGAGATGNAACAATGGTCGAGCAAAGTAGTCGAAAACAACCCACCAGACGAGAAATTTCGTTACCAAGGTAGTGACATCCATGTATTCACTGAAGATAGATGGGCTCGCAGAGTACATCTTGTAGAAGGCCCTACTAGGATGCCCCATGNCAATGCGCAGAGAATCATTGAACATCCATTACAGGAACAAATCTGTAACGAACTAGGGTTCGGTGATATGGATGTTCAAGAATGGGTGATTCTACTGTCCAAACCACCGGGTGGCTTGCAATGCTATTGGCATCAAGATTACATCAATTGGAACAGTCCTGAATGCTTGACACCGTGGCCAACCGTACTCTCTTTCGGTTACTATCTTTGCGATACACACCGGGGCAATGGCTGCCTAAGGGCGATCCCTGGATCTCACCGTAAACGGCATGAGTTACACGACCAGATACCGACACCTCATGACAACGAAGTACAACAGATGACTGACTTGAGTGATGCAACATTCTCAGAACACCCAGATTGTGTTGATATCGAAGCAAAAGCGGGAGACTTAGTATTAGTTGATGCAAGGTTGCTCCATAGTACTTGGAGCAATGAAAGCGATGAACGACGAACACTGTTACTACATTGGAGAAAGATGTTCCAGAATGGAACAATTCCTCAGTGGTGGCAGGGGGAATTGCCTCCCGCTTTGGCTGAACACGACCCTTCTACCAAATATCCTGAAACTAAGATTCCGGGGTCATTGTTGATGCAATGAACAATGCTAACCTTTGTTTGCTGCAATCCAGCCGGCCCTGATGGAGGGGTGCGTTATGGCGGCGAGGAGACTACCCATGGCCTCCGGTTCCAGCGCTGTTGAACGACGTATTGAAAGCATGCGAAACAGGCCACGATTGCCCGATTGGTTTCGTACTATCTTACCTACAGGAGAGCGTTTGGCAGCCTTCAATGAAACTCGAAATAACATCGATGAAAACATGTTGGCAACGGTATGCCAAGAGGCCCGTTGCCCCAATATCCACGATTGTTGGGGCAGAGGCACTGCTACGTTCATGATCGCTGGTGAAGAATGTACTCGCGGCTGCAAATTCTGTGCTGTTGGAAGCATTAGCAGACCTCCTCCATTAGATGAAGAAGAACCGGCCAGATTAGCACAGTCAGTCAGTAGAATGAATCTCGAACATGCTGTGATCACAGTCGTCAATAGAGATGACCTAGAGGATTCTGGTTCTGAACACTACAGGCGATGTATAGAGGCAGTACATCAGGAATGTCCAGAAACCACACTGGAACTGTTATGCTCTGATTTGGCTGGAGACCTTTCTGACCTTGAGCATCTACTTCAAGAATCTCCACTCGACGTATTTGCGCACAATGTCGAATGCGTACCAAGATTGGACAAGATTGTTAGAGATCATCGCGCTTCATTCAAACAGTCTCTAGATATTCTAAGGCAGGCAAAGATCCTACGTCCCGATATTTTGACCAAGTCATCGATTATGGTGGGAATGGGAGAAACTCCTGAGGAAGTTGTAGAAGCGATGCAATTGTTGAGAGAAGCCGAGGTCGATTTGATTACTTTGGGCCAATACCTTCAGCCAACTCCTAAACACTTACCTGTGTCTTCATTCCCTGAACCGGTTCAATTCGACAAATGGGCTGAACAGGCTGAAGAAATGGGCTTCAAGGGAGTGGCCAGTGGGCCTTTAGTTCGCTCCTCATTCAAGGCAGGAATACTACTACGCCAAGCCAGAACGAGCATTAGCGAGCAAGAAGGTTAGTGCGAATTGTGATATGTAGACAAGGAATGGGTTGAATCATGGCCGAAGAGAGACTGCTGGAAACCGAGGCCCCATATCAAGTTGGTAAGCCTCCAGCGCGTCCTGATCAAGAGCCTGGATTCCAAGCATGGCCATGGGCTCCTGCGGACCTATCAAGACCTGATCCCGCTACCTGTAAAGCAGAGGATACTGATGCTCATGCACACGGCCTGATTAGGGTCCTCGATGATGATAACAAATCCAAGGGAGAATGGGACCCCGGATTGGACAATGANACCTTACTAGAAGGATTAGGATGGATGTTACAATTACGTATCTTCGACGAACGAATGATGAAGATGCAGAGGACCGGGAAATTGTCTTTCTACATGCGCTCATTTGGAGAAGAAGCCATTGCCATTGCTCAAACTATGGCATTGAAGGAACAAGATTGGATATTCCCCACCTACAGGCAGCCAGGTGCACAATTCGTACGCGGTCGGACTATGGTTTCAATGATCAACCACTGCATTGGTAACATAGAAGACAACGTCAAAGGTCGCCAAATGCCGGTACATTATACTTGGAAAGAAGGGCGATTCATCTCGGTCTCATCTCCGGTTGGAACACAATTCTCCCAAGCGGTTGGAGTTGCCATGGCTAGCGCCTACAAGGAATTGGATGAAGCCACCATAACTTGGATTGGAGAGGGAGCCTCTGCAGAGGGAGACTATCACTATGCCATCAATTTCGCTTCTACCTTCAAGCCACCAGTCATTTTGTGTGTAGTCAATAATCAGTGGGCAATTTCCACACATGCAAACTTGGCAACCGGTGGAACGAATTTCGCGGCCAGAGGATTGGCCTATGACATCCCTTGCCTGAGAGTTGATGGGAATGATTTCCTCGCACTATATGCTGCAACCAAGTGGGCAAGGCAGAGAATCGATGCAGGACTTGGACCCACTCACATGGAGATTTACACATACCGAGCCGGAGCGCATTCCAGCAGCGATGATCCAAGTGCATATCGTCATGGAGAGGAGTTTGCCTGTTGGCCAGGAGGTGATCCTATCGAACGCCTCAAGAATCATTGCATAGAAAAGGGAATCTGGGACGAAGACAAACACAAGAAATTGGAGGAAACTATCGATGCAGAAGTCATGGCAGCCTACAAAGAGGCTGTGAAGTTCGGAGATTTGGCTAACGGCCCATATCCTCCCGCCTCAACAATTTTCACTGAAGTCTACGAAGAAGTTCCTTGGCATATTCAGGAACAAAGAGAGGAATTGGGTAAGTAGGAGGGAGATGCATGGTTGAAATGAACATGATTCAAGCTCTAAACTCTGCCATCGATGAGAGGTTGTCTGCCGACGAAAACATCGTGGTCTTTGGCGAGGATGTTGGATTCTTTGGCGGAGTATTCCGAGTCACTGATGGCCTGCAAAAGAAGCATGGAGCTCACCGCGTTTTCGATGCACCTCTAGCAGAGGGTGGCTTCGCTGCAATGGCATTTGGAATGGGAATCAATGGCCTAAGACCTGTCATGGAGATTCAGTTCGCAGACTATATCTTCCCTGCTTACGATCAAATTGTAAATGAAATGGCCAAGGTCAGACACCGTAGCGGAGGGGAATTCATTTGCCCAGTAACGATTCGCACTCCTGCGGGTGGAGGGATTCGTGGAGGACATCACCACTCGCAATCTCCCGAAGCTCAATTCACACATACTCCAGGGCTCAAGGTAGTCTATTGCTCTACTCCGCGCAATGCAAAAGGATTGTTGACAAGTGCAATCGCTAGCAATGACCCAATCATCTTCTTTGAGCCTAAACGCTGCTATCGTGGACCGTTCTACGGAGACCCACACAATGTTCCAACTTGGAAAGGGCACCCTGATGCAGAGGTTCCCGAAGGTGAATATTCCATTCCTTTGGAAGAAGCAAATCTGGTTATGGAGGGTAACGATTGCACCGTAATCGCATGGGGAACCATGGTTCATGTATGTGAACAAGCCATCAAAGACAGTGGCGTATCTTGTGACCTGATCGACCTTCAAACGCTGGTGCCGTGGGATAGAGATGCGGTGGTATCTTCGGTTGAGAAAACCGGCCGAGTAGTGGTCGTTCACGAGGCACCAAAGACCAGTGGATTTGGAGGTGAAATGGTAGCGAGTATCCAAGAACGCTGTTTCTACCATCTTGAAGCACCGATAGAGAGAATTACCGGATGGGACACACCATTCCCTCATACTACTGAGTGGGATTACATGCCCAGTCCACAGAGAATTGCAGAAGCGATAAAGAGAACACAGGAGGACTGATTATGGGAATATATGAATTCAAACTGCCAGACATCGGAGAAGGAGTGGTCGAGGGAGAGGTCGTCGCTTGGCACGTGGAAGTAGGAGACACTGTGAAGGAAGATGATTCGATTCTAGATGTCATGACCGACAAGGCAACAGTAACTATCCCAAGTCCAGTAGATGGAGTATTGAAATCCCGCAAGGGAGATGTAGGCGACATACTTGCAGTAGGTCAAGTCTGTATTACTTTCGAGGTTGATGGAGAAGGAAATGCTGCGGCTGATGAAGAAAAGAAAGAAGAAACCGTTGAGGAAGCACCTATTGCAGAGGAAGTGAAACCTGAGCCAAAAGCAAGCCCTAAGCCTGCGAAGAAGACTGCTGCCAAAGGTGCTAAACCCCTAGCAAGTCCTGCAGTTCGCAAGCGGGCTAGGGAAGAGGGTATCGACCTCTCGAGCGTTTCAGGTAGCGGTCCTGCAGGTCGAATTACCCAAAATGATTTGGACTCTTGGAAGCAAGCAGGTTCGCCAGTTGCAGCAGCCGGTCCAGCAAGGCAAGCACTGAATGGCACTACCGAAATCAAGGTAGTTGGTCTACGCAGAAAAATCGCCGAGCAGATGTACAAATCATACAACAGCATCCCGCACTTTTCTTACTTTGAGGAGATAGACGTCACCAACCTAGAAGAACTGCGTAAGCACCTAAATGCTAACCGCCCAGATGGGGCGCCGAAATTGACCTATTTACCATTCATAATGCAGGCCTTGGTCAAAGCTCTTGCAGAAAGGCCCGAGTGCAATGCCCACTATGACGAAGAAAAGGAAGTTGTAATCAGGTATCAAGCAATCAATCTAGGGATCGCAACTCAGACCGAGCGCGGATTGTACGTCCCAGTTGTCAAGAATGTAGAGGCTTTGGATCTATGGCAGACTGCAGCCAACATGATTGAATCTACAGGAGCAGCCAAGGATGGTACTGCCAGTATGGAACAATTGACAGGTTCGACATTCACAATTACCAGTCTAGGAAGAATAGGTGGAATCGGTGCAACTCCCATAATTAATCACCCAGAAGTTGGTATTCTAGGCGTACACAATGCTACTGACACCCCCGTTGTGAGAGATGGAAATATCGTTATCCGTAGGGTCATGAGAGTTAGTTCTTCTTGGGATCACCGCGTCGTAGATGGCTATGATGGCGCCATGTTGATTCAAATTCTCAAACAATATCTCGAACATCCAGCTACAATATTCATGAGGTGATTCTTTGGTCGAGCAAAAGAAATGTCAGGTCCTTGTCATTGGTGCAGGGCCTGGAGGTTATGTCGCGGCCATCAGAGCTGGCCAATTGGGTCTATCCACAATAATTGTTGAAGCGCAAAAAGCCGGAGGAACATGTTTGATTCGCGGGTGTATTCCTAGTAAAGCGATGATTCACGCGGCTCATAAGTTCCATTCATTAGCCAAGATGAGTGAAAAAGGCGGACACATGGGAATCAGTATTCCCGGACCTGCCGAAATCGAAATGCAAGGGTTAGTCGCCTGGAAAGACGGTATTGTCAACCGCTTGAATAAGGGAGTGGAGAACCTTCTCAAGAGAGCGGGTGCCGAATTAATCAATGGTTGGGCAGAATTCATTGATGCAAAAACCTGCAAGGTTGCTGGCCCCGATGGCGAAATACACATCGAGGCTGAAAACGTCATCCTTGCCAATGGTTCAGTACCAACTGAACTACCATTCATGCCATTTGGAGGAGATGTAATCTCTAGTAGAGAAGCATTGGAGCTGACAGAAATCCCAAAGAATTTGACCGTAGTCGGAGGAGGATATATCGGCTTGGAATTGGGTATAGTGTATGCTCAAATTGGTAGTAAAGTCACCATACTCGAGGCCATGGACAGCGTCTTACCTATCTTCGACAAGGAGTTGAGAAGACCGGTAGAACTCAACATCAAGCGCCTAGGTATAACTGTACATACCGGTGTTTTCGCTAAGGGTATCAACAAAGATGGTGATGTTGAGTTCGCAGCCAAGGATGACCAAGAGAATATTCAGATTGTGAAATCTGACAAGGTTCTAGTGACCGTTGGCCGTAGGCCAAACAACAAAGGTTGGGGGTTGGAAGAAATGGGTCTGAAGTGTGACGAACATGGCTTCGTGATTGTCGACGAGCGTTGTGCAACCAANATGCGCGGAGTATATTGNATTGGNGACCTCGCTAATCGNGGNGANATGCTCGCACATACCGCATCTTCACAGGGTGAGATGGTTGCTGAGGTCATCGCTGGCCANATCAGAGAATGGGATCCTGTTGCTGTNCCNGCAATNGTCTTCACCGAGCCTGAAATCGTTGAAGTCGGACTTTCTCCCGAACAGGCTGCTGCAGAAGGNCANCCNGTCATAACCGGNAAATTCCCACTCGCTGCTAATGGNCGAGCCTTGACCATGGAAGCGGAAAAGACTGGTGGATTCGTCCGCGTAGTCGCTAGAGAAGATGACCATCGNATCCTCGGAGTCCAAGCGGTTGGCACTCATGTNAGTGAATTGTCGGGTGAGTTCATNTTGGCACTTGAAATGGGAGCCTTACTCGAAGATGTTGCAGGAACCATTCATGCACACCCAACGATGAGTGAATCCTTCCATGAAGGCGTCCTGGCAACCCTAGGGCACGCCATACACATCGCGTGATGCTACTAAGGAAAAGCATCATAGTCACAGCCTTCTTGTTCCCACCATGTCAGAAGATTACTCGTCCAGCGATCTATTTTGGGGCATAACCTTGCACGCTGCCATAGGAGCAATATTGGGAGTGGGGTTATTTATTCAGGGAATATTTGATGAGATTGCATTCATCATTTCATTCAGCAGTATCAAAGCAATAGCTCCTGTTCTAGCGGTCATTGCTGCCTTACCTGTTGGAATCATCAACGGTAAGAGATTGTCGAATTCCAAGTCAGCTATGAATTGCTCTGCACTCTCTTGCGGAATAGGATTCTTGGTCATGTGGGGAGTAGTCGTAGTGCTGATGCTCTTGGGCGTGCAGATATTTACCGATTTACAATCCAGCGAATCACTTGCCCTGCTATACCAATTATCCCTTGCACCAGTAGGTGCAGCCATGGGGGCAGCAGCAGCATGGATAAGCAGTACAATGGCCTTCGGGCCCATGAAATCGAGCGCTGTGAATGTACAACAGAATACTGTGCAAACACAGACTGCTGGAAACCTTGCTCCAAATTACGTTGCTTCAGCCAACACTGTACAAGGTGGAAGAGATTTGTATGATTGGGAAGTCGCTGAAAAGAAGCATGAGGAGCGCTTGGGAAGAATCCCACGCTTCTGAAGTAATTATTGACCTCAACTACCGCACATCAGGCAATCATCTGGACCATCTAGACTGCATGCTATCGCTTCTAGAGAATCTGCATCCATCGGCTTTTGTTCAGAAGAATCTTCTGCACGTTCTGCAAGTCCCGTGATGCTCTCATCCTGTTTGGTTTCAGCTTCAACAGTGAACTGAATTGCGTCTGCTGCAGCCTTAGTGCGCAGATAGTACATGCCGGTCTTCAAGCCACTACGCCATCCATGGAAGTGCATCGAAGTAACCTTGGCCGGATTAGCATCTAACATGTGGATGTTGAGGCTCTGGGATTGATCGATGTATGGGCCACGTTCTGCTGCCATGTCGATGATTATACGTTGCTTGATTTCCCAAGTAGTCTTGTAGAGATTTTGAATGTGCTGTGGAATCTCTTCAATTCCCTGAACACTACCTTTGTTCAACAAAATCTTGTCTTTCAACTCCATGCTCCAGACATCGGCCTTGATGAGATCCTTGACTAGATGCTTGTTGACCACGATGAATTCGCCGGATAGAGTACGGCGAACATAGAGGTTAGATGTAAAAGCCTCAAAACATTCATTGTTTCCAAGAATCTGACTGGTCGAAGCGGTAGGCATCGGTGCCAAGAGGAGTGAATTGCGCATCCCATGCTCTGCTATTTCCGCCTTGAGCGCATCCCAACCCCACCTTCCTGAATCTGGAGTTACTCCCCACAAATCGAATTGCAACTGACCATTGCTGGCAGGAGACCCTTCATAACTCTCGTAAACACCTTCAGCGATGGCTGCATCCTTGGATGCTGAGCACGCTGCGAAATAGATGGTCTCAAAGATATCCTTGTTCAAACGTCGAGCGCCTTCTGATTCAAAGTCCAGCTTAAGCATGGCAAAAGCATCTGCCAAACCTTGTACTCCTAGGCCTATTGGACGGTGGCGGAAATTAGAGTTCTGGGCTTCAATAACAGGATAGTAATTGACGTCGATTACGCGGTTCAGATTTCCAGTAGCATGGTATGTCACATCGAACAATTTCTGGTGGTCGAAAACACCGTTCTCCTGATCGACAAAGCGCGGCAGAGCAATACTAGCCAAGTTGCAGACTGCCACCTCATCTGGAGCAGTATATTCGATGATTTCAGTACATAGATTGGATGAGCGTATTGTTCCGAGATTCTTTTGATTCGACTTCTCATTGGCAGCATCCTTGTATAACATATACGGGGTACCTGTTTCAATTTGAGCCTGTACGATCTGGTCCCACAACTCTCTAGCCTTGATTGTGCGTCTGGCCTTGCCTTCACTCTCATACTTTGCATAGAGGGCGCGGAACTCGTCACCGTATACATCGTGCAGGCCCGGACACTCGTTTGGACAGAAAAGACTCCATTCAGCACCTTCCTCTACTCTCTCCATGAACAAGTCAGGAGTCCACAATGCGTAGAACAAATCTCTAGCTCTCATCTCTTCCTTTCCGTGATTCTTTCGCAAGTCTAGGAATTCAAAGATATCAGGGTGCCATGGTTCAAGATAAACAGCGATCGACCCCTTGCGCTTACCACCGCCTTGGTCCACATAACGCGCTGTATCATTGAACACTCTAAGCATTGGAACAAGACCATTACTGGTACCGTTAGTTCCCTTGATGTATGAGCCCTTGGAACGAATGTGGTGAACCGATATTCCAATTCCACCTGCGGACTTGGATATCAGTGCACATTGCTTCAGAGTATCATAGATTCCATCGAGAGAATCTCCCTGCATGGTCAAGAGGAAGCAACTGGACATCTGCGGCTTAGGTGTGCCCGAATTGAAGAGAGTAGGCGTGGCGTGAGTGAACCATCCTTCAGACATCAAATCATATGTTTCTAGAGCCTTTTCGAGATCCTGCTTGTGGATACCAACTGCCACCCTCATCAACATATGTTGTGGGCGCTCTGAAATCTCTCCATGCATCCTCAAAAGATATGATCTCTCAAGGGTTTTGAAACCAAAGTAATCGTAGTTGTTATCCCTATTGTAATCGATGTATTCGTCCAAGGTAGTAGCGTTCTCCTGAACAAAATCATGCACTTCCTTGGAAATCAATGGTGCTGGAAGACCTGATTCTGGATCTATGTAGGAATGGAGTTGTGCGATGACCTCTGAAAAGCAATCATTCGTCGAACGGTGCAAGTCATCGATAGCGATACGTGCTGCTAGGATACTGTAATCAGGATGGTTACTGACTAGGCTTGCGGCAGTTTCAGCTGCTAGTTGGTCCAATTCCCTAGTAGTTACACCATCATACAATCCTTCGATGACTAATTTGGATACTAGACCAGGATTTACCCAGTTCAAATCAAGGTCCTCGGAAAGTCGTTCTAGTTTCTCTAGAATGGCATCGAATCTAACCGCTTCTTTCTCNCCTTTCCTGTTTACNACCTTCAAACCCATATCTGTCACCTCTTNATTGTGCGTAGCGTCNTCNTCCGTNCGCGTACGGTTTAGAAGTCTTCCTCCATTGAGAAGCGCGTCTGTACAGATCCCAAGGNAGTNCCCTGTGTCATCACNCCNGCTTTNTGATACTCTGCGACCCGCTTCTCGAAGAANTTGGTCTTACCCTGCATGGAGATCATCTCCATCCATGGGAANGGATTCTCTGCATTGTANATCTTAGCGGCNCCAAGNGAAANNGCTAGACGATCTGCNACGAATTCTATGTANTGACGCATGTGCTTGTCATTCATTCCNATCAACTTCACNGGCAGAGCCGAAGTGACGAAATCTTTCTCGATTTCAACCGCTTCTGAAATNATTGANCGAATNCGATTTTCACCTGCCTTACGCACNAGTTTTGAATGTAGCAGACAAGCAAAGTCGCAATGTANNCCTTCATCTCTAGATATCAATTCGTTAGANAANGTTAGNCCCTGCATCANATTCCTCTTCTTCAGCCAGAACAAAGCGCANAATGAACCNGAGAAGAAGATTCCTTCAANCGCAGCAAAAGCGACAAGACGCTCNGCGAAGTTACCTTTCTTTCGNGACAGCCAGCGCAAAGCCCAATCCGCCTTCTTCATTACCGTTGGAACTGTCTCTATCGCCTTGAANAGGTGATTTTTCTCATCGGGNTCNGTTATGTAGGTGTCAATCAACAANGAGTAAGTCTCAGCATGAATGTTCTCCATCATTATTTGGAANCCGTAGAAACAACGGGCCTCTGGCCANTGAACTTCATCNGCGAAATTGGTTACNAGATTTTCATTNACAATCCCATCACTGGCNGCAAAGANTGCNAACACGTGCTTTAGGAAATGTTTCTCATCATCAGTAAGTGNNGCCCAATCTTTCAANTCCTGNGCCAAATCGATNTCTTCAGCAGTCCAGAAACTGGCCTGTTCCATCTTGTACATCTCCCAGATGTCATCATGCTTGATAGGAAACAGAACAAAACGATCCATGTTCTCTTGGAGCATTGGTTCCACGAACTCCGAACTGAAATCAATATCTTGGCCTTCCTTGGTTTCTCCTGTTTGCATAATTACACCCTCTCCTCTGACACTTCCACGCGCTGGAGTAGGCTACCCATTCTAGTGGGGTCATAATCATTACCTTCCCCCAGACACTAAGAATGCTCTTTGGAAACCCGAAATTACAACCTTCGATTCTAACTTTACGGGGCAATTAATGAAGACTTACTGCCTCTACGGGGCATTATGGGCAGAGATGAACTGACAGTGCGCTTCATTCGTATCGACAACGCCGCAGAGATTCCGACTCAAGCGACGAGTTCCGCCGCCGGCTGGGATCTCAGGTGCCTAGAAGACACAGTTGTCAAGAAAGGAGAAAGTTGCAGGATTCGCACGGGCCTTATTGTAGCAATACCTGAAGGGTGGGAGGGACAGATTCGCTCTCGTTCAAGTCTTGGAGCAAAGGGGATGATTATGCCCAATGGCGTAGGCACCATCGATTCAGACTACAGAGGAGAACTAATGGTTCTAGCAACTTGGATTGGAGAAGGTGATGAATTCCGCCTCGCTAAAGGAGAGCGATGCGCACAGATGCTACTNGCCCCTGTTCCCAAAGTAGTCTTTGAGGAAGTAGGAAGCCTAGATGAACTCGGACAAACCGAGAGAGGTGAAGGAGGATTCGGTTCCTCTGGCAGATTCTGAGGTGGCAAGGTGCAGTTACAGGTACTTGGAATCGTAGAACATTCCGAGGCTGATGAATTGATGCGTAAATTGCAGAAAAGCAGGATTGAGGATGAAATCGAAGACACAATCCTGATGTTAGAACATCCCGAAGTAGTTACAATTGGACCTCGCGCACGCAAAGAAGGAATCGTAATTCCTGAAGATTACCGCAGTCAAGATGTAGATAGAGGGGGGGGTCTGACTTGGCATGGTCCAGGACAATTGGTCATCTATCCAATCATTCGTTGGAGAGAGAAAGATGAACGGAGCGTTACTCAAATAGTAAACAAGTTGGAAGATTGGGTGATAGCCGCCTTAGCTGAACATTCCATAGAAGGCAATAGAGATGAAAGAATGCAGGGTGTTTGGGTGAACGGACACAAGATCTGTAGTATAGGACTATCATTTCTGCATTGGGTTTCTCGACACGGTTTGACGGTGAACCTCGATACTCCTCAAGGTAGAGTGGAGGGCATCTCAGGTTGCGGCTTAGGTGCGGATGTTACGACCAGTCTCAAGAGCTTGGGTTTTTCTTTGGAAAGGGAAGAATTCATAGATTCACTGAAGAATACAGTTGAATCCTGTTTAGGAAGGAATATCTCCTGAAATATTGGTATAACTACGCCGGTCGTTCATATACCCGGCTGTAGAACACAGTGTCATGCGAACCGGAAAAACTACTGCTTTGCTAATGATGAGCCTGATGTTGATTGCAATTCCTAGTGTACACGCCGAACAAAGCGTGGATTCTGGTGATGAGGTCATCAATTATACGAATGAAAGAATAGAAGTTATGCTCGATGAAGATGCTGGAGAATTGAAACTGATTCTAGGCCCCTCTCGAATGCACCTTGAATGGGGAGTACAGGATGACCCTGGAGAGATTTCCTTGCTAACTGCTCAGACTCGGCATCTAGGAATTGCCGATACATATGATCGAGGTGGGCAGTTCCAGAAGCGCGTTGGAATTCCTATTCACACAATGTTCTATCAGAAATTGGATGGAATCCTTGAGTATGAAGATTCAAATGAAGATGGTATATTCAACCTGCGAGGTCAAGGCCTTGTTGGAACACTTGAAGAAATGAAAGACAAGAATTTAGAACACGAGCCAATAGCAAAGTGGGTATTGTTCAAGGATGTAGCCTGGGAGATGCAAGGATTCAATCAGGACTGCGAAGCTAACAACTGCAGTATCGAATTCAGCCTAGTAGCTGAGGATTTGGACTATTCAAGCAAGGATGGGGTGACTAACGGAACTCTCGAACTAATACGCTATGATTTCAGAATCAGTACAAAAGAAACCAGCATAGATATCGAGAATGTTCCACATTACCGCGTAGGATTCCACCGCGGTTCAGATGAGCGTGTTGTTGTCGAAGACAGCGATGAAGTTGGTAGTAAGAACATCTCTGCCGAGGTACTGAACAGTATTTGGAAATATGATCAGGTCGTCAACGGTTGGGATGCTGAAGGAAACGATTCTCGCCTTCTGACTGTTTTAGAGTATGGCATGGGTTCGTACTTGACAGAGAATGTTGCTGGCTGGGCTAAGGAACAGTACGGCAAGTTGCCAGGCCCGAAACCATTCGCTGGCCATGCTCCAGCCAAGAAGGACTTAGGGGCACGTGGCCCTCAGATGGACACTCATGACCGATTCGGTAGGCCACTGAAGTGCAATCTCGACTACGTCCAAAAAGATGGAAACCAAAATAATGAAAGCGTCAGGGAACAAATCAAGGAATACAAGAATACTCACTGTTCCAGCGATGGAGAAGAGTTGAAAGAAGACAAGATTGGCAACTCCTCGATGATTAGAGCGGGAGGTCTACACTTCGACGATGAAGGAGCCCGATGGGGTAGCATTCGCTGGGTATCCAACGCAACCATAGATGGAGTAGAGGAAGAAGTGTTGTTCCAAATACACAGTATACGTCCAGTAGTGAGGGCCGACCTTNGAAATACTAGTCTACCAGATGGAGTCTACAAAGGAATCAGGATGATAGGNGGTTACAACCATCCAATCGGAGACAACATAACCCATGATCCAGAGTATGATGTAGACGTCATGACCAACATGGAAACCATGTCATTCGGAGAGCCACTACAGGAACTATCTCAGAGAGGCCCCATACAGATGCTGATGCGCCTCGCACCGATTCTTGCTGGANTGATTATCATCGGAGTCGCTGGCACGGTTTTGGTTGCAAAAAGAAAAGCACGCAAGGCTGCAATGGTTCCTAAGTCAGCAGAATTCCCGGCCATGGGCCAATTGAGTCATCGAAGCAATGATTGGACCCAATATGCAGGTGAAGAAGACAAAGGTTGACCGACAATCAAACGACATGTTCTTGCCCATCGCTCAATCGAGTAGATGAACAGGAGGAAGTCGACTGAGCACAAATAAGCCGAGCAATAGAGACAGATTCCTACTCTCNCTCGCGGGTTGCCAGGAATTTCTGGATCGTTATGAGTACCCTCGGCGTTTCAGCCAGAGAGGNCTTGTTGAAAGACTCGGCATGGCTCAATCGCATATCTCTAGAACTGTCAAGGTATTATTGGAAGAGAAATTGATCATTTCTGAGAGAAGACGCGTTTCCAACGAGAGAAAAAGAGTTGTCGCATACCGTTTGACTGACAAAGGTATCAATGAAATTGAATCTCTGAAAAAAGAAATGAAGNATAGACAAATTCTGCACCGAGANCAAGAAGGTGAATTAGCCATAACCACCTTATCCGAACTTGCACCCAATGAAGATGTCTTGGTCTGGGCAGATATGCTCAAACACGCAGGAACACATGATGGAATGCTACTTATTGAAAANTCAGAAAATGATGAAGATGGTGAATTAGATCTTTCTAGTGAAACCATTACTCTATTAATCGAATTAGCTGAACTTAAGATGGGCCAAGGACAAACTCAGCAGGCGGCTAATGACTTGAGAAGAGCTGCGACACTTCATCGAAGGCGTGGAAACTTGCTAGGACAAGCCAGATGCTTACTGACTGCTGCTGGGCTAGATGGAATTCTGAATGAGGCAGAACAGGTGTGGGGGCTNATGCAGAGANCGGGNATCGCTTCATTCAGCGCGGATGAGATCCTAACTATGTGGTCAAACTTACANGATGAAGAGATGATTGGACATTGTCCATTTCACATACAACAATACATTCGTTGTTCAAAGGGTATGATTTCTATTGAAGAGGTACCAACTACCATTGATGGAAACGCCTTGCAGAATGTTTTATGGCGCGCCAAGAGATTATCTCTTCAACTCGATGAAGGAAAAGAAGACGTGAGTGAATCAGAGATTTTGGCGGTCATAGAAGAACTGTCCACTGGCATGGCTTCACGTCCGGAATTAGTTGCTGATATCGCTTTGAAGTATGGGAGTCAATCAGCCTTACAAGCAGCCTGGCAACTAGAACTGCAAATCAATACCGCAGGGCACGTTGGATTCTCGTTATTCAGATTGACTGGGAGTGAAAGTATTGTAAAACAACTGCTAGAGTTGTTTTCTGAATCTGGCGATGAGGCAGGAATAGAGATTTGCAGACAATTATTGTCATGAATGAGAACCTGTTCTGCATACCATGGATGAGGTATGGTGGCCGCTTAATGGACCTGCGACCTATGGGGGAGATATTCCATTGTTCAGCCATATGGATTGGTATATCTCAAGNTTAAAGGAAAATCGTCCGCATGATTTGTCGCATTCTGGGCTACAGTATGATTGGAGCCAAATTATAGATGAGATTGGAGAAATAAGCGATTTACTAGTTCATCCGGAATTAGATGGTTTTGACCTAAGAGAATTGGTCGCAGAGCGAGAAAATATTGACCCGTCAAGAGTGGTTGTGACACAAGGAGTAACCGATGCGATTCATCTTGCCTTATCTGCAGCACTTCCCAAAGATGCCAAGAAAGTGGCAGTTGAAGTTCCTGCATATGCTCCAGTTTGTCACTCGGCTAGATTGATAGGTCTTGAAACGGTTGAATTCGAACGCACCATCGATGGTAATGGAGCATGGAGATTAGACCGAGACCGACTGTCTGAGATAATCCCTGAAGTCGATGGCATCATTTTCACTCCAATTCTCAACCCTACTGGTTTTCGAATCCTTACTGATGATCTCGAATGGCTAGTTGAGGCTACTAGAATGGAGGGGATCCCTCTATTGGCAGACGAAGTATACGATGATTCGATGCGAGAAAGCGATGACTACAGCCCACTATATCGACACGGAGAACATTGTGTNAGTATGAACTCACTAACCAAAGTGTACGGCCTCGGAGCATTACGTTTCGGTTGGATTATCGCAAATAAAGAAGTAGCAGCAAGAGCGCATACCGCTTTCCAAACGATGAATGGGATGGTTGCAATTCCAAGTGCAAGAATAGCGATGGCTGTTTGGCCCCACTTNGACGATGCCTTGGAAGCAATCAATTCTAGACGTAGCCAATCATTACCTCATCTNGAAGAATTATTGCAAAAACATGGCATTGAATGGCAGGNACCCCCATATGGCTTGTTCGGGGCGATAAATGTCGGGTGCGATGGAAAGAAATTGATTGACGATGTTGGCAAAGAAGAGGGGTTGCTTGCTGTACCTGGTTGNATGTTCCACAAGGACCTNAANAATTGGATAAGAATTGCCTGGTCATCTGATCCAAGAACCTTCACCAAAGACCTACTGGTTCTTGACAAGGTTCTATCAAGGCGCAATGAGGTGTGAGTTAGCATGACGAAGCAATTTGTGGTCGCCATTACCGGTGCATCTGGAGCAATTTATGGAGCAAGATTGNCTCGCTACCTAACCACTGCTGGACACGANGTTAGNTTGGTNGTCAGCGATGCTGGGCGCTTGACATTNGCTCATGAATGTTCNACTACTCCNGAAGAANTNGCAAGTGAAACNGGAGCNCATCTNGAAGANAANTCNGACATTGCAGCGCGTTCNGCAAGCGGTTCAGCGAAGATNGATGCAGTNATCGTTTGCCCCTGTTCTGGCACAACCATTGGAAAATTAGCAAATGGAATTTCAGATAATCTAGTGACTCGTTCTGCAGTAGTAGCAATGAAAGAAAGGAGACAATTGATCATTGTTCCAAGGGAGTCACCATATGCAACTGTACACCTAGAAATGATGACTCGCCTATCCGGCTATGGAGTCATAGTATTACCTGCCAGTCCTGCCTTCTATAACCATCCTAAAAGTATCGAGGACATGGTTGATTTCATTGTTTCTCGAATCCTAGACCACCTTGGAATTGATAATGAATTGACCTCTAGATGGAGTGGCGAAGAACTGAACTGAAGACCCATCGTTTGATGAGTGTCGGACTACTGCCATCAATCGATGGACGCGCTGAATTTGTTGAGCGTAGCCGAGTTGAAGGAGGAATTGAAGGCCCGTAGGCTTCCTGTTTCGGGACGCAAGGCTGAACTTGTCGAGAGATTGCAACAAGCATCTCCGAATCTTGATTCCTCCGAGCAGTTGACCTTGGATGCTGAAATGGTAGTCATTCCTCCTGAAGAAACTGCATTAAGGAGAGGAGTAGAATCATTGCTCAGTCTTCCATTACCCGTCATAATTGTCGTAGGACTTGTGGTAACAGGATCACTTGGTTATGCTGGATACGAATTGGTATCCGCCTTCTTAGATGATGAGGTAGAATATCCAGAACTAATCGATTTTGATCCAAATAGAACCCGAGGATATACAGAAACCCTTCTGAGTTACGGGCATGCCCAATGGGAAGGCAGAATGTCAGGTAGTCAAGAAGAATTGAATGCAGCACAGTATATTCGAGACACATTTGAATCTCTCGGCTATGAAGCGACTCTAGAGAACTTGACCGTGCCTATGTTTTCAGTGGTTTCCGCACCTTCTCTACGTCTATGTATCCCTGGAGGAACTCCTTTCGTTCCACCCTGCAGTCCTTTGGATACCGGGCAACAAATAATCGAATATGAGCATCGAACAGAAGTAGTACTGCAGGGATTCTCAGGAACCAGAACCATCAACTTCGGACAAGCCGACGTAGTAGATCTTGGAGATGGTAGCGAAGAAGAGAATTGGCAAGGAGCCAGCGGAAATATAGGTGTAGTGTTTTGGGCTAATGCTGGTGTATCAGGAAATACACAAATCTACAGCCTAGCTGCACAAAATGACGTTGCAGCACTTATCGTAATCAATACCG
The DNA here is from genome assembly GCA_002719475.1 of Methanobacteriota archaeon. The sequence continues at coordinate 28,182 of PBHQ01000014.1, read as the reverse complement.
GACTAAACTGCGGCAAAGTGGAAGCCGACAATTGTGTTCCAATCTTCAAGAGCATAAATGTAGATGATGTGGTTGAAGCAAATGGTGGAACCATGCCAGATGATATTCCATTTGTAATGATATCCAGCAATGCAGGGACTGAAATAATGGATGCAGTTAACAATGAATCCGGTCTATTGTCAATTAGTACCAATGTACAGAACACAGGAGAATTAGATGTAAGAGTTCCATGTGGAAGGTGGCAAGGGATTACTGATGATCTTTTGATAGTCGGAGGGCATCACGACACGGTTTATCACGGACCTGGGGCAGTTGATGACACATCAGGAACTGCTACTGTTATGGAGCTAGCAACCGTTTTCAGCGAGATTCTGACAGATGGAGAATTACCTTACTACACCATGATGTTCTGCACCTGGGGTGGTGAAGAAGAAGGCCTATGGGGTTCCAAAGCATGGGTCGAAAAACATCAGGATGAATTGCAGGAACACCTACGGCTTTACTTTAATCTAGATATGAACCATGTCGATATAGACATGGACAATAGAGGAAATGGAGTATATCTCATCAGCAATGCAAAAGAGGACCTAGATCATATCAAGGAAATTACCAAAATCTACCAAAAGGAGAGATCTGCTGTTGCCTCTAAATATCAAATCAGTTTNAGTCTTCTAGATGGTGAAAAGAATGGAGAGAATGCGATGCCTTACAATTCTGACCATGGACCCTTCGTCTACGATTTAGGAGAAAAGAATGGAAAAGCAATTCTTTGCTATGGAACTGGCTCATGGGAATATCACTCCTACGCTGATGACATGAGCAGATTCAATGAAGAGAGTCTATCAGTTTCGGGTACCATCTATGGNACATATCTGCGCTTCTTGGCAGAAGTGTGAACAGCGTAGCATTGACAAAGGCTGGGCTAGACGCCTAATCATGGCGAAGAAGGCACACGCNAGTCATATCCTAGTACCATCCAAGGCTGATGCACTGAACATNATGCGNAATATTACGAATCTCAAAGAATTNCAAAGGTANGCNACAAAGGCAAGCAAGTGCCCAAGNGGCAGGAAAGGTGGAGACCTAGGTTCATTCAAGTCGGGACAAATGGTTCCCGCATTTGAGAAGGCNGTATGGGATACCGATATCGGCACCTGCAGTGAACCTGTTAGAACNCAATTCGGTTTNCACTTAATTTGGGTACACTCACGCGATGAGTGATTGTATGTCCTTACGNNTTGGACTGGAAAATTACCACCTCGAGGCTTGCCATGGAGCCTATGATTGGGAAAGAAAACAACCTCAACCATTCGTGATTTCTTTGTGGGCGACCTTGGCCAAAGAAGTGCGAGGTGATGATTTAGAGGCGACGGTTGACTATGGGGATCTCCAAAGATGGGTGGACGAAGCATTTCTAGAAATGACAGCTGCTCATCTTCTCGAAGAATTGGCGGCGAGAATTATCGATTTAGCAAAAGACAATCAGATAATCTCTGAATTAGAGATTCGTATAGAAAAACCAGAGGCCCCATTACCTCACCCAGGTGGCCTTGCGGTAATAGAGCGCTATTGGAAGCGCTGAAACAGGGGCAAGTTCATTCTCCGTATGCCCGTCAAAGCCCTCATGGAGGAGCCTAGGGTCGACGAGGTTTTCGTCCCCACCGTCGAAGAAGAAGGTGGAAATATCATCGGATTAGGTGTATTCTCTAGTGAGAAAATCGCCACCAATGTTCTGAAGGATTATTTCAGGCACTCTTGGAAAGGTAGCATCATTTCTGCCAATCTAGCGAGATGGGAAGTGGATATCATCGGACACGATGGACTGACATTGTTAGCAAAATGGTCTTGCCAAATATGCCCAATGTGCGATAGACCGACATTTTGGATAGATCTAGATAGTTTCAGCGCACTTTGTTATGGTACAGCCTGTGGAGCATGGATGGAGGACAATATCCACGATTCAGAAGTCATAGATATCGGAGTTCCTACGATTCGTTGGTTGCATCAATCACGATCAATCAAGCAAGCAATGATTGAATTCCGCAAGAAGAAGGCCGAGATGAAGGCCGCTGCTGGGGATTATGATGATGACATGGTCAACGCCTCGATGGAAGATGCCAAAACAAGAATGGAGAGGTTGATGCGCAAAGAGGGCCTAACCTCTCTTGGTGATGCACTGGGCACATATGTAGACGAAGAAGAGTGATTACATCTCCTCGATAGGCACGATTCCCAAGGCAGAACAACCATTGGCCAAGTGCNAGCGACAGACCTCAGTCAACAATAGATCCAAGAGGCTGACTTTACCATCTTTGATGACTGGCCTNTCTCTATAGAAACCGTTGAAGGATGATGCTAACAGCAATAGATGCTTAGCAAACAAGTGTGGACTGTGCGACAAAATGGATTTCTCCAATACCTCTAGATGACGCCCTAGAACCCTTACTAATGAAATTAAGGATTCAGAATCAGGAATCTCCGCCCACACCTCTCCTTCGATAGCCTGTTCTACCAATTTCTCAACATCATGCCCCTCGGAGGCAACCTTGCGTATAATCGAACAAGTTCTTGTATGAGAATACATCAGGAAGGGGGCAGAATCCCCTTCGAAACTCAGGGCATCTTCCCAACGGAATGTGAATCCTTTTTCAGGTGCAACTTTGATGATGTTGAATCGGACTGCACTAGATCCTACTGCAGTTGCTATGCTGCGCATCCGTTCATTATCCAGTTCATCTCCACGTAACTCCTTGACTGCGATGAATGCACGTTCTTCCGCTTCATCGAGAAGGTCATCCATGAAAACAACATTCGCTTTACGCGTTGACATCTTGCCCTCGGGCAACTTGATGAATGCATAGAACGCCACTTCAGGTGATTTTGAACCAAGTTCCTCAAGAGCGATTGAAACCTGCTTAGACTGTAGTTTGTGGTCTTCCCCAAGAACGTTGATGAGACGATCACATTGTGTCCATTTCCATTGATGATAGGCGACATCTCTAGTTGCATATAGGCTTGAACCATCTCCTCGGCGAAAGAAAAACTTGGTGCTCTTCCCCTTGATTCCTCGAGATTCTAATTCTAGGAAATGGGCGCCATTCTCTGCTAGACCATGCAATTCACTACTCTCCAGCTCTTTCATCACTTGCAATACACTACCATCAATGACGAATTTCGATTCACGCGTAAAAGTATCATATTCTATAGCCAAACGCGATAGTGTATCCAACATGCCATCCAATACTGGCTGATATGCGCGGTTGAATGAATCTAGAACCTCTTCGTCCCCTTCCTCACTCAACCGAACTAATTCTCCAACCTGTGAGTCGAGATCCGGATTATTGTCCTTGAGTAGATTAGCAGCCTGATACCAACGTACACTCTTGTGATCGGCTTTGTCAGCCCACCTTGGATCAGCCTTCTCTCTACCTGCTGAATCGAGAATCTCCTCTACCTGTTCAGCACTCAAATTATCCAAAGCCCATGACAAAATGCCTACCTGCTTACCCATGTCATCGACATAATATTCGGCATTCACCTGATTTCCATGCAAGGTGTGTAATTTGACCAGAGTATCGCCTAGTATTGCATTACGCGCTCTTCCGACATGGAATGGGCCGTTTGGATTGGCCGAAGTATGTTCGATCAATACTTTGTGACCGGTCTCTTCTCCTCTGCCGAATCTTCGGCTAGGGTTCGAATTCAATACGAGTCCTGCAACCCAGGCAGGCTTAGCCATGAAATTTAGATAGCCATTAATCGCTTTGACAAACAGCAATGATTCTGCTAAGTCAGTATTCTGTGACTTAACGTCCTCGAACTGTGTCGCCAATTGTTCAGCGATTTCAACGGGTGGCTTCTGCAGAATCTTTGCGAAGGGAAAGCAAGGTAGTGCAAGGTCGCCTTGATCAGATTCTCTTGCCGTTGTCAACATATCCTTCCAAGGTAATGAATCACAGCCCAATTCAACGAGTAAAGCCTCGATATGTGGTTCTAAGATTCGTTTCAATTCACGCATCTAATCACCTATGATATTGGATACCTCAGAATTGCTGCTAGACCACCAAACCCCTGATACAATTGCAGGCCCTCTTCAGTATCGGTTGAAATGAATGAAACGGTAGCCGAAGAACGCATCGCCATTTCGCTTAATTCATCGATTAAATCTCGCTCTGCAACCTCTTTGGTCGCTTCATCAGTCTTACACTTGGAACAAGGTGGGATTGCTTGCATACGTCCAAGACTTACCGTCCAATCAGCTCCGCAGATGTTACAATGTAGGTCTACCATCCTTTTTCGCAATGATTCAGAAACCAAAAGAGTTGATACTGCACCCTGATCAAGTGCCTGGCGAATCATCTTCTCACCATAAGTCGCCTTAGGATATGTCTGCATCACTTCTTTGAGGAATGAATTCATCAATTGGCGCTCAGAATCAAGTTCAATCTCACCCATCAATGCTCCCGCATTCTCCACCAATTCCCTAACTCCACTCTCATTGGAGTATCCCACGTCGAAGTGGGTACCGGCAATCTTCTTCTGTACCTCATGATGGAAGTATTCATTTTTCACGACATAATCCTTAGTTGCCCCGGGACCACCGATGATTATGGCTTGAATATCTTGGATATTCGGCAACCAGTAATCGCTGGCATGCTCGGTTGCTCGCTTGAAAAACTTGTGAGCAGCCTCTTCAATTAGGCGTTCGAATCTCTGAGCGGACTGACCTCCTTGGCGGTGTTTACCCATGATGTTAGAAACAAGATGCTCCTGAACATGAATCCTCTTTCCAGTAGCGATTCCATAAGCTGCTTCGGAACGGTCGATAACGAATAAACCGTATGAGTTGCGATCGATTAACATCTCTTGCAGTTGAGTCAACTCGAATACTGAATCGCAACGATACCTGAAGGATTGGAAGGCTTCAGGTGGGTCATCAACCACTACGTTTACCATGCGGGTTTTGTTGTTTCCAACGATTACAGCACCCACGAAAAGGGCAATTCCTCTCTCTCCAGCATCCCTGAATCTGCCAAGTGAAGAAATGGCCGATTCAATGGCACCTTGCACATTTTTGCGGGTTGATTTCGATTTGATATTTGCAGCCTGACCGTGTTCATTTTGCAGTAGAGAACGTGCGTCGTGAACCTGCCTATCAGGTGGAATGATAACGGTCACAAGTTCGGTACCGAAACCTTTCATCTCTTGAAGGTCTTCAAGCGCCATCTTCAGACGCAAGCGGCGGGCCTGTTGCTCAACATCTTCAGCCATTCTGACCCCTCACTCTACTGGCCATTGCTGGGGCTTATCAGCCTGCCGCGTTGTAAAGCAGAAACTGCCGACAGCATCAAGGCAGGTTGCAAGGTGGCAGTAGCGTGGCTGAAGTACAGGTCATCGCTCTAGGAGGCAGTCTTCTGCGTCCCGAAGAGGAAGAAGGGCGGCAAATATGGTTCTCACGCCTCAAACAGATGATTGTTCATCTTGAGGGGATGGAGTACAAAATCGGAATTATAGTTGGAGGAGGAGCGCCTGCAAGAGAAGGCATAGCACTAGCTAGAGGCCACGTCAATGATGAAAGAAGGTTGGATGAGATTGGAATCGCTGCTACTCGCATTAATGCAACGATTATCCAGCAGGTGCTTGCACAAGTAGGGATAGATGTTGCACCCGATATTCCGCATAGTGTCAATGAGGGCGCACAATTACTGCGTGAACATGCTGTAGTCTGCATGGGAGGCACTCTACCTGGACATACAACTGATGCAGTTGCAGTAGCATTGGCTGCAGAAGCCGGAGGAAGTGGCTGTATTATCGCAACTAATGTCCCATACGTTTACGATAGCGACCCTAGAATCAACCCCGATGCTCAGTACCACGAATTTTTGAGTTTGGAACAACTGGCCACCATATGCGGAGTTGGTGAACCACTTGCGGCTGGTGCATCAGCAGTTGTCGATCCCGTTGCCGTGCAAAGAGCAATGGACGACTCCCTCGGTTTGGCAATACTCGATGGCAGAGAAATGGATCGATTGGAGAATGCAATTCTTGGATTAGAATTTGAAGGAACGATGGTAACCCCATAGGTGATTTGATGGTCAGCAAGGAGAAGTTGAAAAAACAGGTCTCAAAGACCGCAGATGCCATGAAAACTGGAGCCAAGAAAGCTGCTGGAAAGGGGCGGAATAAGAGTGCCTCTCTGCATAGACATTGTAGAATATGTCACGTTCCTATAGACTTGAAAAGGGATCCTCCTATTTGCGGAGAAGAGAATTGTGCCAAAGATTGGGAGAAGAATAAGAAGAATGAGAGAATGGTGAGAATAGCCTTCTTCGTCTTCGTAATCATCTTCATGGCCCCATTGATATATGCAACAATAGTTGGTCGATAAGGGTGATACGATGAGAATAATTCCTGCGCTAATCGGTTTCATTATTCTAATAGTCGCTGTTTTAGGAGCAATCGGACTTTCAGGAGAGGGGGAAGTTTCTACCAATGTCCCGGCATGTGTACCACCACTTGCTTGTGATGCTGGAGTCTCTCACGATACACTGGACATTCCTGGTATCGCCGTAATTCTTGAAGTCAAAGCCGAAGTCTCATGGAGTCAATCCTCGGCTTGGATCGGGGTTATAGAAAACGAAGTCCCTCCCTCCTGCGAGTCTCTACCCAGTCACTTGAGTTGCGACGAAGATGAACTAAACTTTGTTGCTGGAGGTCCTGATTCTAGCGGTTCTTTCTCGTGGTCTGCAGAACCAGGTAGTTATCGCTTCGCCAGCGGTTCGGATTCTACCAGTTCAAGCCTTAGAACGAATTCAATATCCTATACTTGGAGTGCAGGATTATCTTCTGGACTGATGTTTGCCTTATTCGCAATAGGAATAGGACTCTTGGCTTGGGGTTTCAAACCCGATGTACACTCCAAATAATCCTACAATGTGGATTCCTCGTGATCACGACGATGCCAACCTTCAGGCAGAGACATCGGGTCTCCGCGTTGAACTGTCATGATATGTTGCATCATCAGATTACGCAACCCTTCGACGCCAATCCCATCTTGAACGCTGAATACTGGTCCTCTGTCCATGTATGACAATTCGCTCTCTCCCCAATCCTCAGGCAATCCCTCTAACAAATCGCCTTTGGACATGCAGACAAGCACTTCTTCTTCCTGTAACAACTCTTCTACCTCGGCCAAGAGATGTAATTGATCCTCCATACTGCTTCCAGATGACTCACTAGCATCTAGAAGAAAAAGAACCAAACTGCCAAGATGTTCTAAAGCTGCAATCGCTTGCATTTCGATATCATTTCGTTCTTGCATCGGACGATCGAGTAAACCTGGAGTATCTACCAATTGAACGCGCAATCTGTTGGCTTCAAAATGTCCTACATGCAATTGTTTTGTTGTGAATGGATAGGAATTGACCTCAGGCTCTCCACTAGATAATGCTCTGATTAAGGCAGACTTGCCGACATTGGGCGCACCTGCAATAACAACACAGGGGTCTAATTCATCTATAGAAGGCAAACGTTTGAGGACTTCTCTTGATTCGTTAAGCCATTGAAGAGGTTTTCCAACTTGAGAAATCAAGCTCGATATTCGACCATAGGCTTCGCGCCTACATTCGTGCATATATTCGATATTGGCTGTACGAGTAATCTTCTTCGCATTCTGTGAAGCAACCGACCTAATCTGGCCCGCTGCCCATTGTAATGAGGCGAGATTCTTGCGGTACATGTCGCATCCCACAGCAGCCTCAATCATGGCCTGATCGAAGCGAGGCATCTGGTCCAAAGATGGCCAAGAATGAACCATCGACATCAATGAATCATACAGCGTATCTCCTGCAGTCTGCACCATCCCGCGCATTTGCTTACGAACTCGAAAGGTCTTATCGGAATCATTGACCCTGTCTGCTGCAGAACGAGCTTTGGTGAAGGCCTTGTCCAACAACTCGTCTCCAAACAAGACGGTTGGAACGCTCTTCCAACGTATCCGCATGTTCCTCCCCGAGCCATGCGCGGGGCTACCCCCTCTTCAAACGTCGACCTTTTACACCACCACCCGTTGAGAGTGTCGAGGCGAACCGATGAGCGGCATAACAGAAGATGGGCTTCCGGCCTGGGCCAAGGATATGTGGGAAGAATTAGGATGCCCCGAACTACAGGGCATTGAAGCCGTGACAAGTGGAGATTTACTCAACCGCAGGTATGGATTGCGCAGGGATGATCTTGTCGAGATGTTGTTAGACGCTAGGGCCTTACCCGAAGGAATGGACCCTTGGATTAGGGGGCGCTTGGTGTCTTCGGGAAAGATGACCGTCGAACTATTGACGAAAGATGGAAAATTGCACTACATTTCGCGAGATGTAATTGTTGAAGTCATTCTAGTCGCTCACATGAGACCTGCATATCTCGATGATAAGGAATTGCTGGCCTTTGAAAGAGAAGACATGAAGAGGCGAAACAAACTCAATGAAAAGGTCGAGAAGGAAGGAGAGGGTAGAGACGATACCCATCTGTGGGGTTGATTTCTTTGTCTGAAGATAATTGGACTATGGTGGATAATCACCACCTCCAGCGCACCTTTGAGTTTGCAGATTTCGTTAGCGCATTGGATTTCGTTAATCGCGCAGGAGCGATCTGTGAGGANATGAATCACCACGCTGATTTTGAATTATCATGGGGCAAAGTGGTTGTAAAGACATGGACTCACAGCGAGGGTAAAGTCACTCAATTGGATCATGACCTTGTCGAGGCTTTGAATCAACTGGAGTGAACGTAAATGGCCAAGGATGCAAAGGGACGCTTGCATCCTGGTTTCGAACGGCACGTCTTCATCTGTTCACATAGCAGAGATGTTGGTAATCCNCGCGGTTGTTGTGCAGGAAAAAACAGNCTAGAGGTCATGAAGACATTGAAATTGATGAGCAAGGAGGCTGGTTTGAGTAATGTCAGAGTTCAGAAAGCCGGTTGTTTAGACTTCTGTGAAAACGGGATATCTTGCGTGGTATATCCCGAAGCGACGTGGTATTCCTTGGATGGTAGCCTAGAGCAACTCAAATTGATTATGGAACAACATCTGCGCGATGGAAAAGTCGTGGAAGAATACCTTATGGATCTATCAACAGATTGATTGAGCNATCAAAGTTTGACAGGTCTTGTAGCNCCACATGCCTGACACTTAAGCAGAGTTGTCCTCTCTTCCTTGATGAACAAAGTATCAGGGGCTGAACACTGACCGCACTTGATGTAAGTATTCACATAATTGACAATTCTCTTCTTCAAACGCTTTGGAGGGATTCGTCCCTTGAAGCGTGCTCTAGGACCTTCCCTACTGCCGCTGGTACCTAACTCATTGAGGATGTACTGGAAAACATGATTCTCGTCTCTGTCCATGTGACTAACAACCTCGGNGAAATTCCGGAAGATGGTATTTGCACCTTCGATCATGATTTGAGGCTCNGGTAAAGTCCATCGCGCCCTCTCGCTGATATCGGTAGGAATCCTGTCCCGCGCCCTATCGAGCAGTTCCTCATACTCGAATTCACTCATGGATACGGCCCAACTCGCCTGTCGTTTAGGTCTTTGCCCAAAGAATGCGTTTTCACCAGCCCCTACAACCGATGTGTTCATGGACATCGACCGCCGCCTAAACGATGAACGAACATGTCGCTAAGTGTTGATGAACTGAGGAAAACGGTTGCCAACCTGAAGAATGAGGGCTTGAATTCACAGCAAATTGCCGATGAGTTATCCTTGTCTCAAGATACCATTGCATGGCTTTCCAGCAGCAATGAAGGCCAGGAGCAACCACAAGATGTTCGCATAGGTTGGAGAACCATTGGCGTTAGGCCAATCAGGACCGAAGCAATGGCTACNATTTTCGCAGATGTCTTGCTGGAAGAAGTTGGAGAAGAAGGCGTCGACAGTATTGTCGGCATCAGTTTGAACGGTATTCTATTCGCTAATGAGATTGCTAAATTCCTCGATACTGAAGTTTCGATTCATAGGAATGTAGATNGTGGACCNGGGCAAGGTTCTCTATCCAACAAGTATGGACAAGTGAATGGTAAGAGAATTGCCATAGTTGACGATGTCCTGTCCAGCGGGACTACTATGCGGAACACTATCTCGATGATGAGAGAGATGGGTGCTGAAGTTGCATTGTGCATGGTTCTTGTTAACAAGACTCCACTCAATGAAATCGAGGAAGTTCCACTGCGAGGCATAATTCGAGCAGTAGCCGTCTGAATCGGGTTGAATGGAATGCATTGGGCTGATCACGCTGCGCAAAGACTCGCCGAACGGGGTGACAAGCACGTTATTGCNACCGGNATCACCCCCTCTGGGCATATACATGTCGGAAATATGAGAGAGGTGTTAACTGGAGATATGCTACGCAGGGCCTGTGAAGATGCGGGCCTAGGTGCAGAATTAATCTACATCGCTGATACTGCAGATCCATTGCGTAAGGTATACAATTTTCTCGATGATTCCTATCAACAATATGTTGGACACCAACTAGCAGCCATACCCGCTCCTGATGACAAAGGAAGGCCTGAAGGAGAGGGATCCTACTCCGAGTACTTCTTGAGGCCGTTTCTAGAAGCGCTCGAAGATACTGGAACAGAGGTCAGAGTGGTCGATAATCACCAAGCCTATCTCGAAGGAAAATATGCTGAACATTCTCGAAAGGTGTGTGAAAATGTCGATGCAATTAGAGAGATAATCGAACGCGTATCGGGGAGAGAACTATCCNGCGANTGGCACCCCTACTCGCCACTGGATTCGAAAGGAAGTCTAGACGGAGTTGTGGTACANTCTTACGAATGGCCATATCTTTACTGGACAGATAGCCATGGAGNATCAAGTAAGGCAGACCTCAGAAAGGGAGATGGAAAACTACCATGGAGAATTGATTGGCCGGCGCGTTGGGATTGGAATGGTATCACCTGTGAGCCGTTTGGTAAAGACCACGCAGCAGCTGGCGGTTCGTATGATACCGGTAAAGAAATCTGCACCCTATTCGGTAATGAGGCNCCGATGAGTTTACCCTACGAGTGGATCTCTCTCAAGGGGCAAGGNGCCATGTCAAGTTCCAAAGGAGTAGTATTGACGGCAAGAGAATTGCTCGACATTACACCACCAGAGATAATGCGTTTCCTTGTGGCCAACAATAAACCTCGCAAGGCGATTCAATTCGATACCGGGGAAGGACTGATTGGACTAGCGGATGAATACGAAAGGTTAGGTGGACAGATNCCAACCATGTTGAAAGATATTGAGGATGAAGAAATCTCTAGGCGAAAGAAGAATCAAATCGAAGATTCATTGGGAGCTTGGAGATTATCTCAAACTGTGCATGGAGATATGATTTCCACAACATCATCGGTTTCCTTCAGCCATTTGTCTTTGGTAGCGCAGATGAAACAGGATGATGCCGAGGTCTGGAAATCTTTGCAACGCAGCCATGGTATAGATGCACANAACCCNAATTCTGTACTAGTAGATAGGCTNATGCGTATGCGGAACTGGNTCAGTGGTAACCATTTCCCAGAATCATCACNTATTGTCGTGAATGACGCACCTGATCAAGAATGGTTGGATAGNCTCNAGGACAAAGAACTAGAATTNATTAAATCACTTCATACAAATCTTCCAAGTGAATTCAATGAGGATTCAACCAGAAACTGGGTCTCACAAGCATGCTCGGATAGCGAATTGTCGGCGAGGGATGCGTACCGAGTTCTATATCGCTTAATGATAAGCAAAGACAGAGGGCCAAGAATCGCCTCACTATTGACAACCATGGACTCTGAACACATCACTGCTCTGCTTTCTACGGCAATTTGATTCGGCCAATTCAAGTAGGTACCAGATTNGCCTTCTTTCAGGCTCTGCGACCATCAGACTTGAATAACCCGAGAAGTACTGAGGCAGTANATGGCNGGGGTGCACTGTCCTACCTGCGAGGCTTTGGTCGACGCTGTAGCCAAGTTCTGCTTGGCTTGCGGACACGANTTCTCTACTCAAGGACCGATAACTTCAACCGGACATGATTTGCAACAATTGAAGGACGTTATTCGACAGAGAGATGACCTTTCAATGGCTGAAAAATTCGATATGATCGCCAAAGTAGAAGAGGGCGCTAATCCAATCTCNTTGGGGATAGCAGCACCAGCNGGTGGAGATGATGTAGATATCGGAGAAGCATTTGCTAGTTCAGACGATGGTTCTGCCAGNAAGAANAGCGAGTGGTCATTCGGAGAATCAAAGGCTACCAATGCTGCTGTCAGAGCGGTCATGAAAGCTACTGATGCCTGGTCACTGATTCAATCTGGTGATTTGAACCTTGGAGATACATTATTCCGCGATGCAATGAACATGGGAATGGATGCAAGTACTCACATTCACGATGTTGCAAGTGGAGAAAACGAAGGTATTGATCCTGATGCAATGCGAGCAATTCCAGTTCTAAAACCTCCAAAGCGTAGTTTCTGTCCAAAGTGTGGTTCAGACATCCATAACAATACTATGTTGCAATGGCGAAAATGGAGAGATCATTCCTCAGAAGTAGTTTCAATGCAGTTGGAAGCCTCAATGGAAACAGCACTAATCCAAGTAGCAGCGCATTTCGTAGGGGACCTGAAGAAGGTGACCGATGAAAGAGATGAACTCAAAGCCAGACTCGATGATGTTGACGAAGAAAAGGTCAAGGAAGAATTGAGAGAATCGCTGGAAAAAGAACTCAGAAAAGAACTCAAGGAAGAGATTCGAGAAGAACTCGAAGATGACATCAGAGCAGATATAGAAAAAGATGTCAAAAGCAGCATGGTCTCTAGAGGGGCTTCGCGTAGTGGCAAACGTAGTGCTGCCACTACTGGCAAGAAGAAATCTTCCGCAAAGCCCGCAGGTTCATTCGGCGCCAAGCGCTCCAAGAAAAAGTTCGAGGGAGAAGACCCTAGCGACAAACCGGAGTGGTTCCTCAAGGAAGCATTGGATACTGTTTACGACCCGCATGGAACTGGTAAGACCGTCAAAAGGAAGACCATCTTAGCACGCTCTTCAGAAGGAAACGTTCGAGTTGAAGATGTAGTGAAGGTATACTCTTCTGAGGGAGAGGAAGGCTTGTCAGAATTGGCTTGGACATCTCCATTGACCAAATACATCATCGAGGCATACGACGCCTGCTGAGGCGGTAGGCATGTCTCGTACCGATAGTGGACGAGCATTTGTTCTAGTTATCATTGGCAGTGCCTTTGCTGCTGGCGCTTTGTATCTTGTACAGGTAAATTGGGTAGATCCATGGCTATCTTCGAGATGGGGATCTGCAATCTTCAGAATGTTGAGAATGATTCTTGTCTACGTGGTTCCTGCTGTATGGTGGCTGAGGAGATATCGAAGTAATGAATCAGTTACAAAGGAATTAGGGATGCATTTGTCTAAGGATAGAGCAACCTTCGTTCTGGGATCAGGCATTGGATTGTACTGCATTGCCCTAGCCGCATTTCTTCTATGGCCACCCCAAATGTGTGGCTTTACATTCTGGTCCAGCAATAGCGATTGCACCACTGCAAGTCTATCAGATTGGCTCATCGTATTGCCAACCATTTGTGTAATGGCGATGGTGACTGATCTATGGACACGCGGCTTCGTGTTACTACAAGCGGCAGACAGATGGGGGGAAGCACCGGCAATAGCGCTGCAGAATGCTCTTTGGATACTTCTACACCTCTATGAATTAGAACTGCTAGCTCCATCGATGGGATGGGCGGGGGCTATTCTTCTAGCCCTATTTCTTGGATTCCTAGGTGACATTATTGCACTGAGGGAGAGGTCAGTGGTTGGCTTGATGGCTGGTCATGCAATACTGAACATAGGTTGGGCCAGCGCGCTTGCCCTAGGTTTCATTCTTTGATGTATGAAACCTTCAGGCGCTGAGGAATAGTTGGTCCACGTTTTGCTGCACGTATTGCAGCAACCTCCATCTTTGCACCAGAAAGAGTCGTGACAAAGGGGATGTTCATCTCAACAGCAAGACGTCGCATCATATTGCCATCACGAACTGCTCCTCCACTAATAGTAGGAATGTTAACCACGAACTGTATCTTACCACTACGCATCAAGTTCAACGCATCGGGCTGCTGTGAGTCTGCAATTCTATAGGCGGTCTTGACGGTCAATCCATGTCTCCTCATCACATCTGCAGTACCAGGAGTCGCATGCACTGTGAATCCTAATTCCAACAATTCTCTGACCACAGGAACAACATTCTCTTTGTCGGCAGAACGCACCGTTACATAGGCTCCGCCTTCTGTATTAACTGGAATCTCAGTAGCCATTCTCGCCTTGAGATAAGCAACATCGGCATCAGGATCAGAACCCATTACCTCACCGGTAGACTTCATCTCAGGACCTGGGGCTGGATCGAGACCTGTTAATTTGATGAATGGAAACACTGGCGCCTTTACGCATACCAATTCGCTACGCCTTTCTGGAATCACTTGTTGAGCAAAAGTCTCCCCGATAGTAGCTCTTGCAGCGATTCTAGCCATTGGAACACCAGTAGCCTTGGCTACAAATGGAACGGTTCTACTAGATCTAGGATTCACTTCTAGAACATATAGAAGGTCTTTCTGAATGGCAAATTGGATATTGAAACAGCCTACGATTCCAAGCCCTAAACCGATGATTCTAGTCTGTTCCTCAACCTTGGCCAACATACTTGGTGAAATGGTCTGGGTAGGAATGAAACAGGTTGAATCACCAGAATGGATTCCTGCTTCCTCTAGATGCTCCATGACTGCTCCGATCAACACCTCCTCTCCATCGCAAGCCGCATCTACATCTAGTTCGATTGCATGCCCAAGGTATTCATCGACCAACAAAGGCTTGTCAGGGGCCAAATATGCCTCATCAAGGTAAGCCTGTAATTGGACTTCATCTGTTAGCACTTCCATTCCCCTTCCGCCCAACACATAGGATGGACGAATCAGTACAGGGAAGCCAATAGTGTGGGCTGCAGCCCTTACATCATCCGCGCTGGTGCCGGTTGCACCTCTAGGCATCCGTAATCCAGAACGCTCGGCAAAGGCCTCGAACCTCTCTCTATCACTAGCCTCATCAACTGCATCTGTGGAAGTACCCATGATAGTTGTAGCAAGACCAAGGCCTTGCAACTCCGGCAATCTTGCTTCCAAGGGCAAAGCGAGATTGATGGCCGTCTGACCTCCGAATTGCAATAGGATACCATGTGCATTTTCACGCAACAAAATCTCGGTCACGCACTCTAATGAAAGCGGGTCGAAATAGAGACGGTCACTGGTATCGAAGTCGGTTGATACTGTCTCTGGATTATTGTTGATTATGATTGCATCCCTACCCGAGTTACGGATTGCACCCACCGCATGCACACAACCATAGTCAAACTCGATTCCTTGTCCAATACGAATAGGCCCGGATCCGATAACTACCATCCTTTCCTTGTCTCGCTGTTCAAGATTAGGCAGAATATCGATTCCAGATTCTCCATCCTCTTCATATGTAGAATAGTAATAAGGTGTCTTAGCGGCAAATTCAGCAGCACAGGAATCTACCATTCGATAACGAGGATGTATGCCTAAACTGTGCCTGCGGCGCATGACTGCTGTTTCTGAAACCGCATCAGGAAGACGTTTCCAGCCAGATGCAAGGAAGCCAGCCTTGGCATCTGCGATGTGGGCATCTGTGAATCCGAATCTCTTCCAGGCTCGAAGGTCATCTGCTTCGATACTGGCTATACTACCTGAATGATTGACTATGCTTGATTCCATTTCTGCCATATACTGGAACCTATGCAAGAACCAACGAGTCATCCGAGTAATCTCGTGAACTCTCTCGACCCCCCAGCCTCTTCTAAATGCCTCGAACAGCGCACCCATCCTCTTGTCTGTTGCGACCTTTAGCCACTGAACAAGAGTGGTATCAGAGAGCGGCTCGTTGGCTCTCTCAGCCATACCCTCTCCATCGCTCTCATCAGCGCGGGTCAATGGCCTAGGGTGTGGCTCACCGGTTTCTAGAGAAGACCAAGCCTTGAGGAAGGCCTCCTCAAAACAACGTCCTATTGCCATAACTTCACCTGTTGATTTCATTGAAGTTCCAAGAGTTCTGTCAGCGGTACGGAACTTGTCAAATGGCCAACGTGGAATCTTGACTACACAATAATCTAAGGTTGGTTCAAAGGCTGCAGTGGTACCATGACCAGTGATTGGGTTTGGCAGTTCATCTAGAGTATAACCGACTGCAATCTTAGCGGCCATTCTGGCTATTGGATAACCTGTTGCTTTACTAGCCAATGCACTGGAACGGCTAACACGAGGGTTGACTTCGATGACTCGAACCTCTCCAGTAGCCTGATTGAAGGCGAATTGTACATTGCAACCCCCGCAAATATTCAGGGTCCGAATCAATCGCAAAGCGCAATCTCTGAGATGCTGATGATCTGCATCCGAAAGGCTCTGTTGCGGTGCCACAACCACACTCTCACCGGTGTGTACTCCCATGGGGTCGATGTTTTCCATGGTGCAGACGACAATACAATTATCGTGAGCATCTCGCATTACCTCATACTCATGTTCCTGCCATCCTAGAATCGATTCTTCGACCAAGACCTGATGGATTCTACTATTTCTTAGCCCTAAGCTTGCTACCTCAACCAATTGTCCTTTATCCCAAACAGTTCCTCCTCCAAGTCCACCTAAGGTAAAGGCAGGCCGGACCAATAAGGGCCAGGAACCTATGTCCTCAGCAGCCTCTAGGACTTCATTCATTGAATTACAAGCGATAGCATATGGTACTGGTAAGTCGATAGATTCGCATACGCGCTTGAACAGGTCGCGGTCCTCNGCCTTATCGATGGCATCCAAGTCACTACCAATCAACTCTACACCTAACTCATCTAGNACTCCTGCATGGGCAAGTTCTGTTGCAATATTCAGGGCAGTCTGTCCACCCATGCCCGCAAGTAAAGCATCTGGCTTCTCCTTCTCGATTATCGAACGGACTACGTCTGGTAACAATGGCTCGATGTAGACTCTATCAGCCATCTCAGGGTCATTCTGAATGGTTGCAGGGTTGGAATTAACCAAGATGGTCTTGAAACCGTCTTCTCTCAATGCAGTACAGGCTTGAGAACCACTGAAATCGAATTCAGCAGCCTGTCCTATTCTGATTGGACCACTNCCGAGTACCATGATGCTGTGGATGTCATCTCTACGAGGCATCGTTATCACCTCGCATGCATTCTCTTACCATCTCTGCAAACCTATCGAAAAGTGGAGAGGCATCGTGTGGNCCGGGGCAAGCCTCGGGNTGATACTGTACACTGAAAGCNGGTCTGTCTTNNATATCCAANCCTTCCACCGTGCGGTCGTTGGCGTTAACGTGACGCACAATCGCTCGGTGTCCTGTNATATTCTCTTGGGGTCCACTATTAGCCCCACTNGGATGAGCAGCCAGCATACCCTTCTCCGGATCCTCAACTGCAAAACCATGATTCTGAGAGGTTATTGCAACACTGTTCGTTACCAAATCGAGTACCGGTTGATTAGCACCTCTATGCCCATACCTCATTTTGTATGTGCTCAGGCCACAAGCTAAACCAAGAAGTTGATGCCCAAGGCAGATACCCATTGTCGGCAGACCCTTGGCTACTGCAGCGGCTAGTGTTTCTCTTGCTCTAGTTGCTTTACCTGGATGAGCAGGGTCGCCTGGGCCATTGGAACAAAACATTGCATCGATCTTCCATTCATCGACNAGTTCNTCAAATGAGATATCAGGNGGACACCAGAGAACTTCGAATCTTCGGCACAGTTCTCTGAGTATGTTGTATTTGATGCCACAATCTAAAGCAGCAAGACGGGGTGCATCAAATCCTGGATTCAACAAGACCGCTTCATCGATAGAAACCTCATCGACCAAATCTTCGAGGTCTGGAGCTTTCATCTCTTGCAAGCGCCGCATCATTTCCTTTTCTTCATCAGCGGGACCTAGTACGCACAATAGGGTACCGTGTTCTCTTACTCTGCGAGTCACCGCTCTAGTATCGATAGATTCGATTCCCGTCACTGAATGTGCCCTGAGGAATTCATCTAGTCCAGCAACAGAATCGCGGTGGTCAGGCTCGCGCATAGCGTGTCGGACAACAACTCCTCTTGGCCANATTCCAGCGGATTCGCTCTTGCTAAGATGAACNCCATAATTNCCNATNAATGGATATGTGAAAGTAAGAANTTGNCCTGCAAAACTAGGATCTGTCAGGCTTTCTTGGAAACCAGTCATTCCAGTAGTGAATACCAANTCNCCTTCAGCAATGCCACAGGCTCCGAACAACAAACCCTCAAAGCGGCTACCATCAGCCAATAGAAGCAATCCAATNGGTTGTTCAGCAGGGGCTGGAGAGATTGCATGCAGCAAAGAATCGGCAGCATCAGCGAACACAGGAGCATTACCTTCGGAAGCGGTAGATGAACCGGGACAGAATCCCCCTTGTGCCGCGAGCCCCGCCGACATCGTCTTTGGTCCCAAAGTGGGCTCTAAGATGATTACCTATCTAACGGCCGCTAAACCTTCAACTTAAACGCCACTTTCATGNACAGTTTTTCCTCGCTGATTTGGTTCTATTGTCAACTTTGCATCATCGAAAACAGGAGGTGAATCAACGTAAGAGTCTAGAAAGAGGGCCAGTGCTGCAACTTCGCTGTGCGGCTGATTACCGACGGCGACATTGTGATGGCAGATATCGTATACTTGTCGAGGAACTTTTGCACCGCCCACGACTATACACAGAGGAACATTGTTGTGCAATTCGGGAATCACTTCACGAAATGGAAGTCCGTACATNGTTAGATGTATTGCGGTGCCCGACTTAACGAAATTCTTCAACCATGCCATAGGCTTCTCGGTATATTCAGTTTGCAAACTACCGCCGAAACTCTCTGANACCGAATGCAGTCCNGCAAACAACTCCTCGTCCTCGTCTCCTGCAAGTACCAAACGTTGNGCNCCAAATGCTCTGGCAACAAGACCAAGGTGAGTTGTGATTCGTGGATCTCTACCTTTGCGATGACCCAGTCTAAGCACAACCACCTCGGCGCACATGNATCTCGGCACTAGCCTTGACTTCTTCAGGCGTCCGCTTGTTCAGCATCCTCAGGCTCAGAATCAGGAGCAGCCATTTCTTGCGAGGCAATCGCCAAAATCTCCATACCTGAAAATGCCTCTTCTAAACGCATGACCCAATTCAATAGGAAGGCCTCTATGAACAACTTGGCTACGAAGAAGAAACCAACACCAAGAATCGTTAGACGGAGGGTTTGCCACAAAGCATTACCCACTTCTACCGTTGAGTCAAGAAGGCCCATGACAAGTGGTTCAAAGGAAAAGAAGCCCATGACCAAGAACATGGCACCAGCAATTAATGCAGGTCCGGGTTGACCCTTCTCACGGCTAGCAGCATTGAGTATTGATGCAAAGAATACTACCGCTGGAACAAGATAAGAAAGGGTCATGAAAGTAATTCCTTTGACTAAAGATTCGCTCTGGTTTATTGGATCANCTCCAATCCGTTGAATTGAGAGCCACCAAAATATCGCTAATCCCGCAGCNATACCACCGCAAGTCAAGGACCGATGATGAATCATCTTNCCTAGGTCATGNCGATCTTTAGGGTTCAAACGGTTGAGAATATTCTCTGCAATTTCTAACTGCTGCGGACTAGGCATGGCCACNTCANCTTCTGTGGAGGCAGCAGATTCTGCATCCTCAGCCGCATCCTCAACCGCGCCCATAATCGCAAGGCTCGCGCACCTTATCTGATAAAGGATGCCTGACTCACGGGGTACGTCATGGCCGGTTCTAGAGGGGTTAGCGATTGCCGCCGAGCCCTAAGGGCTCATACCGATGGCAGNCCTAGATTGATGGGAATCATCAATTGCACTCCGGATTCATTCCATTCGGCTAGCCGCTCTGGCGATGTCGAAAGGGCATTACAGATGNTTGCAGAAGGTGCAGATTGGATCGACATTGGNGGAGAATCAACAAGGCCAGGAGCGGAAGCAGTCTCCATAGAACAAGAATTGAACAGAGTAATTCCAGTCATTAGTGAATTACGGAATTCTTCTGATGTGTGGATCTCGGTGGACACTCGGCANCCAGAGGTCGCAGCAGCTGCCCTAGATGTAGGAGCCGATATGATCAACGATGTTAGCGGACTAAGAGATCCAAACATGCTTGAATTAATCGCACAAAGAGGCTGTGCAGTCTGCATAATGCATATGCAAGGTGAACCGCAAGACATGCAGGAGAANCCNACTTACCTCAACGTTTTCAAAGAAGTCTATGCGCAATTGCTCAANAAAGCAAGGGAGTTGGTTGANTTNGGACAAGACATAGAAAATATCGTTCTCGACCCTGGGTTCGGATTTGGAAAGACTTTGCAACATAATCTCGATTTGNTACAAGATATAGAAAGAGGCCCTGAAGGCTTTGCAATACTCTGGGGAGTCTCTCGCAAATCGATGATTGGAGCCATTACTGAACGTGAAGAGACAGCCGATAGATTACCAGGCACTCTAGCCGTGGCAACTCAGGCACAGAGACTTGGAGTGGANATCCTAAGAGTACATGACGTAGCAGAACATCTCGANGTTGCAAAGATGAATTCTGCAATTAATGGAGGTGTTTAGTTGTCGGAGGCTGAGAATGAACCCATCGTAGACGTCGATGAGAACCTCAGAATCATTGGAACTGCACATGTGTCCAAGGATTCTGTGGAATTAGTCGACAAACAAATCGAGGAATGGGGGCCTGATGTCGTCGCTATCGAATTATGCAATAGCAGAGCGCAGGCCTTGAAAGATGAGCGTAGACTAGATCAAGAAGGGCTACGCAAAGTCATCAAGGAAGGCAAGGCACCATTGGTCCTCTTCCAATCCATGCTCGCCGCTGAACAAAGAAGGCTTGGCATGGACGAAGGAGTGCAACCTGGAGCAGAACTTCTAGGCGCCATGAATAGTGCCGAAGAGAAGAATATCGAAGTTGCATTAGTCGACCGAGACATACAGATNACACTCAGGCGNGCATGGCGAAATATGGGTCTGCGCGANAAGTGGAGAATACTATGGGGATTGGTGGCTCCNGAAGATGATTCAGAGGAAGATATCCCTGAAATTAATGAATTGCTATCGAATAAAGACCTTCTCAGCGAATTAATGGAAGAACTCAAGCAAATCGCCCCCTCTGCAGGTGAAGTATTGGTCGATGAAAGAGACGAATACTTAGCAACCAAAATCGAAAGTCAACGGAGTAAAGGAAAGGTTCTGGCAGTAATTGGCGCAGGGCACTTGGAAGGTGTGAGCAAACGCTTGCAAAATAGAGAGACAANTGCAGAAAGAATCGAAGAACTTGAAATCGTACCTCGTCCAAATCCACTTTGGAANGTCNTAATTTGGGGAATTCCACTATTGGTCTTTGGCTTGATGGGATGGTTCCTCTATACTGGNGCAGAGGGAGACCTATACGAGATGTTGACCATCTGGACGCTGTTCAACGCTGCGATGGCAGCCATATGTTGCATGATTGCTAGGGGNCATCCTCTAGCCATATTGACTGCTGCAATAGCCAGTCCAATCACCTCACTGAACCCTGCATTAGCAGCGGGGTGGTTTGCCGGTTACGTTCAATTGGTAGTACGAGAACCTTCGACCAAGGACCTCAAAGATTTCCTCAAACTCGATGAGATGAAATTGTTTTGGTCCAACCGGGCCGGACGAGTTCTATTGGTGACTGCCCTTACAAATCTTGGAAGCATGCTTGGAGCATGGTTTGCAACTGCAGGGATTATTACCGCATTCTAAATTGAATGGCGGCAATGAAATTATAGCGAACAATCAGTACGCTTAGTCATGAATAAAGANATAATTTTGGAACCTTATTATTTTTTGAAATACATAAAATATTTTTCAATNCTAGGAATGGTGATTATACCNATAATTATCTGGAACATCCTGCCCAATGACAAGGGATGGACATATTTCGGAGGGGCTCAACAAGTCATTNTCCTAATTGTGATTTTAGAAGCAATAGGGTACTTGATCTTAGACCGTATCTCAAAATTAAAAATACAATTTAGTATTACCGATGGTACCGTAAAAAAGTACTTCGGTCAAACATACAAAATGAAGGAACAAGAGAATTTTCCCATAGAAGGTTTGGAAATGAGAAGTGAGGATGAAGGAGACCGTATTGTTTACTCGTTGAATAACTCAGATGGATTTAAAATGGAAATTTATAGTTTCCAGAAGGACGAATTGATTGAATTCTTTGGCATGATTCCTGAAGGTAAATCCGGAGACAGATGGATCATTCCTAAAGAATAGAATTGTAAGTTGGAATCAGAATCCAAGGCGCTCTTCAAGATTCACTCAATTTTGTTAGAGGAATTCCGTCTTTCGTCTTCAACTGAGGAGGGCGAATAAACGATTAGTGAGAATATCCTCAGCGAGGCATGGACGCGATGCTGCTCGATGCCGAAGGGGGCGGAGATGCCGTTCTAGCCGAGGCGAAAAGTGGTGATTCACTTAACCTCGCACTGGGCGCCACCCTAGCTGTAGTAATGGTTTTCATCTTGATGAGCAGGGTGGTTGGAGCCCCTCTTGAAGAAGAAGCAATTGATGAACTGGTTGAGCAAAACAATCCCATTTGGGATAGGCATAAACTGGATTTCTCCACCAATGGTAGCCATTCTTACGTCCTAGAAAATGGAACTAAGACTGGACCTGATGGCCAGCAATTGTGGACTGGAACACACCATTTCGTTAATTTCGATTTACCAATAGAGGAAGGGGGTTCTGCGCCGAATGGCATGGTCAGTCTTGCGATTTGGGTACCAATCTTGGATGAGGGAGAAACCGTACCGGTAATCGCTGAATTCGGCCCATATTTCGACGAACCCTCGGTGGAAACACCTGGAATTGAAGAAGCGGGCACTTGGTTAGGCAAGATGATCATCGAACAATTAGTGCCTCACGGTTTCGCTTTTGCTCAGGTTTCAGTGATGGGCACAGGACGTTCTAATCATTGCATGGACCTGATGGGCACTGCTGAGCAACTTGGAGTAGATGCGGCAGTCACTTGGTTAGGCTCCCAGAATTGGAGCAATGGCAAAGTCGGAATGATAGGTAAGTCGTATGATGGTTCAACCCCATGGCAAGCGGCGATGTTCGGCAATGAACACCTGGCGACAATTGTCCCAATTTCGGGCCTCATAGGCGTCATGGAATTGATGTGGCGTAACGGAAGCAACGAAGCACGAGCACCAATAATGCACAACGGAGTTTACGGCTCCTATGGTTTCGATCAAGACGAAGGCGATTTGGGGAATATGTGTCCAGACTACCTCATTGGACCTGCAACTGGACTTTCTGCATATATATGGGGCAGTGAATTCGCTGGAACATACTGGGAGGAGAGATACTTCTTGGATAGAGTTCTACAGAATTACAACGGTAGTGTGTACCTGATTCAAGGGATGCATGATTGGAACGTTGACCCTCACATGGCCATTCCTACAATCAATCTGCTGTATGATCAAGGGATCGAGGCAAAGGGCTTGTTCGGGCAGTGGGACCACGACTATCCAGATCGACCTCAGATTATGTTTGACCGTAGCGACCCTGGGCGTGGACGCGAAGCGTTCCCAGAGATGGTACGTATGGATTGGATGCAGGACTTGTTGGAGTGGTTTACCTACTACCTCAAGCAAGAAGGTCCTCAGCCGTGGCTTGGAGTTGAGATTCAATCAAATCAAGGTTCATGGAGACTTGAAGAGCGCTACCCTATGACCGATACGACTGAAATATTGTGGGAATTAGGGAGTTCAGATCTGCCATCAACTGGTGGTGGGAACTTGATTCGACCTGATGCGAGTTCAGGCCCTGTGTATGAGACTCCACCCCTTGAAGCAGCACTATACTTCGGAGGAATGCCGCGTTTGCATGTAAATGTCAACACTGCAACCGTAGGTGGACAGATCTATGCATTGATGGAAGATTGCTACGAAGGGACCTGCATACACATCGGACATGCCATCATGGACTTGCGCTATCACGCTGGAGGAAATGATGAGCAGGCATGGACACCTGTCTTTGAGGAAATTACCGCCATGATGGAATTCTTCCCAATGGATGTAGAAGTAGAAGCAGGACACACAATCCGCTTGACTCTCAGAAGTACAGGAGAGGATTACCTACCATCGGCAGCATCAAGCCTTGTGACCGTGGTTGATTCCGGTTCAACCCTACAACTGGATTCCTTCGACAATGAAACTAGATTCTACTATGACACGCCACTCTGTACTTCTGAAATCTGTTCCTGATTCAGTTGAAGTTTACTTTGGGTTGAATAAACTGGCGGATCAATACTCGAGATATTGCTACAATAGCGAAAATGATGGCAGCGGTTAATGCAATCATAGAACCACTTCCTGCCTGGTACTCGGCAGAAAAATATAGCCCTAATATTACTGAAGTAAAACCGAATATCTGCGCCCAAATCAAGCAGGAACGGAAACTTCTCCCAATGAGTTGTGCAGTTGCTGCAGGTGTAACCAACAAGGCAGTGACAAGTAGAGCCCCTACAATCTGAACCATACTGACTACGACTGCCGCAGTAATTACACTGAACATCAACCCAATACCTCTCACAGGTATCCCCTGAACGCGTGCTGCTAGTGGATCTATTGTAGATGCAAGTAATATTGAACGCATCACAACTAATAGGTTAAATGAAAATATACTGATTACGGCAATCATATCGAGACTTTCTTCATCGATTAGTAACAAGTTACCAAACAAATATCCCTCAATATCCGTTGTTATTCCGCCTCCAAAAATTCTTAGAATTACAAGACCTAATGCCAACATTCCAGTCAAGAATATCGCGATTGCTGCATCGCCAGTAAGTATTTCTCTTGTCTGCAATTCATGAATAAGTATCGCGGCAATTAAACAGCATACTAATGCATACCATAGTGGTGCTGTAGCACCTAACACTATCCCGATTGCTACGCCACCAAACGAAACATGGGCAAGTCCATCACCCATCAGCGCTAGATTTCTGATAAGCAGAAAACACCCGAGCATACCAGAAACAATTGTAACCAATATGGCAGCCAGAATGGCCCGTTGAAACATTCCCATGGTGAAGAAATAAGGAAATATCTCACCAGGAAGCATAGGTGCGATGAGTTCCATAATTGGTGCGACCAATTCCAGAATGAAAGTTCCCACCATCATTCTTCCTCCATGTTTTCATCCAAATTTCCCAAGAGTACCGCAGGTGGAGGTTCATGGTTCAAATCATGGTGGCTATGTTCGTGTTCGTGTACATGTTGAATCCCTCTTAGACTCGCTAGAATTGCTAAATCAGGGAATTCCTCGGTTGGCCCATCGAACTTTATTGACTCCTCCAAATAGATCATTCGATGTGTTGTCTGAAGCATCGCAGTAAGATCATGCGATACCATGAGGATAGTTTTGTTTTCATCGTGACATAACTTATCCAATAATTTCAACAAAGAATTCCTTGATTCACGATCAACTCCTACAAGAGGTTCATCAAATAAGATGAAATCAGCGTTTGATGCTAAGGCGCGTGCAATTACGGCGCGTTGTCTTTGCCCCCCAGAAAGACGACTGACATCTGTATGTTGCAAATCTTGTAGCCCAACCATTTCAATTGCACGATTGACACTTTCTCTACGATAACGGGATTGTCTCAAGAACATATTTTCAGCATTTATCGTTCCCAATCTAACAAGTTCCTGAACTGTTATTTTGACATGGCGTGGTAAATTGGATGCGGCCTGCGAAACCCATCCGATTTTGCCCAGAAAACTCCGCGACATTGGTTTTTTTCCATAGATATTAATGGCACCTGTTTGGTTCTTCAGTATTCCAAGGAGGGTCAAAAGAAGAGTAGTTTTACCGCTACCATTTGGACCCACTAATCCAACAAACTCTCCTCTTTTAATCTTCAAATTAATGTCTTTCAGAACAATTTTACCGGAACGGCTGACCGATACATCTGCAACATCTAAAATCACAGATTCTGACTCTATCTCTTTAGAAATCTCTGGCGGCATATAGTCAACTCGGCAAAACGGGAATGCACTCAACACTATTGAGCCAGACCGCGGCCATCGTCATTGACGATTAAACCTAGCACGGAAAGACTCTACTAACAAATAACTTCCAATAATTACGAAGGCGCCAACAACGAATATTACCGGCAAGGCATCCACTAAATTCATCCCAATCCCTCAAAATTTCTGCCATCAGTTAGAAATATCTAATTCAACAGCTCAGGCCCGATTTCAAACTTTCAAGATTCTTACTCATCAAGGACAAGTAATCATCGTCATCGTTTATTGGAGGCATCTCCATAGTGTATAGAACCTTGATTGAAACACCTGTCTCTTCTACGATACTATCTACTGCTGACTGAACGGTGTACTCCTCAACAAAGAGAACAGTCAATCCTTTCTCTTCGATCTGTTCTACGACCTCAGCAATATCTTCTACAGAAGGTTCACCTTCAGGATCTAATCCATGTACTGATATGAATTGGAGATTGTATCTCTTACCAATGTATGCATACGCATTGTGGTTTGCAACTACAGTTCTTTGTGTACAAGTTCCACTCTGCCCAAAGGCTTCTTCAAACCCTGCATCCAAGTCGTCAAGCTGAGAAGCATAGGCTTGTGCATTTGCTCTGAATTCGCTCTCTCCGCTTGGGAAAGCAGAAACCAGACTAGACAATACAACATCTAACTGCGCCTTGAAGGCCAATGGATCTAGCCAACTGTGTGGGTCGTATTCGAAAGCCTCTTCATTGTCATCTGCTTCAATCTCACTATTATCCTCAGAATTGTCATCTTCTTCTGAGTCTCCATGACTTCCATGATCGTGTTCTGAATGTGAGCCTTCTTCCATCAATACGAAGAACTCAACACCCTCTGGAATTGCAAACCCATACTCACCAGTCTCCTCAATGTGAATTGTTGCGAATCCAACATTGTGGCCATCGTGGTCATCATGGTCATCATGGTCTGAGTGATCATCATGGTCATCGTGGTCTGAGTGATCATCATGGTCATCATGGTCTGAGTGATCATCATGGTCATCGTGGTCCCCGTGGTCTCCGTGGTCTCCATGACCGCCCCCACCTTCCTCGGCAACGTGTTCGACATCATTACCAGTTGAGTCTTTTAGATAGTGCTGAGTAGCTTCGAATTCATACGGGCTGTGTGCTGTGTAAGCAGCAAACCCACTCATTCCAGATGTATCAATGGTAAATGTTGAGATGTCACCAGTACCAACATGCCATTCGAAACATGAACCACCGTCAACAGGTGTCATAGATTCTCCATCCTCTATGATTGTACAGTCGCCTTCAATAAGCGCCTCTACACCACCTTCCAAACTGTGCATTGTCTCTTCGGTAGGGGTATCGGTTGGGATGATGACGACACGCATACTTGGGTCGGCATAGGAACCGTCGACTTTCTCCATTGTCCAGGTGTGAGATACATCAGAGATGCTGAAGATTCCAGCCCATTCGAATGGGCCACCATGCCCATGGTGGTGATGGTGATGGGCCCCGGCCATCTTCAATACTGATATATCGAGCGCAGTCATGTTCTCTGCTTCGAATTCAAGAACATATTCGCCTTCATCGAGGTGGAAAATCATAACGTCAGTATTTGCGGCACATCCTGATGCGCCCTCAATGACCTTTTCTGGTACAGCATGAGCATGCTCTTCATGGCCATCATGGTCATCGTGGCCGTCATGGTCATCGTGGCCATCGTGATCTCCATGGTCGTGATCATCATGGTCATCATGGCCATCATGCTCTTCTTCCAATTCCTCAAGTTCATGAATAAATGTCTCCAACTCTGTTAAATTCAATAGTTGGTCTCCATCAGCATCGGATTCGTTGAAAATATCCATCAAGGCCGACATCTCAGCTTCATGATTATCGTGGCCATCATCAGTTTCGTTATGATCATGGTCATCATCAGTTTCGTTATGATCATGGTCATCGTGATCATCATCATGCTCAGAAACCCATGAATTCCAG